>JAICMG010000060.1 GCA_025929365.1 Frankiaceae bacterium
CCACGGTGATCCGGAACCGGCCGCCGGCGGGAACTCACGGCTCGCGATGAAGATCCGTCAGGGCATCGACTCGGAGAAGGCGCGGATGATCACCAAGCTGATCAAGACGGACGGCCCGAAGGGCGTCCAGGCCGCCGTTCAGGGTGACACCGTGCGCGTGTCGAGCAAGAAGCGCGACGACCTTCAGGCCGTGATCGCGCTGCTCAAGAACGCAGACATCGGCATCCCCCTGCAGTTCACCAATTACCGCTGACGCAAGGACGACGCGTTGTTGGGCCGGACCGGCCCTGTGATAGACCCGACGCGTGGCGTATCGGGCGCGCTGGCGCGGTTGGGAAGTCTCGGTCTCCGTTCCCGACCGTGTCGTGCATCGCTTGCAGCGACGTCGCATGCAGAATGCGCAACCCGAAGCTGCCGAAGTCCGCTATCTCGACCCGCCGCCGCAGCCCAGGCTGCGCGAGCGAGATGTGGAGCGCACGACAACTTTCATCACGGTCGCATCCGAGAAGGGCGCCGAACACGCCAAGGCGCAAGGGTGGACGAGTGAAGACGACCTCACCCAGCTGATCGCCTCGATCAGCTGGTACCACACGCTCGAGCTGCCGGGCGGCATCGTGACACCAGGCCAGTTCGACCATCGGCCAGTGCTCCCAAGGTACGGCCTCCCGGCCGATATGGCCGGGAAGCGATCGCTCGACGTCGCGACCTTCGACGGATTCTGGGCATTCGAAATGGAGCGGCGCGGCGCCGACGTCACGGCCATCGATCTTGACGACCTTCGAGAACTGGACTTCCCCACTCTGACCCGGCCATTTGTGGATCGCATCACGACGCTCCCGCCAATCGGCCAAGGTTTCGACGTCGCGCATCGCGCGCTGGGGTCTTCGGTCCAGCGGCGACACAGCAGCGTCTACCGTCTCGACCCGGATGAACATGGCCTGTTCGACTTCGTCCATTGCGGGGACCTGCTGCTTCACCTTCGTGATCCGCTCACCGCACTCGAGCGGATCCGATCGGTGACGTCCGGCACGTTTCTGCTGTCTGACGTTGTCGAGCTCGACAACCGGCATGGCATGTTTGGTCCGCACGTGCAGTACCTAGGCGGGTGGTCCGACGTGGTGTGGTGGGTACCATCGCTTGACGCGTTGTGCCAAATGGTCAGCGATGCCGGCTTCCGCAACATCAAGGTGAACGCCGTCTACACCCTTGCTAAGACGTACGACCCGGGCGGCTTCTGGCGGGCGAGCATCACCGCTCACGCGTAACTACAGCCAGTCGGATTTCCTGAACAGGACATAGAGCACGGCGACGAGCCCTGCCATCAGTACCAACGCGGCGATCCCGCCCGCCTCCGTGCCGGCGTGGGGGTATACGAGAACGTTCATGCCGTAGTAGCCGGTGACGACCGCCGGCACGGCCGCGATCGCGGCCCAGGACGTGACCTTCTTCATGATCTCGTTCATCCGGTTGCCCTGGATCGTCAGATGCGTCTCGAGAATCGTCGAAACCAGATCGCGCAGCGAGTCGGTCCAGTCGGCGGCGCGCAGCACGTGGTCGTACACGTCCTGGTAGTACGGCATCAGCGCGTCGTCGACCAAGTCGTTCTCCCGCCGCATGAGCGAGTTGAGAACCTCGCGGGTGGGAAGCACGACGCGGCGGATCCGGACCAGTGACTTGCGAAGGTCGTAGGACTCGCGCTGCACCGCCGTGCCGGTGTCCGAGGGCTCGAAGAGCAGGTCCTCGAGGCCGTCGATCCGGTCATCGAGCTGCTGCACCGTGTCGAAGTGGCCATCGACAACGACGTCGAGCAGTCCCCACAACAGGAAGCCGACACCGTATTTCGCGAGGTGTTCGTTGTCGTCCCATCGCGCGACGACCTGATCCATCGAGTAACCCTGACTCTTGCGGACGGTGATCAGGTATCGCTGTGAGGCGAACACCGCGAGCTCGTGAGCCACCAACGTGCCGTCCTCGGCGAGAGCCACGTCGTACAGCGAGATGAAGACGTGGTCGTCGTAGTGGTCGAGCTTCGGGCGCTGCCGCTCGTTCTTCGCGTCTTCAACGGCAAGCGGGTTGAGGCCGAACTCCTCGGCGATGAGGGCGAGGTCCTCGGGTCGCGGGGCGCCGAGGTCGAGCCAGACGAGGCAGGCGTCTTTCGCTTCGAGATGGTCGGAGATCTCCGCGGGGTCGAAGTTCTCCTTGACGACCTTGCCGTCCTTGTAAAGCCGCGTGCGAATCACGGTTTGACGGTACGGCGAGCGGCTACTCGATGCCGTACGCCGCGCGCACCGGCGCGAGGTCGAAGTACTCGCGGTGCCCATGATCGGCAGCGCCGCGGGGTTGCCGTTGCTATCCCGTCTGCGTCGGCCGGCTCGGCACGGACCGCATCCAGACGCCGAGCGTGTCACGTTCGTGGGTCAGCCCGAGAACGTCGGTGGACGGATGGTCGTACTCAGGTGACCAGAACAGCGCGTCCCATGGACAGACCTCGATGCAGATGCCGCAGTACATGCACAGCGCATAGTCGATCGCGAACCGGTCGAGCACATGGCGGGTCCGAGGCCGCGCTCCTTCCGCCGTCGCGGGCTCGGTCTCCTTGTGCGAGTCGATGTAGATGCACCAGTCGGGGCACTCGCGTGCGCAAACCATGCACGACGTGCAGGACTCCTCCCGCAACGCGATCACCCCGCGGCTACGCTCCGGAAGCGTCACGTCGTGCCCCATCGGTCGCCGGAGGGAAGGCCGAGCGGACGCTTGCGGCCGGCCACGGACTCGCCCGGCTCCTTGGCGCCCGGCCACTCCTTCGCGGCGCGCGAGGCGAGCCCGAACTCCTTGCGCAACGGATGGCCGTTGAAGCCCTCAGACAACAGCAGCGGTGCCAGGTCCGGATGGCCCTCGAACTCGATGCCGAACATCTCGTGGGTCTCACGCTCGTGCCACGCGGCGCCGGCCCACACGCCGGTCAGGCTGGGCAGCGCACCACCGTCTCGCGAGACGCGCGCACGAAGGACGCTGCCGTGGCGGAGCGCGACGGACCAGACCCGAGCGACGACCGCGAGACCGGCATCGCCGTCGTCGTACGCCGACAGCCAGTCGAAGTAGTCCATGTCGGTACGAGGGTCGTCCCGCAACGCGGCTGCTGACGTCAGCCAAGCATCCACCGCCAGGTCGACGGTGGGCGTGCCGAACGAGTCGGCCGTGGTCGCGCCGGTGATCTCGTTGACGAGGTGGAGCAGCGCGTCGGGCGTCACGGTGCGGCCCGGAGATCGGCAGCGATTCGATCGTTCAGCAAGGCCAGCCCGCCGAGCAGTGCCTCGGGCCGTGGCGGACATCCGGGCACGTAGACGTCGACCGGGATCATCTGGTCCACGCCCTTGGTGACGCTGTAGGAGTCCCAGTACGGCCCGCCACAGTTGGCACACGAACCGAACGACATCACATAGCTGCCGGCCGGCATCTCGTCGTACAGCCGCTTGACGTGCGGGGCGAGCTTGTCGGTGACCGTGCCCGAGATGACCATGACATTCGCCTCGCGTGGCTCCGGGGCGAACGGCCGCGCACCGAGGGCGGCCATGTCAGCGCCGCGGGCTGCCGCAGCGGCGAACTCCACCGCGCAGCAGGCGAGCCCCACATCGAGTACCCGCAGATGGAAGGTGTGGCCCCACTCGATCGTGACGTCGGCCATTGCCGTCAGGGTAGTCCTGGGATTGGTAGCGTCCCCGCGGGAATGGTCGGCGTAGCCGACTCCGCGATTGGGCGGTGGGCGGGGAGGTGGACGTGGCGAGGCCCTTGCGAATCGGCAACTGTTCGGGCTTCTACGGCGACCGCTTCAGTGCGATGCGCGAGATGCTCGAAGGCGGTGAGCTCGACGTCCTGACCGGCGACTACCTCGCCGAGCTGACGATGCTCCTCCTGTGGCGGACCCAGGCGAAGGACCCGACGCGCGGGTACGCCGCCTCGTTCATCCGCCAGCTGGAGGACTGCCTAGGCCTGGCGTGGGAACGCGGCGTCAAGATCGTCGCCAACGCGGGCGGGCTCAACCCGGCCGGGTGCGCGGCGGCGGTTCGCGAGATCGCGACGAAGCTCGGGTTGCGCGTGAACGTCGCCTACATCGAGGGCGACGACCTGCTCCCCCGTAAGGACGAGCTCGGGCGCGCCGGCCTCGAGCTGCCGCCGTCCACGATCACCGCGAACGCCTACCTCGGCGGGTGGGGCATCGGGACGGCACTCGAGGGCGGCGCGCAAGTCGTCATCACCGGGCGCGTCACCGATGCGGCGCTGGTCATCGGGCCGGCCGCGTGGTGGCACGGCTGGGCGCGTGAAGACTACGACGCCCTCGCGGGTGCCCTCGTCACGGGCCACGTGCTCGAGTGCGGCGCGCAGGCAACCGGGGGCAACTACCCCTACTTCACCGAGGTGCCGGGAATCGAGCACCTCGGCTTCCCCCTGGCCGAGATCAGCTCCGACGGCAGCGCCGTGATCACGAAGCACGACGGCACCGGGGGTCTGGTCGACGTCGGCACGGTCACGGCGCAGCTGCTGTACGAGATCGCCGGACCGCACTACCTCAACCCCGATGTCACGGCCGACTTCCGGACCATCTCCCTCACCGAGGACGGGCCGGATCGAGTCCGCATCTCCGGGGTGAGGGGTCTGGAGCCGCCGGAGACCACGAAGGTGTGCATCAACACCCTCGGCGGCTTCCGCAACTCGATGACGTTCTTGTTGACCGGACTCGACATCGAAGCCAAAGCAGACCTCGTTCGTCGCCAGCTCGCGCCGGTGCTCGACGGCATCGAGACCGTCGACTGGCATCTCGCGCGTACCGATCGCGACGATCCGGAGGACAACGAGCAGGCGGTCGCGCGGCTCACCGTTTCGGTCAAGGACAGCGATGCCAAGAAGATCGGCCGGCCGTTCTCCAGCGCGGCGGTCGAGATCGCGCTCGCCTCCTACCCGGGCGCGACGATGACCTCGCCGCCCGGGGAGGCGACGCCGTACGGCGTGTACCAGCCGGCGTACATCCCGAACGCTCGCGTCGAGCACCGCGTGGTCACCCAGAACGACGAGCGGATCGAGGTCTTCGCCGAGGCCGGCGCACCGACTCCTCCGCCGCCCGCGCCGGTTGCTCCCGCCGCGTCATACGACGGCGGGGCGACCTGGCGGATGCCGCTGGGCGCCATCGCGGGGGCGCGCAGCGGCGACAAGGGCGGGAACGCCAACCTCGGGGTGTGGGTGCGCACGGACGCGACCTACCAATGGCTCGCGTCGTTTCTCGACGTCGCGATGTTCCAGCAGCTGCTGCCGGAGACCGCCGCGTACAAGGTCGAGCGCTACGAGCTGCCGAACCTACGGGCCCTGAACTTCGTCGTCGAGGGCCTGCTCGGAGAGGGCGTCGCGTCCTCGACCCGACAGGATCCGCAGGCCAAGGGCCTCGGCGAGTGGCTCCGGGCGCGCCACGTGGACGTCCCGACCGCACTGCTGGAGCACGAGAACCAATGACCGACGTCTGGCGGACCGACGAGCGGATCGCGCTGCGCAAGGTGGTGCGTGACTTCACCGAGCGCGAGATCGTCCCCTCCCTGGCGCAGTGGGAGGAGGACGGCGAAGTACCTCGCAGCCTGCACAAGGCGGCGGCTGCCGCCGGACTGCTCGGCACGGCCTTCCCGGAGTCGGTGGGCGGTCAGGGAGGCTCCACGATCGACAACACGGTCGTGTCGGAGGAGATCCTCTACTCGGGCGGATCGAGTGGCCTGCTGTCGGCGCTGTTCACCCATGGCATCGCATGTCCGCACATCGTGGCTTCCGGCGATCCGGCGCTGATCGACAAGTATGTCCGGCCGACGCTGGCGGGCGAGAAGATCGGTTCGCTCGCCGTGACGGAGCCCGATGCCGGGTCGGACGTCGCCGGAATCCGCACCCGGGCGGTGCGCGACGGTGACCACTACATCGTCAACGGCGCCAAGACGTTCATCACCTCCTCGACTCGCGCCGACTTCATCACCACGGTCGTGCGCACGGGTGACGATCCGCATCACGGCATCTCGCTGCTCGTCGTCGACACCGACTCCCCGGGCTTTTCCGTCGTACGCCGGCTTTCGAAGATGGGCTGGCTGTGCAGCGACACCGGTGAGCTG
Organism: Frankiaceae bacterium; assembly: GCA_025929365.1. Lineage (GTDB taxonomy): Bacteria > Actinomycetota > Actinomycetes > JAFAQI01 > JAFAQI01 > DASZTV01. Next base: position 6,138 of record JAICMG010000060.1, read on the forward strand.
TCCTACGTCGACGTTCGCGTCCCGGCATCGAACCTGATCGGTGCCGAGGGCAGCGGGTTCATCCAGGTCGCGCAGAACTTCGCCGGCGAACGCCTCGGACTCGCGGTGCACGGCTACGGCGTCGCGCAGCGGGCGCTGGATCTCACGGTCGCCTACACCAAGCAGCGCATCGCGTTCGGCAAGCCGCTGATCAGCAAGCAGGTGGTGCGCCACAAGCTGGTCGAGATGACCAGGGCGGTCGATGTCGCCCGGACGTACGCGCACTCGATCATCGAGCGCCACTGCGCCGGCGAGCAGGTCTTCGCCGAGGCGGCGATGGCCAAGAACCAAGCCGTCGAGGCCTGCTCGTTCGTCGTCGATGCCGCGGTCCAGCTTCATGGTGGCGCGGGCTTCATGCGCGACACCGAGGTCGAGCGGCACTACCGCGATGCGCGCCTGCTCCCCATCGGCGGCGGCGCGACAGAGGTCATGAACGACCTCATCGCCAAAGCCCTCTTCGGTTAGGAGCTGCGGACGGCAACGAACCTCCGCGGCTGAGGCTCGCGCGCCAGGCGCGCTCGCCTTTTACGCCGCTTCGGCCCGCAGCCGATCCGCAACCTAGTGCCGAAGAGCCATGCGTCGCCTCGGCCGGGCTTATATGCGGCGGTTGGCCACTACGTCGCAGAGTGACTCGAGCGCGTCTCTTGCCGCTCCTGACGGCAGGCCGGCGAGCGACTCCCGCGCCTGAGCCCCCCACCCGCGCGTCACCTCCGCGGCCTCCGCCATGACGGGGTGGGCGCGCAGCTGCTTGAGCGCATCGGCCAGCCGAGCGTCGTCGGACAGGTCGCCGTCGAGGGCGCTGATCAGCGCGGCGTCCTCGGCACGATCGTGTTTCCGGAGGAGCAGCACGGGCAGCGTCGGCACGTGCTCTCTCAGATCGGTTCCCGGCGTCTTTCCCGACTCGGCAGCGTCCGACGCCACGTCCAACAGGTCGTCGGAGAGCTGGAACGCGACCCCGATCCGCTCTCCCCATTCGGTGAGCAGCTCGACGTGGTCGGCAGTGACGCCGGACAGCAGAGCGCCGAACCGGGCAGACGTGCCGATCAACGAGCCGGTCTTGTCACAGATCACCGACAGGTAGTGCTCGACCGGATCGTCGCCGTCGTTCGGTCCGACGGTTTCGCGAATCTGTCCTTGCACCAGCCGCTCGAAGGTCCGTGCCTGCAGCCGCACCGCTTCGGGACCGAGATCGGCGAGCACATCCGACGCCCGGGCGAACAGGTAGTCACCGGTCAGGATCGCCACCGCGTTGCCCCACCTGCTGTTCGCCGAATCAGCGCCGCGGCGCATGTCCGCCTCGTCCATCACGTCGTCGTGGTAGAGCGTCGCGAGATGCGTCAGCTCCACGACGACGGCGGCCGGTACGACGCCCGGCGCGTAGGCGTCGCCGAACTGCGCGGCGAGCAACGTGACGAGCGGGCGGAACCGCTTGCCGCCCGCCGTGACGAGGTGCGTGGCGGCTTCGTTCACGAAACCATCCGCAGTCGTGACGGCGTCGCGAAGTGCGGTCTCGACCGCCGCGAGCCCTTTCCCTAGCGCGCCATCGAGCTCGGGAGAGATGGTCATCCCGAGTACGCCGGCCGCGCTCCCGGACGTCATATCGCCTAGTGGTAGAACGGCACGGCTCGGTTGGCAAGGTCCAGGACCGGCTGCGGGACGATGCCCAGCAGGACGGTCGCGGCAACCGCGATCGCAATCGCGCCGGCCGTGCCTCCACCCGGCGTCGCGACGACCGGTCCGTCGGCGACCGGCTCGGCGAAGAACATCATCACGATGACCCGCACGTAGAAGAACGCCGCGGCTGCGCTCGTGACGACGCCGACGATGACCAGCGGGGTGGCCCCCCCTGAGACGCCGGCGGAGAACACCGCGAACTTGCCGGTGAAGCCGGACGTCAGCGGGATGCCCGCAAGCGCCAGCAGGAAGAGGGCGAACACGCTGCCAACGACCGGCGAGCGACGGCCCAGACCGGCCCATCGGGACAGATGGGTGGCCTCGCCGTCCGGGTCCCGGATCAGGCTGAGCGTCCCGAACGCGCCGATCGTCGTCAGGCCGTAGGTCAGCAGGTAGAACAGCGACCCCGACAGGCCGGACTTGTTGAGCGCGATGATGCCGATCAGGATGAAACCGGCGTGCGCGACCGAGGAGTACGCGAGCATCCGCTTCACATCGGTCTGGGTGATCGCGAACAGCGAGCCCACCACCATCGTGAGGATCGCGATTGCCCACGCAATGGGCCGCCACTCCCAGCCAAGGCCCCCGAAGGACACGTAGAAGACCCGCAGCAGGGCGCCGAACGCCGCGACCTTCGTGGCCGCGGCCATGAACGCGGTGATCGGCGTCGGCGCGCCCTGGTAGACGTCCGGGATCCACGACTGGAACGGAGCGGCGCCGACCTTGAAGAGCAGGCCGACTGCGAGCAGGCCCAGGCCGAGGAACAGCAGGTTGTCGTTGTGGCCGCTGCTGACGGTCGCGGCCTGGATCCCCGCGAGGGAGACCGTGTTGGCGTAGCCGTAGAGCAGCGCGAGCCCGTAGAGGAAGAAGGCGGAGGAGAAGGCGCCCAGCAGGAAGTACTTGACCGCGGCTTCCTGGCTGAGCAGCCGGCGACGCCGCGCCAACCCGCACATCAGGTAGAGCGGAAGCGAGAGCACCTCGAGCGCGACGAACAGCAGCAGCAGGTCGTTGGACGCCGGGAACAGCATCATGCCGGTGATCGCGAACATCATCAGCGGGAAGACCTCGGTCTGCGCGTGACCCGAAGCGGCGCCCTCCCGCTCCTCCTGCGAGCCAGGCGCGGTCGCCGCCTGCGCGACGAAGGCTCCGCCGTCCAGGCCTGGCGAGCGGTCCGACACGAGCAAGATGCTCCCGATGCCGAGGATCGCGATCGTGCCCTGGATGAACAGCGCCGGGCCGTCGACCGCGACCGCCGTGTCGGCGGTGATGGTATGGGTGCCGGCGAGCACCGACACCGCGATCAACGCCCCGATCAGGCCGAGCAGTGCGACCGCGGTCTGCGTCTGCCAGCGGATGGCCCGGGGAACGAACGCGTCGACGAGCACGCCGACCGTCGCCGCGATCCCGGGGATCAGGATCGGCGACAGCGCCGCATAGGCGATCGACGGGGAGTGGAAGTCGCTCACTTGACGGTGCTCCCGGTCGAGATGGACGTAAGGGTCACATGCGACGTGAACTCGACGTATCCGGTCGGGCAGCGCGCGGCCGCCAACGACAAGGTGAGACTCGACGAGTATGCGGCAGAGCTTCTGGTTGGGAGCCGCACACAATGAATCGCGGCCCCTGGAAGCGGGTCGCCGTGGCGGACGTCGACGTTGACGCGCTGGATGGACGGGTTGATCCGGTCGAGCAGCGGCTTCGGGTTGACGCCCAGGAAGACGATCGCGAGCATCACCGGCCCGATCACCCAGGCCTCGCGCAACGACAGATCGCGGAAGCCCTCGACCGCTCGCGTGACCGGGCCGTGAATCGTGCGCTGCACCATCCAGAGCACGTAGACCGCCGCGAGCACGATGCCGGCGATGCCGACGACCGCGAACCAGCGGTGCACCGTGAAGGTGCCCACCAGCACGAGGAACTCGCTGACGAAGGTCGACAGCCCCGGCAGTGACAGCGCGGACAGGCCGGCGATCAGCACCATCGCGCCGAGCCACGGCGCCACCTTGGCGACACCGCCGAAGTCATCGACCATCCGCGACCCGCGCCGCGAAGCCAGGAACCCGACGACCAGGAAGAGCGCGCCGGTCGAGAAGCCGTGGTTGACCATGTAGAGCGTCGCGCCGGAGCCCCCCTGCGTCGTGAACGCGAAGACACCGAGCGCGATGAAACCGAAGTGGGAGACCGAGGAGTAGGCGACCAGCCGTTTGAGGTCCTTCTGGCCGATTGCGACGAGCGCGCCGTACAGGATGCCGGTCACACAGAGGCCGAGGATGTACGGCGCGAACAGCTTCGACGCGTACGGGAACAGCGGGATGCAGAAGCGCAGGAAGCCGAAGGTCCCGACCTTGTCGAGGACGCCGACGAGCATGACGGCTGTCCCGGTCGGAGCCTCACTCGCCGCGTCCGGCAGCCAGGTGTGGAACGGCCAGAGCGGCGCCTTGATCGCGAACGCGATGAAGAACCCGAGGAACAGCGCGATCTGCTCGTGGTGGGAGATGTGCACCTGGTTGATCAGAACGCGGTAGTCGAACGTGCCGTGGCCGAGCTGGTGGGCCGAGGTGACGTAGAGCCCGATGACCGCGACGAGCATGAGCAGGCCGCCGACAAGGGAGTAGAGCAGGAACTTCACCGCGGCGTACGACCGCCGGGGCCCGCCGAAGGACCCGATGAGGAAGTACATCGGGATGAGCATCGCCTCGAACAGGACGTAGAAGAAGAAGACGTCCAGCGAGCCGAAGACCCCGATGACGAGCGTCTCGGTGGCGAGCAGCAACGAGAAGAACAGGCGAGGACCGCGCCCGCTCGAGGCCTCGTCGTCCGGCGACAGCCGCTCTGCGTCGTGCCACGACGCGAGCACGCAGATGGGTGTCAGCGCTGTGGTCATGAGAATCAGCGCAAGCGCGATGCCGTCGACACCAAGCGCATAGTGCGCGCCGAAGGCCTTGATCCAGGTGTAGTCCTGCGTGAACTGGAACGGCTTGCCACTGACCTTGTAGTCGATCGCCATGCCGATCGAGGCGGCGAAGGTCACCACCGAGGCGCCGAGCGCAATCATGCGGGCCTCGGCCTCGCGCGCCTTGGGGAGCAGGAGGATGCCCGCGACGCCGAGCAGCGGGAGCAGCCCGATGACCATCACCCACGGGAAGCCGGAGTGGGCAGGAAGCGTCGTCATCGCGGCGTCACCCCACCCTCACGAGCAACAGGCTGACGGCGATGGCGAGTGCGCCTGCCAACATCGACAGCGCATAGGAACGGACGAATCCGGTCTGGGTCCGCCGCAGCCGCGCGCTCGACCCACCGACCAACGCCGCGAGGCCGTTGACCATCCCGTCGACCCCACGGTTGTCGAAGAACACCAGCGCCCTCGTCAGATAGGCGCCGGGGTGCATGAAGATCGACTCGTTGATGTCGTCGCCGAGCAGCGAGCGGCGAGCGGCCTTCGTCGCCAGGGTGACGTGCGTCGGTGGCTCGGCCGGCACCGGCTTGCGTCCGACGAGCCACCAGGCCGCCGCCACCCCGCCCAGAACGACGGCGAGCGTGATGACGCTGAGCACCCACGGCGAGATCGTGTGGGCACCCTGCTCGATGCTGCTTCCGACACTCGGCGTCAGGAAGTGCTGCAACGAGCCGCCCAGGACGAGCAGGTATCCCGCGAGGAGCGAGCCGGCGGCGAGGATCGCCATCGGGATCAACATGATCTTCGGCGACTCGTGCGGGTGCACGTCGCGCGGCCAGCGCTTCACGCCGAAGAAGGTCATGATCATCAGCCGCGTCATGTAGAAGGCGGTCAGACCGGCACCCGCGATCGCGACCGCGCCGAAGAGATCTCCGGTCGCACCACCCTTGTCGAGGGCCGATTCGATGATCTTGTCCTTCGAGAAGAAGCCCGAGAAGGGGATGATGCCGATGATCGCGAGATAGCCGAACCCGAACGTCACGAACGTCACGGGCATGAGCTTGCGCAGACCGCCGTAGCGGCGCATGTTCACTTCGTCGTTGTTGCCGTGCATCACCGAGCCGGCGCCGAGGAACATGTTGGCCTTGAAGAACCCGTGCGTCAGCAGGTGCATGATGCCGATCGCGTAGACGCCCGGGCCCAGGCCGACGGCGAGCATCATGTAGCCGATCTGGCTCATCGTCGATGCGGCGAGCACCTTCTTGATGTCGTCGTGCGCGCAGCCGATGATCGCGCCCATCGTCAGCGTGACCGCGCCGACGATCTCGACCGCCAGTCGCGCGTGCGGCGACACGTCGTAGATCGCGCCCGACCTCGCCACGAGGTAGACACCGGCGGTCACCATCGTCGCGGCGTGGATCAACGCCGAGACCGGGGTCGGACCCTCCATCGCGTCGAGCAACCACGACTGCAGCGGCGCCTGCGCGCTCTTGCCGCACGCGCCCAGCAGCAGCATCAGACCGATCGCGAGCATCGTCCCGGACCGGACCCCCGGGCCGTGGACCGCCGTGAAGACGCCCGAGAACGAGAACGTTCCGAAGGTCGCGAACATCAGCATGATCGCGATCGAAAGCCCGACGTCCCCCACCCGGTTGACCAAGAACGCCTTCTTCGCCGCGACCGCCGCACTGGGCTTGTGTGACCAGAACCCGATCAACAGGTACGACGCGAGGCCGACGCCCTCCCACCCGACGTACAGGAGGAGGTAGTTGTCGGCGAGGACCAGCAGCAGCATCGCCGCGACGAACAGGTTCAGCTCGCCGAAGAACCGGCGCCGATCCGGGTCGTGCTCCATGTAGCCGACCGAATAGATGTGGATCAGCGAGCCGACACCGGTGATGAGCAGCACGAACGTGATCGACAGCGGGTCCAGCAGCACGTTGACGTTGGCATGGAAGCCGGCGACCGGCACCCACGTCCACAGATGCTGGTCGAGCTGACGGCTCTGCCCGCCGTCGCGGCTGATCAATGCGAAGAACTCGATGACGCCGATGACGAACGACGCGAGCGGCGCGGCACACCCGAGCAGGTGGCCCCAGCGATCGGTCCGCCGGCCGCCGAGCAGCAGGACGGCTGCGCTGGCCGCCGGAAACAGCACCAGGAGGAAGGTGAGGTCGAAGACGCCAGTCGACTTGGCGTACGTCACCGCGTGCAACGCGCTGTACATATCCCCCGACCTCAGTACTTCAGCAGGTTCGCGTCGTCGACGGAGGCAGACCGCCGGGACCGGAAGATGGACATGATGATCGCGAGCCCGACAACGACCTCAGCCGCCGCGACGACCATCACGAAGAAGGCGATGATCTGGCCGTCCAGGCTGCCGTTGAGACGCGCGAAGGTCACGAGCGAGAGGTTCACCGCATTGAGCATCAGCTCGACGCACATGAAGACGACGATGGCGTTGCGGCGGACCAGGACACCCACCGCGCCGATGGTGAACAGCACCGCGGAAAGGTAGAGGTAGTAGTCGACCCTCATGCCCCCAGCTCCGGATCTTCACGGCGCGGCTGGGCCGACGACACCTGCAGGTAGGACGGGACGCTGAGGGCGGCGATCGTGCCGTCCGGCAGCAGCGCCGGGGTGTCGATCGCATCGTGGTCGGCGTAGACGCCCGGCCCCGGCAATGGGGCGATCGCCGCACCACCGCGCGACGCCCGCTCTTGCATCCGCTCCTGCTGTGTCTGCCGGGCAGAGGTCCGCTCGCGGTGCGCGAGGACCATCGCCCCGAGCCCGGCGGTGATCAGCAGCGCACTGGTGGCTTCAAAGGCGAAGACGTAGCGACTGAACAACAGCTGCGCGATCGCGGCGACATTGCCCTTGCCGGCCTCGGCACTGACGACCCCCTTCGGGTGGAAGCTCGCGATCCCGCCGTCGATCGCGGCGAGCAGCAGGATCGAGAACGCCAGGCCGATGACGCCCGCCGCGACGCGTTGGCCGCGCAGGGTCTCCATCAATGACTCGGTGGAGTCGACGCCGATGAGCATCAGCACGAACAGGAAGAGCATCAAGACCGCGCCGGTGTAGACGACGACCTGTACGACGGCGAGGAAGGGCGCGTTCTCCGCGGTGTAGAACGCGGCGAGGCACATCATCACCGCCGCGAGCATCATCGCCGCATGGACGGCACTGCGGGCGACCACGAGACCGATGGCGGCCGCAACCGCGATCGGCGCCAGCAGCCAGAACAGCACCGCCTCGTGCATCGTCGCGGGCGCGCCTGACGACGCGGCGGCAAGAACTGTCGAGGTCACTGGCCGGACCCCTTCGGCGCGTAGTACGCCTTCTCGTCATCGCCCAGGCGCATCGGGTGCGGCGGCGCCTCCATGCCCGGCTGGAGCGGAGCGAGCAGTTGGTCCTTGGTGTAGATCAGGTCGGCTCGACTGTCATCCGCCAGCTCGTACTCGTTGCTCATCGTGAGCGCGCGCGTCGGGCACGCCTCGATGCACAGCCCGCAGAAGATGCAGCGCAGGTAGTTGATCTGGTAGACCGCGCCGAACCGCTCACCCGGTGAGAACCGTGCCTCCTCGGTGTTGTCGGCGCCCTCGACGTAGATCGCGTCCGCTGGGCAAGCCCACGCGCACAGCTCGCAACCGATGCACTTCTCGAGGCCGTCGGCATGACGATTGAGCACGTGCCGACCGTGGTAGCGCGGCTCGGTGGGGCGCTTGTCCTCGGGGTACTGCTCCGTGACCGTCTTGGTCAGCATCGTCTTGAAGGTCACCCCGAAGCCGGCGATCGGCGCGAGCGTGTCCTTGATCGGGTTGGAGCGCCGTTCCTCGGGCGCCCCCGAACTCTGCTGGATGGCAGGGCTGCCGCCCTGACGTGGCTCGAGCTGGTCAGTCATCGAGGACCTCCGGCCCGTCGTCGGTCGTGCTCGCGACTGCCGGCACGTCCATGCTGGGAACGCCGGCGAGCACGGGGATCGGGTACGCATCGCGCTGGGACACCGCGGCGGCCTGCAGCCGGTCCTGCTCCTGCTGGAGCCGGCGGTTGATCCGCGCCTCGGTCACGAACGACCAGATCAACACGATCGCGGCGATCGGGATGCCGACGTACATCAGCGTCGTCAGGCGGCTCTTGCCTTCGTTCGTCAGCTCGCGGAACGCCGCGACCACGAGGATCCAGACCAGGCTGAACGGGATCAGGATCTTCCAGCCCAGGCGCATGAACTGGTCGTAGCGCAGCCGCGGCAGCGTGCCGCGGATCCAGATGAAGCCGAACAGCAGGACAAACAGCTTCCCGAGGAACCACAGCACCGGCCACCAGCCGTGGTTCAGGGTGTCGTTGCCGATCAGCGACAGGGGCCAGGGCGCGCGCCAGCCACCGAGGAACAGCGTCGTCGCGATCGCGCAGACCGTCGTGACGTTGATGTACTCCGCCAGGAAGAACATCGCGAACTTCAGCGACGAGTACTCGGTGTGGAAGCCCGCGACGAGCTCGCTCTCGGCCTCCGGGAGGTCGAACGGCGCGCGGTTGGTCTCGCCGACCATCGACACCATGTACATGAGGAACGACGGGATCAGCGGCAGCGCGTACCAGAGCTTGTGCTGGGACGCGACGATCGCCGAGGTCGACAGCGAGCCGGAGTAGAGGAACACCGCAGCGAGGGAGAGACCCATCGCGACCTCGTAGGAGATGACCTGCGCCGAGGATCGGAGAGCGCCGAGCAGCGGGTACGGCGAGCGGCTCGACCAGCCGGCCAGCACGATGCCGTAGACGCCGACCGAAGCCATCGCGAGGTAGAACAGCACCGCGACCGGAAGGTCCGTGATCTGCAGCGGCGTGTGGTGACCGCCGATGGACACCACCGGGCCGACCGGGATCACCGCGAAGGTGAGGAACGCCGGAACGCTCGCGACGATGGGCGCGAGGATGTAGAGCGGCTTGTCCACGATCGCCGGGATCAGGTCTTCCTTGAGCGCGAGCTTGATGCCGTCGGCAAGGCCCTGCAGGACGCCGAACGGGCCGACCCGGTTGGGGCCGGGCCGGGCCTGCATCCTGCCGATGACCCGGCGCTCGGCCCAGATCATCAGCAGCGTCGTGACGACGAGGAACACGAAGGCGACAAGGCACTTGACGAGGCTCAGCCACCACGGGTCGTGGCCGAACACGCCGAGGCTCGCCGTGTGGCCGGCAGCTGTAGGCGCGAATGCCGCGATGCTCACGAGCCGTCCCCCGCCGCGACGCTGACCACCGCGCCGGCACCGACTCCGAGCGAGGCGTGCACGTGGGACCCGGGCGAGTACTCCGGCAGCCAGATGACACCGTCGACGACGTCGTGCACCGAGACCGGGAGCGTGATGGAACCCGTGTCAGTGCCGACGGTCACGCTCCCGCCGTCGGTGAGGCCGAGCGCGTCGGCGGTCGCCGCCGAGACGTGGGCAACCGACGGCCTGCGGGTGCCGGCCAGCTCTGGCACGCCGTCCTGAAGCCGGCCGTCGTCGAGGAGAAGACGCCACGTCGCCAGGACGGCTTGCCCGCTCGGCGCGGTCGCGGGCGAGCCGGCGTCCACCGTGGGCGCGACCGGGCGCTCACCGCTCCACGAGCCGAGCTTTGCGATCTCCGCCTGCGTCGTGGCGGAGTCCGGCGTACCGAGATCGACACCCATAGCGAGCGCGAGCCGATGCAGCACCCTGTGGTCGGGCATGACGCCCTCGGCCTCGAGCGTCGCATCGAAGGGGCGCATGCGTCCCTCCCAGTCGAGGAAGAGGCCCGGCTTCTCGGCGACCGCCGACACCGGGAAGACGACGTCGGCGCGATCGGTGACCGCCGACTCGCGGAGCTCGAGGCTGACCACGAACGGCGCCGCCTCGATCGCGCGCAGCGCGCCGCCCGGGTCGGAGACGTCGTCGAGATCGACGCCGGCAACGACGAGCGCCAGCTGACCCGCGCCGGCTGCCGCGAGGATCGTGTCGCCGTCGCGACCCGGACCCATCGGGATCTCGCCGCCCCATGCCTCACTCATCTGGTCGCGCGCGATCTGGTCGGCCAGCGGTCGCCCGAACGGCAGCAGACCAGGCAGGCATCCTGCCTCGACAGCACCGCGGTCACCGGCACGACGCGGGATCCAGGCGAGCCGCGCGCCGGTGCGGTCGGCGAGCGCTGCCGCCGCGCTCAGCGCACCAGCTGAAGTCGCGAGCCGCTCCCCGACGAGGATCACCGCGCCCGCGGCCCGCAGCGCCTCCTCGACGTCGCTGGGCGGACCGGAAAGCGCCGCCGCCTCGCCGCCCGGCGCAGTCGCGAGCAGCCGGCCACCCAGCTTGCGCAGTCCGGCGGAGGTCAGCGAGGTGATCCCGAAGACCTGCAGCCCGTTTTCCTTGACCGCCTTGCGCAGCCGCAGGAAGACGATCGGGGACTCTTCCTCGGGCTCGAAGCCCGCGAGCAGCACCGCGGGAGCTCGGTCGAGGTCGGCGTACGTCGTCTCGAGATAGCGGCCCGCAACCCGCGATGCAAGGAACTGCTGCTCCTCGACGGAGTGCGGCCGGGCGCGGAAGTCGATGTCGTTGCTGCCGAGGGCGAGGCGCGCGAACTTCGAGTACGCGTAGGCGTCCTCGACGGTGAGGCGGCCACCGGTCAGCACACCGGTCCGGCCGACGTGACGCGCGAGACCTTCCGCCGCGCGCGCGATCGCCTCGGTCCAGGACGCTTCGACGAGATAGCCGTCGTCGTCACGAACCAGCGGAGTGGTGATGCGGTCGGAGGCGGTTGCGTAAGCGAAGGCCCAGCGACCCTTGTCGCAGTTCCACTCCTCGTTGACCGCCGCGTCCTCACCTGCGAGCCGGCGCAGCACCTTGCCGCGCCGCCAGTCGGTGCGCTGCTGGCATCCGGACGCGCAGTGCTCGCAGACGGACGGCGTCGACACGAGGTCAAAGGGCCGGGCGCGGAATCGGTACTGCGCACCCGTCAAGGCGCCGACCGGGCAGATCTGCACCGTGTTGCCGGAGAAGTACGACGCGAACGGCTCGTCCTCGTAGATGGCGACCTGCTCGAGGGCGCCGCGCTCGAACAGCTCGATGAACGGGTCCCCCGCGATCTGCTGCGAGAACCGCGTGCACCGTGCACAGAGCACGCAGCGCTCGCGATCGAGCAGCACCTGCGAGGAGATCGGGATCGGCTTTTCGTAGGTGCGCTTCTCGTCCTTGTAGCGGCTCTCCGCGGCGCCGTTGGACAGCGCCTGGTTCTGCAGCGGGCACTCCCCGCCCTTGTCGCAGACCGGGCAGTCGAGCGGGTGGTTGAGCAGCAGGAACTCGAGGTTGCCGCGCTGCGCCTTCTCGGCGACGTTCGACGACAGCTGCGTCTTGATCACCATGCCCTCGGTGACGGGAACGGTGCACGACGCGACCGGCTTGCGCTGACCTTCGACCTCGACGATGCACTGCCGGCAGGCACCGACCGGGTCGAGCAACGGATGGTCGCAGAACCGCGGCACCTGGATCCCGATCATCTCGGCGGCCCGGATGATCAGCGTGTCCTTGGGAACCGCGACCTCGATGCCGTCGATCGTGACGGTGACGGTCTCGACCACGGTCGACTCGTCCGTGGTGCTCACGCGTTGGCCATCTCGAACAACGTCGACGCCGCCGGGTCGAACGGACACTTGCCCAGCTCCCAGTGCGCGACGTACTCGTCCCTGAAGTATTGGATCGAGGAGACGATCGGGCTGACCGCACCGTCAGCGAGCGCGCAGAACGCCCGGCCGAAGATGTTGTCGCACGCATCGAGCAGCGTGTCGATGTCGGTGCCGTCGGCGTCCCCGCGCTCGAGCCGCTCGACGATCTGCACCATCCAGTAGGTGCCCTCGCGACACGGCGTGCACTTGCCGCATGACTCGTGGGCGTAGAACTCCGTCCACCGCAGCGCCGCGCGAACGACGCACGTCGTGTCGTCGAAGATCTGCAG
>JAICMG010000153.1 GCA_025929365.1 Frankiaceae bacterium
GCCGCCGAGGGCGAGGGCTGGAAGATGGTCGACGACGGCAGCACGTCGATGTCGGGCGACATGCCGATCAACCCTTCCGGTGGTGTCCTGTCGTCCAACCCGATCGGCGCATCCGGCATGTGCCGGTTCGCCGAGGCCGCGTTGCAGGTCCGGGGCATGGCGGGTGACCATCAGGTGCCGAACGCTCACCGCGCACTCGGCCACGCCTACGGCGGGGGCGCGCAGTTCTTCGCGATGTGGGTCGTGGGAAGTGACCCGCTCAAGTGAGCGACTACCTGAAGCTCGACGGGAAGATCTGCATCGTCACGGGAGGATCCCGGGGGATGGGCGCGTGCACCGTGCGTCGCCTCCACGCAGAGGGCGCGACTGTCATCGCCGCGGACATCCTCGACGACGAGGGCAAGGCGCTCGCCGAGGAGCTGGGCGAGCGGGTCCGCTACGTCCACCTCGACGTCTCCAACGAGGAGGGCTGGGCAGCGCTTGTCGCGGAGGTCGAGCGCGACTTCGGCCGGCTCGACGTCCTGGTCAACAACGCCGGCATCCTGCTGTTCAACGCGATCACCGATACCCCGCTCACCGAGCTCCGCAAGATCCTCGACGTCAACCTGGTGGGTGTCTTCCTCGGGATGAAGCATGCGATCCCTGCGATGAAGCGCGCCGGTGGCGGCTCGATCGTCAACCTGTCCTCGACCGAGGGCCTGGGCGCGACGCTGTTCTGCGGCTCCTACACGGCGAGCAAGTTCGCCGTCCGTGGCATCACCAAGGTCGCGGCGCTCGAGAACGGCAAGGACAAGATCCGCGTCAACTCGGTCCACCCCGGCGGCATCGACACGCCGATGACGCGCGCGGTGGTCGATGACGAGGGCCGGAAGTACATCGCAAGCCGGGTCGCCGGCTTGAAGCGCATGGGTGAAGCCGACGAGGTCGCCAAGGTCATCGTGTTCCTCGCCAGTGACGCGTCGTCGTACATGACCGGAGCCGAGCTTGCCGTCGACGGCGGCGCGACGGCCAGCGCCGGGTTCTAGAAGGAAGACGGAGAGCCACCATGCGGATCGCCTACACCGACTCCCAGCTTGCGCTGCGCGACGAGCTGCGCGAGTACTTCAAGACCATCGTGACCCCCGAGGTCACGCACGCGATGTCACACGGAGGCCTCGGCACGCCCGAGTGCATGGCGGCCGTGCGGCAGATGGGCAAGGACGGCTGGCTCGGGGTCGGGTGGCCCAAGGAGTACGGCGGCAAGGGCTTCGGCCGGATGGAGCAGTTCGTCTTCTACGACGAGGCTCAGCGCGCCGGGGCGCCGCTGCCGTTCCTGTCGATCAACACCATCGGCCCGGCGATCCAGCAGTTCGGCACTGAGGAGATGAAGAACGACATCCTGCCGCGGATCCTCGGCGGCGAGTGCTTCGTCTCGATCGGGTATTCCGAGCCGGGCGCCGGCACCGACCTCGCCGGGCTGAAGACCTCGGCGGTGCGCGACGGCGACCACTGGGTCATCAACGGCCAGAAGATCTTCACGAGCCTGACCGACCATGCCGACTACATCTGGCTCGCCTGCCGGACCAACCCCGACCTCGGCAAGCACAAGGGAATCTCGATCATCCTCGTGCCGACGGACTCGGAGGGCTTCTCCTACACGCCGATCAACACGATTGGCGACCACGCGACGTACGCGACGTACTACCAGGACGTGCGCGTTCCGGTCAGCAACACGGTCGGCGAGATCGACAAGGGCTGGTCGATCATCACGACGCAGCTGAACTACGAGCGCATCTCGCTCGCGGTCCCCGCACACCTCGAGAAGAACTACAGCGAGGTCTTGCGGTGGGCGCAGCAGACGAAGCTGCCGGACGGCCGCCGCGTCATCGACCAGGAGTGGGTGCAGGTGCACCTCGCGCAGGTACGGGCGAAGCTCGAGGCGCTTCAGCTGCTGAACTGGAAGAACGTCTGGCAGGACAGCGTCGGAAAGGTCTCGATCGCTGACTCCTCAGCGGTCAAGGTGTACGGCACGACGCAGTACTGCGAGTGCTACGGCTTGCTGCTCGAGGTGCTCGGCGCGGCTGGTGTCCTGAAGGGCGACTCGCCGGGCGCCCTTCTCGCGGGACGCCTCGAACGGTCCTACCGCGGCACGCTGATCCTGACCTTCGGCGGCGGCACCAACGAGATCCAGCGAGACCTCATCGCCATCTTCGGGCTCGGCATGCCGCGCTCGCTCCGATAGCCACGACCTGAGACAGACGGGACAGAGACATGGACTTTTCTTTCTCCGAGGATCAGGTCGCGCTGCAGGCCCTCGCGCACGAGATCCTCACCGAGCAGTGCACCCACGAGCACCTGAAATCCCTCGAGGCGGCAGGCGGATCGGTCTTCGATCCGCAGCTGTGGAAGCAGCTCGCCGCTGCTGGGCTGACCGGCATCGCCGTCCCCGAGGCGCATGGCGGCGCGGGGCTCGGGTTCCTGGACCTCTTTGTGATCTTCGATGAGATCGGCCGCGCCGTGGCACCGGTTCCGGCGGTGGCCACGCTGGTCACCGCGTACGTGCTCGGCAAGGCCGCGCCCGACGCGGTGGGATCGCTGCTCGCCGGCGTCGCCGCGGGCGACACGGTGCTCACCACGGCCTTCGGTGAGCTGTCGGACCTGACCGCCCGCCAGGACGGCGACAAGTGGGTGCTGGACGGCGAGAAGGGGTTCGTGCCGTACGGCGCCGAGGCCGACGTGGTCGTCGTACCGGCAACGGCCGACGGGAAGACGGTGCTCGCGCTGGCGCCCAAGGGCACGGCGGGCGTTGCCCTCACCGAGCTCCACACCACCAACCACGAGCCCCAGGCGCTGCTCTCCTTCTCCGGTGTCACGCTCGACGCCTCGCAGGTGATCGCGGACGGCGCGGAGATCTACGCCGACCTGGTGCGCCACCACACCGCGGCGCTGGCGACGGTCGCGGCGGGTGTGGTCAAGGCAGCCCTCGAGATGACGGCGAAGTACACGTCGGAGCGGGAGCAGTTCGACAAGAAGATCGCGTCGTTCCAGGCCGTCGGGCAGCGTGCCGCGGACGCTTACATCGACGCGGAGCTGATTCGGTTGACGGCGTTGCAGGCGGTGTGGCGGCTGTCCGAGGGGTGGCCGGCCGACGAAGAGGTCGCGATCGCCAAGTACTGGGCGGGCGACGGTGGCATGCGGGTCGTGCATGCCACCCAGCACCTCCACGGCGGCATCGGCGTCGACATCGACTATCCCGTCCACCGGTACTTCATCTGGTGCAAGCAGATCGAGCACGAGCTCGGTACGCCGACCCGCCAGCTGCTCTCACTCGGCGCGATGCTCGCCGCGACACCGGCATAGGGGGAAGCGCACGTGGAGTTCAACCTCGGCGACATCTTCGAGTCGATCGTCGACGTCGTCGGAGAACGCGAGTGCCTGGTGTGCGGTGACGACCGGCTCACCTACGCCGAGCTCGAGGCGCGCGCGAACCGGCTGGCGCACCACTTCCTCTCCATCGGCGTGGAGCCGGGCAACCACATCGGGGTGCAGCTCTACAACGGGGTCGAGTACGTCACGACCATGGTGGCCTGCTTCAAGGTCCGCGCCGTACCGGTCAACGTGAACTACCGCTACGTCGAGGAGGAGCTGCTCTACCTCTTCAACGACGCGGACCTCGTCGCGCTGGTGCACGACACCGAGTTCACCCCGCGGATCAACGCGGTCCGGGATCGGGCGCCGAAGCTCAAGAGCTTCATCTCGGTCGGCGATGGGGAAGCCCCAGTGGGCGCGGTCGACTGGAACGACGCGCTCGCCGCGCAGTCACCCGCGCGCGAGGGGTTCCCGGAGCGGTCCTCCGACGACATTTACATCATCTACACCGGCGGCACGACCGGCATGCCGAAGGGCGTCATGTGGCGCCAGCACGACATCTTCTACGCCGGAATGGGCGGCGCTGACCCCGTAGGAACGCCGGTCAGCAGACCCGAGGAGGTCGCCGAGCGGGCGCCGAGCCGCGGCGCACTCGTCATGTTCCCCGTGGCGCCGCTCATGCACGGGGCGGCGCAGCTCGCGACATGGATCGCGTTCCTGCAGGCCTCGAAGGTGATCCTCGTCAAGAAGTTCGACCCGATCGAGGTCATCGAGGTCGCCAAGCGCGAGGGCGTGAACTCGCTGTCGATTGTCGGTGACGCAATGGCGCGGCCGATGGCGGAGGCGCTCGCCGGCCCGCTGAAGGGCACCGAGCTGCCGTCGTTGTTCGTGCTCAGCTCGGCCGGCGCGATCTTCTCGCAGACCGTGAAGGACATGCTCAAGGAGCACCTTCCGAACGTCGCGCTCATGGACAACTTCGGCGCCTCGGAGACGGGCTTCCAGGGCACCGGCAAGGAAGGATCGAGTCCGGATGCGGGGCTGAAGTTCACGGTCAACGACCGCACCACGGTGCTGGATGACGACCTCAAGCCGATCGTTCCCGGCTCCGGCAAGGTCGGCCGCGTCGCCCAGCGCGGCCACGTGCCGCTCGGCTACTACAAGGACGAGGTGAAGACGAAGGAGAGCTTCGTCACCGTCGACGGCGTGCGCTACGTGCTGCTCGGCGACGCGGCGACGATCGAGGAGGACGGCGCGATCGCCGTACTCGGACGGCACTCCGTCTGCATCAACACCGGCGGCGAGAAGGTCTTCCCCGAAGAGGTCGAGGCGGCGCTGAAGGCGCATCCGGCGGTGTACGACGCCGTCGTGACCGGTGTGCCCGACGAGCGCTTCGGGCAGCGCGTGACGGCACTGCTGCAGATTCGTGCCGAGACGGCCGCACCGACCCAGCCGGAGATCGAGGAGCACTGCGCGACGCGGGTCTCGCGCTACAAGGTGCCGCGGCTCGTCTTCGTCGTACCTGAGATTCGACGTTCGCCGAGCGGGAAGGCCGACTATCCGTGGGCGGCTGCGACCGCCAAGGAGCTATTGCTCGATTCGGCAGGGAGCTGACACCGATGACCCAGACCGACGCGGGTCGAGAGACTCCCGCCGCGCAGGTCGCTCGGCGTGAGCGCATCCTCGACGCTGCAGTCGAGCTCGCGAGTGAGGGCGGGTACGACGCCGTCCAGATGCGCGAAGTTGCCGAACGCGCGGAGGTCGCGCTCGGCACGCTCTACCGGTACTTCCCGTCGAAGGTGCACCTGCTGGTCTCGGCGCTGGGACGCACCTTCACTGATCTCCGAGACAGCGTGCCGGCAGGCGACACGGGTACGCCGGAGGAGCGCGTCTACCGGGTCGTCGCGCACGTGACCCGATTTCTCGCAAAGAACCGGCGGCTGTCCGGCGCGATGGTGCGGGCGCTGATGAGCGCCGAGGCCGACGCCGCGGCCGACGTCGAGGCCGTGGGCGACGTGCTCGTCGGCTTCATCGCCGCAGGCGCACACGAGCCGGGGGTAGCGCCCGACGAGCAGGACACGCTGCGGGCGCACATCATCGGCAAGGTGTGGCTGATCGACGTCGTGACGTTTCTGTCCGGGCGCATGACGGTCTCGCAGGTCCTCGAGGACCTCGAGTCCACGATCGCCCTCGTCATGCGCTAGCGCCCACCGCGATCCGGCGTCCTCGATCGCATGTGACATAGGTGTTGTGACAGTTCGCCCCTATGTCACATACGCGTCGCGATTCACGACACCTATGTCACATACGCGTCGCGATTCATGCCTCGCGCGGCCGCGCTGTTCGCTACTAGATCGAGCGGTCATACGAGTGCGGCAGCGAGGTGGCGGGCGTCATCCGGTTCGCGATCGTCGCCGCCGGGGTAAAGCTCGACATTGCCGTCGTCAACATCTATCAAGCCGCGCCCGACGGCGTGCACCTGCTGTCGCTGCGTTCATGGTGGGACGGCTCCCGCCAAGGGTCTTGACGACTTCACCTCCGTGCGTCGCTTCCGGCCGGCTGAAGCTAGGCGGGCTGGGTTTGCGCGGCGGGAGCCGTCTCGCGCTGGCCGGTCTGGCTCCATTGCACGACGCGCAGGAAGCGTTCCACCGCTCGGATGACGTGCGCGCTGCGGATCGAGGCGAACACGTCGAACGCATGTTGCGCGCCCGGGAGCTCCGCGTAGGCGACGACCGAGCTCGATGTCTCGCGCAACCTGCGCGCGAACTCTCGCGCCTCTGCCACGTTCACGAGCGAGTCATACCTACCGTGAACGATGAAGAACGGCGGCGCATCAGCGCGGATGTGTGACAGCGGCGATGCCGCGCGCGCGATGTCGCGATCGCGGCTCTTGAACAGCGTCGGCGCAAAGAAATGCCTGTACTCGCGCTCGCCGGCCCTTGTGTCGAGAAGGTTGGCCAGGTCGTACACGCCGTAGAACGGGACGCACGCCTGCACCGAGGTGTCCACGTCCTCGAACCCGGGCTGGTACTGCGGGTCGTTGGCGGTCAGTGCGACCATCGCGGCGAGATGTCCGCCGGCCGAGCCACCGGTGACGACGACGTACGACGGGTCGCCGCCGTAGTGCTCGATGTTGCGCCGGATCCAGGCGAGCGATTGCTTGATGGCAACAAGGTGTTCGGGCCACGTCGCCTTGGGGGACAGCGGGTAGTTCGGTGCGACGCAGACCCAGCCACGCGCCGACAGGTGCGTCATCAGCGGCAGGCCTTGGTCGTCCTTGCGACCGATCACCCAGCCGCCCCCGTGGATCTGCAGCAGGACCGGACGGCCGGCACCGGGCTCGCGAGGCTGGTAGATGTCGAGCATCGCGTGCCGCCCGGCCTTGTCCCCGTCGACGTAGGCGATGTTGCGAGTGCGCTTCACGTCCGGATGCCTGGTACGCCACGGAGCGAGCACCTGGCGCCAAGGCGTTGTCATGTCGGCCTTCGCCGGAGCCGGGTCGAGGCGAGCCAGATAGTCCGAGCCGAACGCCTCCGCCAGCGCCGACTCGACGACGCCGCGGACCCGAAGCCCTTGCGCGATGAGAGCGGCCAGGCCGGCTGCGGACACCGCGTTGAGGCCGAGCGCGACCTTCGCGTCGTGGTCGAGCTTCCCCCGCCTGCGCGCCAGCATGGCGGCGGAGCCGGCGGCGGTCACGACCAGGTTCTGCGGAGCCAGCTCGGTGGTGAGCCAGCCGGTGAAGAAGCTCGGAATCGCGAGCGGGTTCCCGCTCGGCAGCGGACGCAGCGCATTGAGCGTCAGCCCGGCGCCGACGGCCGAAAGCCGCACCCGTCGCTTTCCCATGCAACCAGTTTGCCAGGCCGGGTGCGCCGCCTGTTCAGATCCGGCCAGGCTTGCCGGTGGGCGACGGGA
>JAICMG010000201.1 GCA_025929365.1 Frankiaceae bacterium
CGGCTTCGAGGTGCCGGCGGGCGAGCTTGCCGGGGCGACCGCCCTTCTCGCGGACGCCGCGCGATCGGCGGACTTCGCCGACGAGGTGCTCGACCGGGTGCTCGACGAGCGGATCGATGAGATCGGGATCGAGCGGAGCCAGCCGGCCGTGCTCGCGGCGGAAGCTCTTGGTAGTGCGCTGTTCCAGCCGGGGAGTCGCTACGCCTACCCCGACGGGGGCGTGCCGGACACCTTGTCGACGCTGGAGCACACGGACATTCGCGGCTACCGAGACGCCCGGCTCCGCAAGGAGGCTGCTGCGCTCGTCGTGGTCGGCGACCTCGAGGGCGTCGATCTCGAAGCGCTCGGCCACACCGTCTTCGACGGATGGGAAGGCGACGGTTCGGCTGCGGGGGAGCCTGTGGTCGCCCCCCGCGAGTCCGGGAGGCGCGTCGTTGTCGTCGACCGGCCCGGTTCGGTGCAGTCGGTCGTGATGATGGGACACGACGGTCCGCCGCGCGCAATCGATGACTACGTCGCGATGACGACGATGGCTCTCGTCCTCGGTGGCATGTTCTCCTCACGCCTGAACATGAAGCTTCGCGAGGAGAAGGGCTATGCGTACGGCGCGTTCGGCGGCTTCGACACCCGCAAGCACGGTGGCGTGTTCGCCGCACGTGCCGCGGTGCAGAGCGAGGTCACGGTCCCTGCGCTGCAGGACATGATCGCCGAGATCGATCGGGTGCAGCGCGACGGTGTGACGGCCGAGGAGCTCGAGCAAGCGAGGTCGTATCGCGCCGGTGTCTTCCCGGTGAACTTCGCGGGTGTCGGTTCCGTCGCGTCCGGCCTCGGCGACATCGTCGTCCACGACTTCGCAGACGACCACTTCGATGCGCTGCGCGCGAAGATCCTCGACGTCACGCTCGACGAGGTGAACGGCGCTGCGGCGAGCCGGCTGCGGCCGGACGATCTGGTGACGGTTGTCGTGGGTGACGCCTCGGGCTTCGCGAAGGATCTGGAGACACTCGGTCTGGGCCCGGTCGAGATCGTTCGCGACGAGCAGTGAGCCTGCGACGGGCGGCCGCCCTGATCGCGGCCGCCGCCTCCGTTGTGCTCGCCACGCCTGCGGGCGCCGCCGCGGCCGGGGCCCCCTCGTCGGCGCGGCCGGTCACCGTGCTGGTGGCGATCCCTGGCCTGTCGTGGGCGGATGTGGCTTCGATGCCGACACTGCGGCGCTTCGCCGCCGATGCTGCGGTCGGTGAGCTCAGCGTCAAGACCGCCGGCGGCATCACCCGGTGCGGCGCCGGCATCCTGGCGGTCACCGCGGGAAACCGCACCACCGCGCTGAACAGCAACTGCCCGATCCCGCCAGCCACGTGGAACTCCCTCAGGGCTCTCAACGCCCACACCAAGTACCGCTCGACGATCGGCGTGCTCGGCACCTCCCTTCGCGACGCGGGGGTCCGGACGATCGCCGTGAGCCAAGCCGCCGCGCCACTGCTGGCGGACGAGCAAGGCTCGGTGAGCGCCGTGGCGCCGTCGATGGCAGCCGCGATGGCGGCGGCAGAGAGGGCGCCGCGCGGAGCCGTCGTCGCGACGCTCAACCCGCAGATCTACTACATGCTCGAGCCGACGGTGCCCCTGCGCGTCGCGATGGACAACGAGGTCGACCGATGGCTTGCCACGACGCTGAAGTCGGTGCCGCCGGCAGCCAGCGTGATGGTGGCCGGGATCAGCGACATCGCGAGTGGGCGCGCCAACCTCCATATGTTCGCGCTCAAGGGCCCGGGCTGGACACACACCGAGCTGCGCTCCTCGGCCTCCGGCCACGCGCCGTTCGTGCAGCTCATCGACATTGCCCCGACGATCCTCACCCTCGAGCGCGCGGCCGTTCCTGCCACGATCGTCGGCCGTCCGATGCAACAGAGCGGCGCCAACGTTCAGGCGTACTCGAAGTACGTCGACGACAACCGGCACGCGTTCGCCCAGCGAACGCTCGGACAGCGCACCTTCCTGACGCTCGGGATCGCCGTGATCGTCCTGATGTTGCTGACATTGCTGCCGTGGCCGTCGTCTCGCCGGAGTGCGCGATGGCTGGCACGAGTCCTCGCCCCCGCTCCCGCGCTCGTCTTCGTGATGAACGGGCTGCCGTGGTGGCGGTGGGGCCAACCGATCTTCGCGCTACTTGTCATCGGTGCCTCGGTCGCGATCGCTGCGGTCACGACCGTGGCCGCACGACGAAGCGGTGCCGCGGCTCTGGCCGTGCCACTGACCGCGACCTTCGTCGCGCTGGTCCTCGACCAGCTGACCGGGGCCCATCTGCAGTTCTCGGCGCCGATGGGGGACAGCCCGATCATCGCCGGCCGGTTCCGGGGCGTGGGAAACCTTGATTTCTCGATCATCGCGACGTCGGCGCTGTTGCTCGCAAGCGTCGTGGGAGGTCGTCTCGGCGGGCGTCGCGGGGTGCTGGCAGCCGCAGCCATCGCAGGAGTTGCCGTCGTCGTCGACGGCGCGCCGCAGCTCGGTGACGATCTGGGTGGCGTGTTCTCCCTGCTGCCGGGCGCGATCGTGCTCGTCGCGCTCGTGATGGGCGCGAAGGTCACCTGGCGGCGTGCGCTGGTCGCCGTCGGTGCAACGCTCGGCGTCGCGGTCCTGGTCGCTCTCGCGGACTACTCGCGCCCGGCGACGTCGCAGACTCACGTCGGACGCTTCGTCGGCCAGATCCTGCATGGGGGAGCCGGCGCTGAGGTGCATCGCAAGCTCGATGCGGTGTTGGCGACCTTCGGGCCGACGGTCGGCACGTTCGTCGTCGCAATCGCGATCGTCACAGCCGTCGCCGCGCGGCCGCGGCTGCTGGTCGCTCTCGAGCGGGTGCCCGGCCTTCGAGCCGGGGCGATTGCGGCGACCGTGACGGCCGTACTCGGGGTGGCTCTCAACGACTCCGGGGTGCCGATCGCGGCGATGGCGACCGTGGTCGGGCTGAGTGCGGTGTACGGCGCGGTCGGAGTGGGCCGGGAACCGGAGCGCGCCGCGAGCTAGTTGCTAGCTGTCCCGGGCGG
Source organism: Frankiaceae bacterium (assembly GCA_025929365.1). GTDB lineage: Bacteria > Actinomycetota > Actinomycetes > JAFAQI01 > JAFAQI01 > DASZTV01. Next base: position 3,039 of record JAICMG010000201.1, read on the forward strand.
GAGGCCGCCACTGCCCCCGCCGCATTCCGCGGCCGGCGGCCCGGACAGCGCGGAACCGCTCCTCGCGCAGCTCATGCGCCTCGCGGTCGTCGACCGGCGCGAGGGGGCCGGTGACCCGACTCAGCAGGTGGTCGGCGAGGGCGGGGTTGCGGGCCAGCGCAGGGCCGTGGAGGTAGGTCGCCACGACCGCTCCTTGCACGGCGCCGTCGGCACCGGCGTGACCGTTGCCGATGCCCGCACGGACTACGCCGAGTGGTGTGGCGGCAGGCCCGAGGACGGTCCGCCCGCCGTGGTTTTCGTATCCGGTGAGGACGCCGACGGCGGCGGCACTCGCGTCGACGAGCAGCTCGCCGATCGCGCGCGGCCCGTCGAGCCGGTCGGTCCGGCAGTCGATCAGCCCGAGGCCCGAGTGAGCGTCGCCGTGGCCGTCCAGGAACGTCTCGCCGAGGATCTGGTAGCCCGCGCACACGGCGAAGATCGGAGCGCCGCGATCCGCCGCGCGGCGTAGCGAGCCGTTGGCCAGCCGAGAGACGGCGAGGGTCTGCGCGCTGTCCTCGCCACCGCCGAGCACGTAGAGGTCGGCCTCGTCCGGCAACGGCTGGTCGATCTCGACCGGGACGGTCTCGGCGTCGATCCCGCGCCACCGCAGCCGTTGGGTGAGCACGACGGCGTTCCCGCCGTCGCCGTACGTGCCGAGCACCGCGGGATAGACCAGCGCGATCCGCACCGGGTCAGCCATCGCGCACGACCCGGCGATAGGCCTGGAACGCGGTGTAGTTGGCGAGCACCTCGACCGGCCCGCCACGAGCGGCCGCTGTCAGCGCCTCGGCGGGATCGTCGATGCGCTCGTGCTCCACGCCGGCGTACTGCAGTCGGACGGCGACGTCCCGACTGCGTTCACCGGTGGCGACGGCCTGGCGGCCGGCAAGCTGCTCGAACGGCACGTCCCACAGCCACGACGGGTCGCGACCGTCGGCGGCACGCGCGTTGACCGCGACCACGACGTGCTCGCGGTCGGCGGGCACCATCGTGAGCGCCTCGGTCCAGCCGGCCGGGTTCTTGGCGAGGAGCAGGCGGACCGGTGCGCCGGCGTACCTCGTCGACAGGTAGCGACCCTCGACCGTGCTGATCGCGGCCATGGCCTCGAACGCCGCGGCGGACGACACGCCCCACAATGCGGCCGTCGCGGCGGCCAGTGCGGCGTTGCCGACGTTGACGACGCCGGGTATGCCGAGCCTCACGTCGTGGCGCGCGCCGTCGGCGTCGACGACGGTCATGCCTTCGGCCCGCCAGGCCGGGACCGGGCGCCGCAGCCCGCAGTCGCTCCACCAGTCCGTCCCGGAGCGTGCCAGCACGCCTCCGCACTCCGGGCAGACCGATGTGTCGTCGTGCCAGCGCTGCCCGGCCGCGACCCACACGACCTGTCCGGCGTC
>JAICMG010000161.1 GCA_025929365.1 Frankiaceae bacterium
CCGGCGGACGACATGGTGTCCTTCAGCGCCTTCGAGCTGTTCTACAACGAGAAGACGGTTCGCAGCTCGTACTACGGCTCGGCCAACATCAGGCGTGACTTCCCGCGGCTGCTCGATCTGTGGCGGGCGGGGCGGCTGGACTTGGAGGGAATGATCACCAAGCGGATCACCATCGACGAGGTGAACGACGCGTTCGTGGCGATGCAGGCCGGCGACGTGATCCGCCAAGTCATCACCTTCGACTGAGAGGTCACTGATCCGGTGTACGTCGGCATCTCGCTGTTCGCGACCGATCTCACGAACGACATCCGCGACGTGGCGCGCGCGGCGGAGGACGCCGGCTTCGAAAGCCTCTGGGTAGCCGAGCACACGCACATCCCGGTGTCGCGCGAGACGCCTTACCCCAATGGTGGCGAGCTGCCTGAGGAGTACGCCCACACGCTCGACCCGTTCGTCACGCTCGCGGCCGCGGCTGCCGTGACCGAGCGGCTGCGGCTCGGCACCGGCATCTGCCTCGTGACCGAGCGTGACCCGATCGTGCTCGCGAAAGAGGTGGCGTCGCTCGACCTGATCTCCGGTGGCCGGTTCCTCTTCGGCGTGGGCGCGGGGTGGAACGCCGAGGAGATGGCCGATCACGGAGTCGACTACGCGCAACGTTGGGACGTGCTTCGCGACCGCGTGAGGCTGATGCAGTCGTTGTGGGGTAGCGACGTCGCGTCGTACGACGGCGAGCACGCGAAGGTGTCGGCGTCGTGGCAGTGGCCGAAGCCGGTGCAGCAGCCGATGCCGGTGCTCGTCGGTGGCAGCAGCAAGCTGTCGATGCGGCATGCGGTGGAGTACGGCACCGGGTGGATGCCGATGCCGTCGCAGCGCAAGATCGGCGAGCGGCTCAGCGATCTCGCCGCGCACGCGGCTGAGGCGGGTCGCCCGGTGCCGCCGGTGACGCTGCACGCGGTGCGCCCTGACGCGGGTGTGATCGCGCACTACGCCGAGATCGGGCTCGAGCGGTGCATCGTGATCCTTCCGCCGCACACGGATGCCTTGCCGACGTTGCGGGAGTGGGCGGGACTGGTCCCGGCGTGACGCGGGCGCTGGTCCTCGGTGGCGGCGGCGTTGCCGGGATCGCCTGGGAGCTCGGCATCCTCACGGGTCTGCTCGACGCCGGCATCGACCTCACGACGGCCGACCGGCTGGTCGGGACCTCCGCCGGATCGGCGGTCGCCGCGCAGATACTCTCCGGTGTGCCGCTCGAGGACCTGTACGAGAGGCAGCTGTCGCCGGCGTTGCTCGACAGCGAGATTCAAGTCGAGTTCGACCCCGAGCAGATGATGCGCGATTTCGGCTCGGCACTCGCCGGCAAAGCGCCCGGTCGCGAGGTGTTTCAGGCGCTGGGCGAGCTCGCGCTGCGTGCCCCGACCGTCGCCGAGCCGCTGCGCCGCGCGGTGATCGAGCGGCGGCTGCCGAAGCGGTCCTGGCCGGATCGCGACCTCCGCATCACGGCCATCGACGCGTACAGCGGCGAGACACGAGTCTTCACCAGCACCGACGATGTGGACCTCGTGGACGCGGTTGCGGCGAGCTGCGCCGTTCCTGGGGTGTGGCCGCCGGTCACGATCGGCGGCAGTCGCTACGTCGACGGAGGCATGCGCTCGACCACCAACGTCGACCTCGCGGCCGGGTGCGACCCGGTCGTCGTCATCGGCCCGTCACTGATCTCGATGCTGGCCGCGCCGGAGGTCGTGCGTGGCGAGGAGGAGTTGCGCGCAAGCGCATCGGTGGTCACGATCACCGCCGACGAGGCGTCTCTTTCAGCCATGGGCGCGAACCCGCTCGACCCGGCATCGGCAAAGCCCGCCGCGCTCGCTGGTCGGGCGCAAGCGGCAGCGCACATCGAAGAAGTGAGGGGGGTGTGGGCGTGACCGCGGACCTTCGAATCGGGGTGCTGGGAGCGGCCCGGATCACGCCGATGGCGCTGGTGCGTCCGGCGACTCGCGTCCCCGGCGCCGTCGTCGCGGCGGTCGCGGCGCGTGATCCGCGGCGGGCGGCGGCGTACGCCAAGAAGCACGGCATCGAGACCGTGCACCAGACCTATGACGACGTGCTCGCCGATGACTCGATCGAGGCGATCTACAACCCGCTGCCCAACGCGCTGCACGCGGAGTGGACGCTGAAGGCGCTCGACGCCGGCAAGCACGTGCTGTGCGAGAAGCCGTTCACCTCCAACGAGGCCGAGGCGACGGTCGTTGCCGACGCGGCCAAGAAGTCGGGACTCGTCGTCATGGAGGCATATCACTACCGCTACCACCCGCTCGCCGAGCGGATGCGAACGATCGTGCATGGCGGCCAGCTCGGTGAGGTCAAGCACGTGAGCGTGTCGATGTGCTTCCCGCTGCCGAAGTTCTCCGACATCCGCTACAACTACGCACTCGGCGGCGGGACCTCGATGGACTGTTGCTACGCCGTGCACGTGCTGCGGCTGCTCGGCGCGGGTGAGCCGGCCGTCGCGTCCGCTACTGCGCTGCTGCGAACGCCCGACGTGGATCGCGCGATGTCGGCGAAGTACACGTTCGCCGACGGATCCACGGGGAGTACGACGACCTCGATGTGGTCGCGCAACCTGTTGCGGTTCTCGGCCACTGCCGTGGGCACGCGCGGAACGATGAACGTGCTCAACTTCATCGCACCGCAGTTCTACAACCGGCTGACCTTGAGGGTCGACGGGCGCAAGACCTCGGAGCGGGTGCGCGGGCCCGCGACGTACGACCTGCAGCTCAAGGCATTCATCTCGGCGGCGCGCGAGGGCGGTCCGGTGCTCACGCCGCCGGAGGACGCGATCCTCACGATGCGAGTGATCGACGACCTCTACCGAAAGGCCGGCCTCCCCCTCCGCGGCCAGCCGGCGTAAGTCCGCCGGTCGTCCCATTGCCGCTTGACGGCGCTAGAGCGTCTTCAGGCGGCAATCGCGGATTCGGGACGGTTGCTTGGCCGCTACGGAAGGAGCGGGGTGCGGTCGTACCTGGCGAACTCCTCGCGGTAGCCCGTTCGTTCGGCGATGCCGAAGGGTTCGTACTTGAGCTCTGTTCCGGGGCGCCACCACACGTCGTCCGCGCGCCATCCCTCGGCTCGCAACGGCGCCTTGTCGACCTTGTTGGTGGCCGTCAGCGGCATCGCGCTTACGACACGCACGAATCTCGGCGCCCATTTCGTGCCGAGATCGGCTTGCGACGCGAGGAACGTCCCGAAGCCCGCGGCGTCGAACACCGCGCCGGGCCGAAGCTCCAGCGCGCACATCACCTCGTCGCCGGTGCGCGGATCGGGCGTCGCGTAGACCGCTGCCATCACCACATCCGGATGCCGGGACAGGATCGCCTCGACCGGCCCGGTCGCGAAGTTCTCCGAGTCCACGCGCAGCCAGTCGTTGCTCCGGCCCGCGAAGTACAGGTACCCGTCACGGTCCCGGTAGGCGAGATCACCACTCCAGTACCAGCCGCCGCGAAGGCGATCGGTCGTCGCCTCGTCGTTGCGGTAGTAGCCCTCGAAGCCGGGCGCGCCGCCACGATCGACGATCTCGCCGATTGCCGCACTCGCGTTCGTCAGCTTGCCGTGCTCGTCGAACTCCGCCGGCGGGCATTCGGTGCCGCTCTCGGGATCGACGACCACCACGTCTGAGCCGGGTCGGGGACGAGGGACCCCCACCGACTGCGCGGGTGTCCCGGGCGGACGGTACGTCGAGATCACACCTTCGCTGGAGCCGTACGACTCGGTCAGCGAGCACCCGAAGCGCCGCTCGAACTCGGCGCGGTCGCGGTGCGACGCTTCTGTGCCGAAGCCCAGCCGCAGCGCGTTGTCGCGGTCGTCGTCGCGTTCGGCCGTCGCGAGCACATAGGCCAGCGACCGGCCGACGTAGTTGAAGTAGGTCGCGCCGAACCGGCGTACGTCACCGAGGAAGCTCGATGCCGAGAAGCGGCGGCGCAGCGCCACCGGGCAACCCAGCGCCACGGCAGGTGCGAGGTTGGCCATGATCGCGTTGCCGTGGAACATCGGCATCGACTGGTAGAGCACGTCGTCGGGCCGAATCCCGATGCTTTCGGTCGCGCCAATCGCGATCGCAGCCAGCCGGCCCGTCGTGCACACCACGGCCTTCGGTGCGCCGGTCGACCCCGACGTGAACAGCAGCAGGAGGCGGTCGCTCGGCTCCTGCTCCGGCAGGTCAGACCGTCGGGCTGACGCCAGTGCGCCGGCGTACGACGCGTCGTCGACGACGACGATTCGCTCAGGTGCGATTCCGAGCGCGAGGTCGTCGACAAGTGACCGTCGCTCGCGGTCGGTGACGATCAGCCCGCAGTCCGTGTGCCGAATGTCGTCACGAAGCGCAGCGCCTCGCCGGGTCGGGTTGACGCCGACCACAGTCATCCGCGCGAGGGCAGCGCCATAGATCCACGCGACGTACTCGGGGGTGTTCTCGAGCAGGACGCCGACGTGGGGAAGTGCCGGATCCTGCCGCTCGAGCATCAAGTGGGCGCGAGCCCGTGACTCCGCGACGAGGCGTCGCCACGACCACGTCTCCTCGTCACACCAAAGTGCGGTGGCGTCGTCGTCGGCCCGCCTCAGCAGCAGGTCAGCAAAGGTGCCCCCCAACATCGGCGCTTAGACGCGGTCGAAGGTCTCAGGATCGGGCCCGACTCGTTCGCCGCGGTCGAGCGCCGAAATCGCTGCGAGGTCATCGACGCTCAGCGTGAAGTCGAAGATGTCGAAGTTCTCCGCCATCCGTTCCGGCCTGATCGACTTCGGGAACACGATGTCGCCGCGCTCGACGTGCCAACGCAGGATCACCTGCGCGCTGGTCTTGCCGACCGTCGCGGCGATCGAGCGAATCGTCGGATTGTCGAGTACGGCGCCACGGCCGAGGGGCGACCATGCCTCGACCGCGATCTGATGATCGGCGCAGAAGCCGCGAAGGTCGTCCTGCACGAGGTACGGGTGGACCTCGATCTGGTTGACCGCCGGCACGATGTCGGTCTCGGCGAAGAGCCGGTTGAGGTGGTTCGCGTGGAAGTTGGACACGCCGATCGAGCGGGCGCGGCCGTCGCGGTAGAACTCCTCGAGGGTCTTCCAGGTCGAGATGAAGTCGCCGCCGTACCTGGTCGGCAGCGGCCAGTGGATGAGGAACAGGTCGATCGCCTCGATTCCGAGCGCGGCGAGCGTCTCGTCGAATGCCCGCCGGGCGTCGTCCGGCAGGTGGTAGGCGTTGTTCAGCTTGCTCGTGATGTACACGTCGTCGCGGTGCAGGCCCGACTCCGCGATCGCTTGCCCGACCTCCTTCTCGTTGCCATACATCTGCGCCGTGTCGATGTGTCGGTAGCCGATGCGAAGCGCCTCGCTGACGGCCGCGGCGGTGTCTTCCGGCGGAACCAGGAACACGCCGAAGCCGAGCTGGGGAATGGGTCGCCCGTTGTTGAGCTGGATCATCGGTACGTCGGTCATGGAGCCGTTGTACCCACCCTCGGTCATGAGTGCGCGGGTATCTCGGTGGTCACAGGGCGGGCAGGACCTTGTCGATGTAGAGGCGCAGGGTTTCCCAGCCACGGTCGACGGGGACCCCGCCGCACAACGGGTGAAGCACCATCGTCGCGAACTCACCCTCCTGCTCGCACCACGAGATCGCCTCGTCCGGGCTCATGATCCGGTAGATGCCCTCGGCACGAAGCTCCTCGACGGTCGTCGCCTTCGACGAGACCGCCGAGTGGATGTCGGGTGTCTGCCAGCTCTGGTACTGGCGCGCCTCGTGCAACAGGTGCTCACCGAGGTCGTCCCACGCCTGGTCGGGGTAGTTCGACAGCAGGGTGAGGCGGGTCTCCTCGGGCGGCATGATGACGAAGCCCGCCGTGTTGTGCGCCGCGCACTCCTCCTGGTAGTACGCCTGCAGCTCGGGCAGGTGAGCGGCCGGCAGCAGAGGGAGCCCGAGTCGCGCCGCGCGGCGGGCGGCGTGCCGCCCGCTACCGCCGACGAACAGGATCGCGCTCGCCGGGCTCTTCGGTGTCGGGGTGATCCGTACGGTCCGTCCCTGGTAGCTGAACTCCTTGCCCGACCAGGCGGCGACGATCGCATCGAGTGATGCGTCCATGATCTTGCCGCGCGACTTCCAGTCGACGCCGGCTGCGGCGTACTCCTCAGGTCGATAGCCCAGTCCGGCGACGACGTTGATCCGCCCGCCGCTCGCAAGATCGAGGACGGCGATCTGCTCCGCGACCCGCAGCGGATCGTTGAGGGGCACCAGCAGCGCTTGGATCATCACGCGGATGTACTGGGTGTGGCCGAGGATGAGCCCGGCGGTGGTGAGCGGCGCGGGGCTCCACCCGTCGTCGACGCCGTGGTGCTCTTCGAGCGAGACGGCCATGAAGCCGTTGCGGTCGGCCACGGCGGCCATCTCGATCGCCGCCCGGTACATCTCCGACAACCGGTCGGGATCGCGCCCGGGCAGCACGAAGTTGAACCGCATGATCGAGATCGGCATCGCGCAAAGAGCCCTTTCACGTCCGGTGAGCGGCTAGAGCCTGCCACATCTCGCGCCCCGTTTCTGAAGGTCGGCCGGGTGCGGCGCGCCAGGACGAATAGTCACTAGATGCAAACGCTCTGGTCGCGATTGGTCGGGACGTATGTGGTTGCGCAGTCATGCCCGATCCTGCCTCCGACGCCCTCGCGCTCTTCGGCGAGCGCGTCAGAACCCGCCGACACGAGCTCGACCTCAGCCAGGAGGCGCTCGCCGACCGTGCCGGACTGCACTGGACCTTCGTCGGCCAGGTCGA
>JAICMG010000103.1 GCA_025929365.1 Frankiaceae bacterium
GACGGAAACCATCCGCTTTTCCCTGGAAGGCGCGAGCTACGAGATCGACGTGTGCGCGTCGCACGGAGCCGCCCTGCGTGATGCCTTCGCGCCGTACGTGGGGGCGGCCCGTCGTGCCGGTCGCCCCGACTCGGGCGGTCGCCGTCGCCGGGTGCCGACCGGTGTCGACCCGGCCGCGGTTCGCGCGTGGGCGAGGTCCCAGGGTTTGAAGGTCAACGAGCGCGGCCGGATCCCCGCCGACATCGTCGAACGATTCACCGCTGCCGGCCACTAGCTCTCGCGGGGCCAAAGTCCCTCCGCTTTGTGACTTGTGCCTTGGGGTTACGCCTCCGGCTGAACCGGAATGCTCATAACGGTCGTCGTAGTTGACGATGGGTGAGTCACGGTTCTGCACAGCGACGCGCGACGTGCGCGTGCCAGGGCTAGCATGCGGGTACAGGGGCGATTGAGTAACTGACCCGCTTCGGTCGAGGAGCGACATGTTCGAGAGATTTACCGACCGCGCGAGGCGGGTCGTGGTCTTGGCGCAAGAAGAAGCCAGGATGCTCAACCACAACTACATCGGGACCGAGCACATCCTGCTCGGCCTGATTCACGAGGGCGAAGGCGTTGCCGCCAAGGCCCTCGAGTCGCTCGGAATCTCCCTTGAAGGCGTGCGTCAGCAGGTTGAGGAGATCATCGGTCAGGGTCAGCAAGCCCCGAGCGGGCACATTCCGTTCACACCGCGCGCGAAGAAGGTCCTCGAGCTCAGCCTTCGTGAGGCGTTGCAGCTCGGACACAACTACATCGGCACCGAGCACATCCTGCTCGGGTTGATCCGCGAAGGCGAAGGCGTCGCGGCGCAGGTGCTCGTGAAGCTCGGCGCGGACCTCAACCGCGTCCGCCAGCAGGTGATTCAGCTGCTGTCCGGCTACCAGGGCAAGGAGCCCGCTGCTGCCGGTGGCGTCGGTGAAGGTACGCCGAGCACCTCGCTCGTTCTCGACCAGTTCGGCCGCAACCTCACGCAGGCCGCGCGCGAAGGAAAGCTCGACCCGGTGATCGGGCGCGAGAAGGAAATCGAGCGCGTCATGCAGGTGCTGTCGCGGCGTACCAAGAACAACCCCGTCCTCATCGGCGAGCCCGGAGTCGGCAAGACCGCCGTGGTCGAGGGTCTCGCTCAGGGAATCGTGAAGGGCGAGGTGCCGGAGAATCTCAAGGAGAAGCAGCTTTACACGCTCGACCTCGGCGCGCTTGTCGCCGGAAGCCGTTACCGCGGCGATTTCGAGGAGCGGCTCAAGAAGGTTCTCAAGGAGATTCGGACCCGCGGCGACATCATTCTTTTCATCGACGAGATTCACACCCTCGTCGGCGCCGGCGCGGCCGAGGGCGCGATCGACGCGGCGTCGATCCTCAAGCCGATGCTCGCCCGGGGCGAGCTGCAGACCATCGGTGCGACGACGCTCGACGAGTACCGCAAGTACCTCGAGAAGGACGCCGCGCTGGAGCGCCGGTTCCAGCCGATCCAGGTCGGCGAGCCCACCCTCGCGCACACCATCGAGATCCTGAAGGGCCTGCGCGACCGCTACGAGGCGCACCACCGCGTCTCGATCACCGATGCCGCGCTGGTGGCGGCGGCGCAGCTGGCCGACCGCTACATCTCCGACCGCTTCCTGCCGGACAAGGCGATCGACCTGATCGACGAGGCCGGTTCGCGGATGCGCATCCGACGGATGACCGCACCGCCGGACCTGCGGGAGTTCGACGAGAAGATTGCCGCGGTGCGCCGTGAGAAGGAGAGCGCGATCGACGCGCAGGACTTCGAGAAGGCGGCGTCGCTCCGCGACAACGAGAAGCAGCTTCTTACGCAGAAGGCCGAGCGTGAGCGCGAGTGGAAGGCCGGCGACATGGACGTGGTCGCCGAGGTCACCGACGAGGAGATCGCCGAGGTTCTCGCGACGTGGACCGGCATCCCGGTCTTCAAGCTCACCGAGGAGGAGACCGCCCGGCTGCTCCGGATGGAAGACGAGCTGCACAAGCGCGTCGTCGGCCAGGCGCAGGCGGTCAAGGCCATCTCGCAGGCCATCCGCCGTACCCGCGCGGGCCTGAAGGACCCGAAGCGTCCGGGTGGGTCGTTCATCTTCGCCGGCCCGTCCGGCGTCGGGAAGACCGAGCTGTCAAAGACGCTGGCCGAGTTCCTGTTCGGCGACGAGGACTCCCTGATCCAGCTCGACATGAGCGAGTTCATGGAGAAGCACACCGTCTCGCGTCTCGTCGGGTCCCCGCCCGGATACGTCGGCTACGAAGAGGGCGGACAGCTTACCGAGCGAGTGCGCCGCAAGCCGTTCTCGGTCGTGCTCTTCGACGAGATCGAGAAGGCACACCCGGACGTCTTCAACGCCCTGCTTCAGGTGCTGGAGGACGGCCGGCTCACCGACTCGCAGGGCCGTACGGTGGACTTCAAGAACACCGTGATCATCATGACGACGAACCTCGGCACCCGCGACATCGCCAAGGGCCTGAACCTCGGGTTCGCCGCCGGCGATCACGACGTCAACAACTACGAGCGCATGAAGCTCAAGGTCAACGACGAGCTGAAGCAGCACTTCCGTCCGGAGTTCCTCAACCGCGTGGACGACACGATCGTCTTCCACCAGCTGTCCGAGGACGACATCGTCACGATCGTCGACCTGATGATCAGCCGCGTCGACACACAGATGAAGAACCGCGACATGGCGATCGAGCTGACTGCCGATGCGAAGCGACTGCTCGCGAAGCGTGGGTACGACCCCGTGCTGGGTGCGCGGCCGCTGCGTCGAACCATCCAGCGCGAGATCGAGGACATGCTGTCCGAGAAGATCCTCTACGGCGAGCTGACCGCGGGCCAGATCGTCGTGGTCGACGTCGAAGACACCGACGGCGAGGAGCGGTTCACGTTCCGCGGTGAGAGCAAGCCGATGACGCCGGATGTCCCGCTGGTCGAGGCCGGCGCCGGCTCGACGGACGGCGGGAGCGCCGACGCCTGACAGGTGGGCTTGTCCGTGTTCGCGGCGCGTATAGCCACCTGAGACACGGGCAAGTCGCGCAGGGCAGACTCGTCGTGTGGCGGGGACTGACAGCGCATCGGTGATCGCGGACCTCGAGGCGGAGCAGGACGCCATCGAGGTGATGGTCGAAGGCTTCTCCGTCGAGACCTGGCTGTCGCCCTCGGCGGCTGCAGGCTGGTCGTTGTCGGATGTCGTGCTGCACCTTGCGCAGAGCGAGGATGCGGTCGTCTCCACGATCAACGGCGTGCCGCGTGGTGACCTCGGTCTGATCGAGGGCAACACCATCGACGAGATCATGGAGAGCCTGGTCCGCGCTGAGCGCGGTGACCCGATTGCGATCTTCGAGCGATGGAAGCGGGCGCGGCGTGACGCGGTCGCGGCACTGCGCGCCGCCGATCCCGATGCCCGGTTCGCGTGGGCTGCGTCGCCGCTTCGACCCCAGGCGCTCGCGACGACGAGGCTCGCGGAGCACTGGGCGCACGCGCTCGACATCGCCGAGCCGCTCGGCATCGACTACCCGGACACCGACCGGCTCCGCCACATCGCCTGGCTCGCCCACCGGACCCTGCCGTACGGGTTCGAGGTTGCCGGCCAGGAGCCCGCGCCGGTCTACGCGGAGCTGACGTCGCCGACCGGCGAAACCTGGAGGTACGGCGATCCGGACGCAGCTTCGCGGATCGTTGGCAACGCCGGCGCGTTCTGCCGTGTCGGGGCCCAGCGCCTCTCACCAGAGGAGTCCGGGCTCGAGACATCGGGCCCGCAGGGCGAAGTGGCGCTTCGCGTCCTCCGCAACTACGCCGCCTGAGCGAGGGTCGTGAGCTGTCCACCGTGCTGACGCGGCAGGCGATTCACCAGCTCACTGGGCTTTCCGCAGGATGCCCATGTGGTCGCTGAAGATGCCGTCGATTCGGAGTCGTTTGCAGCGCCAGAGCGCGATCGACGACTGGACATCCCAAGCGAACGCCAGCATGCCCGCATCATGGACGTCGTGAACGGCTGACCGTCGCCAGAACTGCCACCGCGCGTTCACCACTTCGACTCCGTCGCTCTTCAACTCCCCGATCAGCGCAGCGCGCCTGGAAGCGTTGCGCAGCTCCTGGTGTCGCACCGTGACGCCGCCATGTGCGGGCGCCACGTCACCCGGTCGTGTCGTGCTCGGCGTGAACAGCCAGAGGCGATCGGCGGCTTCCGCCGCCACCGCAACTTGCCGGATCGCCCGCCCTGCGCCATCTCCCTTGATGTCGATGGCGAGATCGAAGTCGGTGCCGCACGACTCATAGAGATCGGCGAGGGTCGGGATGTGATCTGCGAGCTCGGCGCGCGCGATCTCCGTGATCGATCTTTCGTCCGGCGTGCCCGGACGGTGCACCCCGTCGTGGTCGAGCACGACGATCCCGTCCGCCGTGACCCAGGCATCCGTTTCCAGCGCAGTCGCTCCGTCGGCGAGTGCCCTGGTGAACGTGGGGATCGTGTTGTCCGGGCCGTGGCCGCGGCCCCCACGATGCGCGAACGCGTACCTCATGTCGGCAACCGGTACTGGCCATCGCCGACCGGCTCGACCAGGCCGTCCGCCACCAGGCCGGCGAGCGAGCGCTCGCGCTGTGTCTCGTCCTCCCAGACCAGGTCGAGCGCGGGCTTGGCCACGACGTCCGCTGATTCCCGCAGCACCGCCAGCAGCCGCCCGCGGACCTGGCGGTCGGTGCCGGCGTAGGCCTGTGGTCGCCGTGAGCTCATCCCGTCGGGACGGCCCGCGGCGAGCCATGCGCAGGCGTCCGCTACCGGGCATGCTCCACACCTCGGAGTCCTCGCGGTGCACACCAGCGCACCGAGCTCCATGACCGCGACGCAATGGTGTGCCGGCTCGTCGAACGGAACGAGCGCGAGCGCCGCGTCGCGTTCGTCGCGAGTCGGGCCGGCCGTCGTTGCATCGGCCCGGCCGCCGAACACTCGCGCGTGCACGCGGCGCACGTTGGTGTCGAGGACCTCGTGGCGCGCGCCGAACCCGAACACCGCGACGGCCGCCGCCGTATACGAGCCGACACCCGGCAACGCGATGAGCTCGTCGTACGCCGCCGGCACGCGGCCGCCGTGGCGCTCGACCATCGCGGTTGCTGCCTCGTGCAACCGAAGTGCGCGCCGGGGATAGCCCAACCGGCCCCACTCCCGAACCGCCTCACCGGGAGCCGCTGCCGCCAGGTCGGCCGGCACGGGCCAGCGTGACAGCCACGCCGCCCAGGCGGGAACCACGCGGGCCACGGGCGTCTGCTGGAGCATGACTTCGCTCACCAGCACACCCCACGGGGTGACGTCGGGCCGCCGCCAGGGGAGGTCGCGAGCGTTCGCGTCGTACCAACGCCGTACGGCGATCGAAAAGGTCTGGCTCATCCTCGGGTCGGAGTCTGCCATGCACCGCGGGGACGGGAGGGGGCGCCGGGCCCTACGATCACTCCGCATGAGCAGCGTGCTGTTCCCGGTCGGTCCGCTCCCGCCGCGGGTCTATTGGGTGCGGCGGGCCATCGTGCTTGCGCTGCCGCTGATCCTGATCATCGTGATCGCGGTCTCTTGCTCCGGTGGCGGTGGCAAGCCGCCAGGCCGTGCCGGCGCCGGTAGTGGCCCGACAACGACCCCGACCGACTCGGCGAGCTCGAACCAGAACGCCGCCTGCGCAGCGGGCCAGCTGTCGGCGACGCTCTCGGTGTCGGCGCCGGGCGGGATCTACCAGACCGGTCAGTCACCGACGTTCATGGCGACGATCACGAATGTCTCCGCGGCGTCGTGTCAGCTGACCACCAACCCCGCGAACGAGCTCTGGCGCGTCTTTTCCGGAGCGGCGCAGTGGTTCACCACTCAGGGGTCGGGATGCACGGTGACGAACGCTCCGGTGACGACCACGCTTGCCCCGGGAGCGACCCACAAGCTGTCGGTCCAGTGGGACGGCAAGCGGCTCGGCCCCGGCTGCACCCACGGGGAGCAGGCGCTGCCCGGAACCTACGTCCTTCGTGCGACGCTAGATGGCGTGAAGGCGCAGAAGGCGGTCTTCCATTTCACGAAGAACACGCAGTGAGAAAGACCAACTTCCGACAAATCGCACATTCCTGACCTACCCCACCGATCCCGCGCGCGGCTCAAGCATTCACAGGGACCCGACGACATGTCACAAGTGACGGCACAGGCGGAGCTACCAACTCCGGTCACCGTCGTCATCGTCGACGACTCGGCCACCCAGCGTCGATTCATCCGGGCCGCGATGTCCTCGGATCCGATGCTGCAGGTGGTGGGTGAGGCACGTACCGGGCGCGATGCGGTCGCGCTCGTCGAGCGACTGCAGCCGACGGCCGTGATCATGGACCTGCACCTGCCGGTGATGAACGGCATCGAGGCGATCGAGCGGATCATGGCCAACCGCCCTACGCCGATCGTCGTGTACTCCGCATTCGTCGACGGCGCCGACCGCGAGAATGCCGTCTCGGCGTTGGCTGCCGGCGCGATCGACGTGATGGCCAAGCCCGGTCCGGATGACAGTGCCAGGTTGTCGGAGTACGCCGAAGAGCTGCGGCAACGGCTTCGGGTCGCCGGCCGGGTCCGGGTGATCACCCACCCACGCGGGCGGCTCGGCATGTCGAAGTCGACCATGACGACGGTGAATCTGGACGGCGAGCGAGCCGCGCCGAAGCCGGTGTCGAAGAAGGAGGCGCCGTTTCGGCCGGCACCAAGGCCCACCGACCCGCTGGATCTGCTCACCGAGCGAGAGTTCGAGGTGCTCGCGATCGGCGCGTCAACGGGCGGTCCGCAGGCGCTCGCGACGCTGCTCGCCGATCTGCCGACGCAGACCTCGGTAGCGATCCTGATCATCCAGCACATGGCCGATGGCTTCATGGAGGGCCTGACCCGCTGGCTCGACGATGTCTGCCCGCTGCCGGTCGTCCTCGGCGCTCACGGGAAGCGCCTGGCGCCGGGTGTCATCACCGTTGCGCCGGGCGGGGTCAACCTCCTCGTCCACGAGCACATGCGCGTGACCACCCAGCAAGCGCCTCCGACGCAGTACCACGTGCCCGGGATCGACGTGACCTTCACGTCGGTCGCGGAGAACTACGGGGCAGCGGCTGCCGGCATCCTGCTGACGGGAATGGGCCGCGACGGTGCGCTCGGCCTCAAACGGATGCGTGATCGCGGTGCGCTGACGATCGGGCAGGACGAGTCGACGAGTGCGGTGTACGGCATGCCGGCCGCGGCGAAGTCAGAAGACGCCGTCGATCTGCAGTTACCGCTTCCTGACATCTCGGTGGCGCTGCGTCACATTCTCGTGAATCCGGATTCCGGCGGCTCGGAGTGAACAAGGTCGCACTGACCGACTCGGAGTTCGCGACCATTGCGAAGCTCCTCCACAGTGCGGCTGGCCTTTCCTTCGACGACTCACGGCGCGACTCGCTCGCGTTCTCGATCACGGAGCGGATGCGGATCACCCGCATCAACGACGTCGAGTCCTACCTCACCAAGGTCGGCAGCCTCACCGGCTCTGAGGAGCTGCAGGCACTGCTCGACGAGGTCACCATCCCGGAGACGCATTTCTTCCGGAACCCGCCGCAGATCCGCGCGCTGCGCAAGTACGTGATCCCTGAGCTGATTCGCCAGAGCGAGAAGACCAAGCGGTTGCGGATCTGGAGTGCCGGGTGCTCGACCGGCGAGGAGGCCTACACCCTGGCCATCCTCGTGCGTGAGTTCTTGCCGGTATCGACCGACTGGGACGTCAAGGTCCTCGCCACCGACATCTCGACCCGCGGTCTCGCCGCGGGACGAGAGGGCCGGTACGGCGAGCGCGCCTTCGTGATGACCGAACCCGCTGACATGAACCGATGGTTCGTCCCGGACCCGGACGGTGCGAGCTGGCGGGTGCGTGACGAGGTTCGCTCGATCGTCGAGTTCGAGCACCGCAACCTGGTCACCGACCCGCCGGCCTTCGAGGCCGGCGAGGCCGACCTCATCCTCTGCCGCAACGTCACGATCTACTTCGACCGCGAGACCACCCGCGAGCTGATGAAGCGCTTCTACGGCCGGCTTCGTGACGGCGGGTATCTCTTCCTCGGTCACGCCGAGACGCTGTGGCAGATCAGTGACGAGTTCAGCCTGGTGTCGCTGGGTGACGCCTTCGTCTACCGCCGCCTCGACGAGTCCGCGGTCGAACCGGTCACCGAGTCGATCGAGCGCCGCCGGATCCTGCCCGACCGGCGGACGAAGTCCGAGCCGGCCGCGACGGGGGAGCGCCGCAAGGGCGATCCGGACCGGCGCCACAAGAAGCGCGCCCCGCTCGAGGTGCCGAAGCTGCCGCGGCTCGTGACACCGGCGCTTCCCATCCCGCGGGTGATTGCGCCGCAGTTCGAGACTCGTGACCCGCTCGACACCGTGCGGGTAGCGCTGTCCGAGGGCCGCTACAAGGAAGCGGCGGACCTCGCGGCGGAGGTTGCCGGGGCCACCCCGCTGCGCGCGGACGCCCACTATCTGTGGGGCGTGGCGCTCACGAACCTGGGCCAAGATGCCGATGCTCTAGTCGTGCTTCGCAAAACGGTCTATCTCGACCCCGAACACGGGTTCGCGCACTTCATGCTCGGCGGCGCGCTCGACCGGTTGGGCGAGGGTGTGGCGGCCGCGCGCTCGTACCGAGCGGCGGCGAGCACGCTCGCGGGATCGCAGGTGGATCGCACCACGGACGAGCTCGGCGGGCGCGACGCCGCGGAGCTTGCCGCCCTGTGCCTTACGCTCGCTGACCGAGCTGGCTCGTCGGCCAGCCTGGAGGGGTCGTCATGATCACGGGCTACGTGATGTTCCGGCTCGGCCAGCGGACATTCGCCACCGCGCTCGACGAGGTGCGCGAGATCGTCCGTCTCGCCGGCCTCGAGCGGCTGCCCGGCGTCCAGGCGCCTCTCGCGGGCGTCATCGAGCTGCGCGGCGCACCGCTGCCGGTGCTCGACGTGCGAGGTCCCGACGCTCCCGACGACAAGGGAGACGTCCTCGTCCTCGACGTCGAAGACGACGCGGTCGGAGTCGCGGTCGACCAGGTCCTTGCGGTGCTCCCGGCCGAGGCGCTGCCGGAGTTGACGGACCGCCCCGCGAAGGTCCTGCCGTCGTACGTCATCGGCGTGCGCAGCTCCAAGGACGGTCCGGTGCTGCTGGTCGACCTCCAGCGGATGCTGGACGTCGCGGCGAGTGGCTGGGCCGAGTCGCTGGCCGGCGTCGACGACCTCAGCCCTGCGCTCTAACCTTCGCGAGCTCGCAGGAATCCGAGCGCCGCCGGGCGCTGAACAGGTTCTCTTGTGCAAGATCGCGAACTAAAGGGAGTGTCGCGACTCGTCCGGGCCCTGCTGGTCGTCACCTGCTTTGCCCTGATGGTGGTCGCACCGACCGCGGTGGTGCGGGCCGCGTCTGACCCGTTCGCGCACTGCGAGGGACCGTCGGCTCCCCGCAGCATCGGTGTGGTCGCCTGCCGCCGCGAACCGGCGCCCGAGCTCGGCGGGACAACGGCGTTCGAGTACTACGTCCCGCCCGGCTGTGCAGCGCACCGCTGCCCGACGCTGTATCTGTTGCACGGCTTCGGCGGCGACCTCACGTCGATGCTCGGTACGCCGGCGGACCCGAGCGCCTGGGTTGCGGCACTGGCGCATCGTCCCGGCGTCTCGCCGTACGCGACGAGCCAGCCCTGGCGTTACGCCGACCAGCGGAAGTGGAAGCCCGCGCCCGCCATCGACATGGTGCTCGTCGCCCCGGACGGCCGCACGGTGCCGGGTGGATTCGGCCCCGGTCCGCTGCTCGACGGGTTCTGGGCGGACTGGAACCCGCGCTACGCGGAGGGCGGCTCGGACGCGGCGTACTCGACGCCGCCGCCGCGATTCGCGTCGTACGTCGTCGACGAGCTGGTGCCGTTCGTCGAGCACCACCTCGGTGTCGCGAGCGGCCGCGCCCATCGTGCGCTCGACGGCGAGTCACTGGGCGGCTATGGCTCCTACGCCATCGGACTGTTGCATCCCGACGAGTGGTCGACGATCGGTGCCGACTCGGGAATCATGAACATCCTGCTCGGGCCGGGCCTCGCGACGCCGTCACCCCAAGGCGTCCCCGGGGTCCTGCCGCCGGCCCAGCTCCCTGCGGTGCTGCTCCCCGCACCGCTCGGGGCGCCCGTCCCGCTCAGCGCCCTGCCCGGCCCGGCCGCGAACATCGGTGTCGTCCTCTACGCGTTCGGCGATCCCGTTGCCGACGAGTCGTACTACCTCGCGCGCCAACCGGTCGACCTCGCCCTCAACGCTGCTGCCTTCCACGGCCGACGGCAGTCGCTGATGATCCGCGGCTTCTCCAACGACACCGTCCCGCGCATGGCGAGTGACTTCTCGCTGCCCGGCTACCTCACCTCGCAGGCGTTCGAGGATCTGGTGCTTCCCACGAACATCGAGATGAACCAGGCCTTCTCGCAAGCCGGGGTGGCGCAGCACTACGAGCTGCACCCGGGCATCCACGAGGACGCGTACTGGAACCCGTGGTTGCGGGCCCAGGTGGTCGCGCAGTACGCCGTCGTCAAGCACTGGGACGGCACCGGCCATCCGCCGCCCAACCCCACGACCTTCTCCTACGTGAGCGGCGCGAAGGACTTCACGGTCTGGGGCTGGCACCTCACCGTCAACCGTGCCGTCGACGAGACGCTGAGGCTCACGGACGTCAGTTGCAACGGCCTGACCTTGCGCGGCACGGGCGTCGTGACGGTCACGGTGCCGAGACGCTGCAATCCCACCCATCACGCGCTGCGAGTGGTGACTGTCGACCTAGGCCCCTCGATGCCGGTGAACCAGACCACCGGCGCAGACACACTGCCCGGCTACGGCCGAACCGTGCATATCGATCTGAGGTGAACGCGCGGGAGCGGGGGCTTCGCGGAGCGACGTAAAGAGGGAGGCCAAAGGCCGACCGACAGTCGCGGAGCGGAGTGACCGCTCCCGCGCCCTACACGTACCGTTCGAGGATGGACGACTCGGCGAGCCGAGACAGACCCTCACGCACAGAACGCGCGCGGGTCTCGCCGACGCCTTCGACGAGCTGGAGGTCGTCGATGGTCGCCGCGAGCAGCTTCTGCAACCCGCCGAAGTGGTCGACCAGCCGCTCGATGACCGCGGCGGGGAGCCGCGGCACCCGGGCGAGGAGCCGGTAGCCGCGCGGCGAGACCGCGGAGTCGAGCACGTCAGCGGCGCCGCCGAACCCGCACACCCGTGCGATGACCTCGAGATCCAGCAGGTCAGTGGCCGAAAGCTCGTCGAGGTCGGTCAGGACGTTCTCGACCGTGCGCGGTTTGCGACCATGCGGCGGCGGGAGGTAGTCGCTGA
>JAICMG010000238.1 GCA_025929365.1 Frankiaceae bacterium
ATGGACATCCCGGCGGCGATTGACTTCGCTCGCTCCAACCACCGCGCAGTGCTCGCCACGCTGCGGAAGGACGGGAGCCCGCAACTCACGCCGGTAGCGGCCACTGTCGACTCCGACGGCACGGTGGTTGTGTCGAGTCGCGAGACCGCAGCGAAGGTGAAGAACCTGCGACGGGAACCCCGGGCCTGGATGACGATCATCAACGACGGGTTCTTCGGCGACTTCGTGCAGGTCGAGGGACCAGTCACGATCGTCGCGCTTCCGGAGGCCATGGACGGGCTCGTCGAGTACTACCGATCCATCTCGGGAGAACACCCGGACTGGGAGGACTACCGCAATGCGATGGTCCGCGAGCAGCGTGTGCTGATCAAGATAGAGGTGACCCGAGCCGGCCCCAACTTCATGGGCTGACCCCCATCGCTAGGCGTAAACGAGCCGCGTGATCCACTCGGCGACCAGTGCCGGCTTCGATTCACCCTCGATCTCGACCGTCATCGTCCGAATCGTGTGCAACGTGTTCGGGTCCTTGAGCTCCACACCCGACAGCACGCTTGTGCACCGGATCCGGGATCCGACCTTGACGGCCTGGATGAAGCGGATCTTCTCGAAGCCGTAGTTCACACCCATGACGAGACCGTCAAAGCGCTCCATCGGTTGATGAATCGTCGAGCTGAGCTTCACCAGCAACGACAACGTCAGGAAACCGTGGGCGATCGTGACGCCCCAGGGCGACATCGCGGCCGCCTTCTCCGGGTCGACGTGGATGAACTGGTGGTCCTCGGTCACGTCAGCGAACTCGTTGATTCGCTCCTGGGTGATCTCGAGCCAGTCGCTCGTGCCCTCGGTCTCGCCGATCGCTGCCTTCAGCAGCTCGTATGCGGTCTCCGCCTTGCTCATCAAGCGCCTCGCCTCAGGTATGTATCCGCCGTTGCCGTACCCCCGGTCGGACTCGAACCGACACTGACCAGATCTTAAGTCCGGTGCCTCTGTCCAGTTGGGCTACGGGGGCGACCCGACGTTACTCGCCGCTGGCCGCCCGCTCGAAGTCCCGGCGCGGATCGGCGAAGGAGCCGAGGGACACGATCTCGCGACGGAAGAACAAGGCAAGAGTCCAGTCCGCCAGCACCCTCAGCTTCCGGTTCACCGTTGGAAGCCGGGCCACGTGATAGGTCCGATGCATCCACCAGGCCGGAAGGCCTCGCAGCTTGATGCCGTAGACCTCGGCTACGCCGCGATGCAGCCCGAGGCTCGCGACGGATCCAGCGTATGCGTGGCGATACTCCTTCACCCTTCGCCCGCGCAACGTCGCGACGATGTTGTCCGCGAGCTGCTTCGCCTGTCGAACCGCGTGCTGGGCGGTGGGACCGCAAAGCGCTCCGCCCCCCTTCGTGACGTCGGGCACCGCTGCGCAGTCGCCCGCCGACCACGCGCCTTCGACGCCCACGATCCGAAGCTCCGGATCGCACCTGACCCGCTTGGCGTCGTCGAGCGGCAAGTCGCTGTGCTCGAGCAACGGGTTCGGCCGCACGCCGGCGGTCCACACCACGGTGTCTGCCGGGAAGCTTGTGCCGTCATCCAGCTGCACGATGCCTCCGACGAGTGATGTCACCTTCGTCTTCAATCTCACGGAGATGCCGCTGCGCTCCAGCTGCCGCACGGTGTATTCGGCCATGTCGATGCTGACTTCGGGCAGGATCCTGTCGGCCGCCTCGACCATGGTCCACGTCATGTCGGCGGGAGTAACGCCCTTGAATGAGCGCAAGGCGTCGCGCGCCATGTCTTGCAGCTCCGCGATGGCCTCGATGCCGGCGTAGCCTCCTCCGATGAACACGAAGCTCAAAGCTCTTGCTCGCACATCGAGGTCATCGGTGGATGCGGCGAGGTCGAGTCGCGAGAGCACCTGGTTGCGCAGGTAGACGGCTTCGGCCACCGTCCGAAATCCGATGCCACATTCTGCGAGACCCGGGATCGGTAGCGTCTTGGCGATTGACCCCGGCGCAACGACCAGAATGTCGTAGCCCACCTTGCGCGCCGGTCCCTCGTCGGGACCGAAGACGACGTGGCGGTCGGCATGACGGATCTCGGTCACCGTGCCGGTGAGGACCTCGCACTTGTCGAGCTCCCGTCGTAGCGGGACGACCATATGGCGGGGTTCGAGGTTGCCTGCTGCCGCCTCCGGCAGGAAGGGCTGATAGGTCATGTAGGCCTGCGCGCCGATCACCGTCACGGTTGCCTC
>JAICMG010000213.1 GCA_025929365.1 Frankiaceae bacterium
ACGCCGGTTCCACCGATTCCGCAGTAGCCGTTCGGGTTCTTCGCGAGGTACTGCTGGTGGTAGTCCTCCGCGTAGTAGAACTCCCCCGCCGGCGCGATCTCGGCGGTGATCTCGCCGTACCCCGCGGCCGCGAACGACGGCTGCATGAGGTCACGGGACTCGGCGGCTAGCGCCGCCTGTGCCTCGTCGGTGGTGAAGATGGCGGAGCGGTACTGCGTCCCGACGTCGTTGCCCTGCCGCATCCCCTGCGTCGGGTCGTGGCTCTCCCAGAAGACCTTGAGCAAGTCGGCGTAGGAGATCTTCGTCGGGTCGTAGACGACCTTGACGACCTCCGCGTGGCCGGTCCGCGCCGAGCAGACCTCCTCGTACGTCGGGTTCGGCGAATAGCCGCCCTGATACCCGACTGCGGTCGACACGACGCCGTCGAGCTGCCAGAACAGCCGCTCAGCGCCCCAGAAGCACCCCATCCCGAAGTACGCCACCTCTGTGGTGCCCGGGTACGGCGGCTCGATCGGCGTACCCAGGACGAAGTGGCGGTTCGTGATCGCGAACGGGCGCGACTCGCGGCCGGGCAGAGCCTCGTCGGGAGCGATCATGGTCGTCTTCTGGCGGGTGAACAGCATGGCGAAATTCTAGGCGCGAGAATGGACAAATGGCGGGGCGATTCGTCGACGGCGACGGGTGGGCAATCTGCAGCGCCGGGCACCAGCACTGGGGCCGGCACGGGGCAGCGGGGCTGCTCCTGCGCACCGTCGGCGAAGGGGGTGCCGACCACGTGCTGCTCCAGCGTCGTGCGTGGTGGACCCACCACGGCGGCACGTGGGGTGTGCCCGGAGGCGCCAAGGCGTCCTGGGAAACCCCGGAGGAGGCCGCGCTGCGCGAGCTCGGCGAAGAGGTCGAGATGGCCGTCGAGGGGGTCATCGTCGAGCGCGTCCACCACGACGACCACGGCGGCTGGTCCTACTGGACCGTGATCGCGACCGTCGACACGCCCATGACGGCGACGCCGCGCGGCCGCGAGACGGCGGAGATGCGCTGGGTCGCGAGCACCACGGTTGCGTCCCTGGACCTGCATCCGGGGTTCGCGGCGACCTGGCCACAGCTCGGGCCCTAGCCCGGCTACG
Source organism: Frankiaceae bacterium (assembly GCA_025929365.1). Classification (GTDB taxonomy): domain Bacteria; phylum Actinomycetota; class Actinomycetes; order JAFAQI01; family JAFAQI01; genus DASZTV01. The sequence continues at coordinate 1,125 of JAICMG010000213.1, forward strand.
GGAGGGCGCAGACCCCGTTCCAGCCGCCGTCGAAGTACGGCGGCCCGACCGGCTTGTGCCCGTTGGTGAACTGCTGCTTCGGTGCGGTCACGTAGCCATGGCGCAGGTGGAAGAACGCGCCCTTCTGGTCCTGCGCGGCGCACGCCCGCCGCGGTCCCTCGTGCGGGTCCTGGTTGGTCGCGGTGTCCGGCGGCGGGACGTCCGAGGGCGGCGGCGGGTCGGTGGTGAACGGCGTACCCGCCCCGTCGGGGCCGCCGTCGAACAGGGTGATCGCCGATCCGTCGTACGGGTAGGTGCGAATCGGCTTGATCCGCCAGAACACCGACGACGCCTTCCAGCAGTAGTTGCCGTCGACCGGGTCGTTGGCCGCGTTGTTGTGCGGCTCGTGGCTGCACAGCCGGCTGGCCATGAGGGCGTCGCCGCTGCCGATCCGGTTCGACGTCGCGGGCAACCCGACGGCCCGCGCGCCGATGGTCCGCGCCTCGTCGAACGCCGTGATGTTCGCGACCTGGTGGTCCCCCCAGGCGGGCTGCAGCAGGACGTGATGGTCAGGCGTTGCGATCGGGCAGATCGGCCGTACCTTGTCCACGGTCACGACGCCTTGCCCCGTGCAGTCTCGCAGCAAGCCCCCCACCGAGGACGCCGTCATGTGCCCTGCGTAACCGTCCGGATCGGAGCGATCCCACAATGTGGACAGGAGGTCGAGCAGCAGCTGGCGCTGCGACTGGTCGGGATAGAAGAAGTCGAGAATGTTCGAGTAGCCGACGTAGTCGGTGACGCTCGTCGGATCGAAGCTCGTCGGGTCCTTGAGGATCGCGTTGATGTAGTTGACGGCTGCCTGGTCGAGGCTGCTCTTCGCGACGTAGTCGACCGAGCGGGGCAGCAGCAGCGGGTAGTCCATCCCCAGCACCCCGAGCGTGCAGCGGCGTGCGTCGATCGAGATCGCGCACACCGTGCCACCGAAGATGCCACCCTGGCTGTTGCCGTCGTAGTAGACGCCGTCGTGGAGGTTGATGAAGGTCTTTCCGTGGCGTTTGAACGCGGCGTTCGTCGCGAAGCCCTTCGGGGAGATCATCAGCCGCTGCAGATAGAGGAAGTTGAGCTCGCCCTGCTGCGCGCGGTCCGCCAGAAGCGGGAACAGCGACAGGTTGCTGAGCGCGAGGACGGCGTTGGGAACATCGGCGTTGGCGAAGCCGAACCAGTTGACGGCGCAGTAGAGCATCCCTTCGCGGTTGGCCATCTCCTCCTGCGGGGATGACCGCACCTCGCTGCGGCTGCCGAACAGCCCGTGCCCGTACTCCACCGGCCGATACATCTGGCCTGAGTTGAACCCGGTCCGCCCGACCACGCAGGTGAAGGCGGCGTCGTAGGTCTGGCCACCCGGCGCCTGCACCGGATCGGAGTCCGGGTCCGCCGGGTCGGCGTAGGAGAACACTCCGGGTGACGGGCAGTCGTCGAACGGGCTCTCGGGGATCTGCTCGCACTTGACCGGCGGCGAGCAGCTCGGCGCGATGTAGCAGGGCACCGTGAAGCTGCCGTGGATCTCGCGGACGACGTTCGGGTTGTCCTTCGCGCTGTAGTTCGTCACGGACGAGACGGTGAACGACGGCGCGTGCCCCGCCAGCTTGCCTGCGTCGATCTGTGCCTTCGACTCCCCGAGCTGCTCGAACGCGTCATCGCGGATCGCGAGCATGCGGCCGGTCACGCTCTGCGAGGACGCTGTCGTGAAGTCCCACGCGAGGAACAGGTCCTTCGGGTTGGATGAGATCGTCCAGCCCGCTTCCTTCAGATCGCCGAAGACTCCCGCCATGTGGGTCGCGCGCGGGTCGCCGCCGCTGGTGTGGCGACGGTAGTCGGCGACGTACGCCGCGAAGGCCGGCGATTGCCGCGCGTCGCTGCCGCTGTTGGTGACGAGGTGGCGCAGCCCGACGACGTACCGATGACCATCGAGGAGGTTCATCGCCGGGTGGATCATCAGGTCCTGCTGGACCTGCGTCGTCGTACCTGCCGGCATGACACCGGCCTCCTGGGTGTACTGGTCGATCTCCACCCACACCGGCCACTGCTTGCCCGTGGTGGCATCGATCAGGACGACCCCGAGGTTCGGCGCGTCGTTGACCGCCAGGTTGATGTCGGTCGGCAGCCGCGACTTGGCGAGATCGGCGTTGTGCGTCATGCCCGGGACGACGGTCAGCATCTCCGAGCCCGCGCTGAACCCATCGCTCGCGTTCCACGCTGTCGGGTCGATGGGGGCACCGCTGATGTTGCGCGGCATCGCGAGCGGGTTCAGGTCGAGCCGGCGCCCGGTCGCGCTCGACGGGTCCGCGCTGGTGAACCAGTCGTTCGGGTAGGGCAGCATGCACTGCGCCGGGTCGATCGGGTCGCAACCCTGTGGGTTGGTCAGTGCGCTTGCACCGGTCTGTCCGGCCGATCCGGCCCACCTGTCACGGTCGTGGTTCACCCACGACTTCGTGGCGCCGACCGCCTGGGGAGCGGCCGACGCGACATACGCGGGCACGGCGAGGGCAGCAACGGTCAGCAGGGAGACAACGCGGCGCATGGGATTCGTGTTCGTCGCGCGCTCGGGCGACTCCTGCCCTACAGGTAGAGGCCGGGCGCCGCTTCGGTGTCTTCGAGCCGCTCGGCGG
>JAICMG010000071.1 GCA_025929365.1 Frankiaceae bacterium
AGGGTGTGCACCGTGGGCGCGTTGACCCCCGCAACGACGTGCGCGTTCGTCATCACGTGATCCGCGGCGTACACGAAGCCGCTGCCCTCGAGCTGGCGTGAGCACGACGCGGCGATTCCGGTGACCTTGACGACGTCGGACTGCGCGAGACGCACCGCTCGGCTGTGCACGAGCTTCGGGTCGGGCGGAGCGACGTGAACGATGTGGTCGGGACCGATGCCACCGAAAACCTCAGGGAGCCCTTCCCGGTCGAGCAGCCGACGGAAGGACGCGAACCACGTGTGCGCCGCACTCGGCATCAGGCTGTCGACAGTGCGAAGGACCCGCGAATGCCGCACCTCGCGAGACACGCCACCGGCGGCGTTGTGCGCCAGCGCGGTGCCGATCAGCCATGCCACCAACAAGACGGAGATCACGCTGATGGCGCCCCCGGCGACCGAGTCCGCCGTACGCAGCGGACGCCAGGTGAACTCGCGCCGGATCGCAATGCCGATCAGGGTCGCGATCAGCTGGCCGAGCATCGCGAACAGCACGACGACGAGCAGGCCGTACAACGCCGGGGCGACGTTGATGCGGATGTCCGCGTGCAGCGAGCTCGCGTACTTCGCACCGAGCGCGCCGCCGCCGAGAAAACCGGCGAAGGATAGGACACCGATCACGAACCCTTGCCGGTAGCCGCTGACGGCGAACACCACACAGATGGCGACGAGGATGAGATCGAGCAGGTCCATCAGTCCCGCCGTCCTGCGCCCGGCATCGGCAGCACCACCTCGTGATCCCACTCGCGTTCCCAGCCGCCGAGACGCAGCAGGCGGTCGAGGACTCCCGCCGTGAATCCCCAGACGAGCATCCCAGCGACCCGGAAGCCGGGTGAGGCGTAGCCGAGCCGGTGCTTGACCATCACCCGGTTCGCCGGGTCGCAGAGATCGGCGAGTGCGACCCGCGACACCGCCGCCACCTCGATCGGGTCGACCGGCGACACCTCGCTGGGCTCTCGCCACCAGGCGATCACCGGCGTCACCAGGTTGCCGCTCGGCGGCAGCCAGAGCTGAGGCAACGTCCCCAGGACGTCGACTCCCCCGGGGTCGACACCTGTCTCCTCCACCGCTTCGCGCAGTGCGGCAGCGATCGGTCCGTCATCGCCAGGGTCAATGCCCCCGCCCGGAAACGCCGGCTGCCCGGCGTGGTGGCGAAGATCCTCGCTGCGTTGCAGCAGGAGCACGTCAGGTCCCGAAGCGCCCTCGCCGAAGAGCACGAGGACGGCGGCTTCACGCAGCCCCTCGACGCCCTCCGCGGGCATCGGTGAGAACGACGCGGGATCCGCGTCGCGGGCGGCCGTCACCAGTCGCATCAGCCACTCAGGGGCGGCTGCACCCCTTCGCGCCGGGTCGGCGACACCCTCCGTCATTACCTGTGAAGGTACGTCGCGATATCTGAACGAAGTGCAGCCGCACTCGTGTATGGGCCCACCTTCACGTGCACGACAGCACCGGCCGCGTCGACGAACGCGGTCTGCGGTGGGCCGGGCGCCTTCGCCAGACCGAGCAGCACCTTCTTGTCGGGATCGACCACCGACGGATAGCGCACCGGCGGCGTCACGTGCGTCAGGAAGTCCAGCGCGCTGTCCGCCGAGTCCTCGGTGTCGACCCCGAGGAAACGGACCCGTCCGCGATCGGCGTCGTACACCTTCGACAAGACAGCCGCCTCCTGCTGGCACGGGACGCACCACGAACCCCAAAGGTTGACGACCGTCGGCATGCCGACCAGGCCGGCGAGATGGACAGCCGGGCCGTTGCCGAGACAGACGAGCGTCACGTTGGGCAGGCCACCGGGGACGGGAGTCGCAGAGGACGCGGGGCAGGGATCGAGACCTGCCTTGGCGATCAGGCGGAGGCGCTGCTCATTCGGGTGACCAGCCGCCCCGGACGAGCTCGAGGACGAGCACCCTGCTGCGATCAGCGTCGCGGTCAGGCCGAGGGCGAGGAGCCGTGGCCTCACGCCGGTGCCATCTGCGACGCCGGCCTGAGCAGCTTCTCCGCCGTGGCGACATCGGTCGGGCCCTCGCCGTACGACGGGCAGAGCTTCGCCAGCGGGCACGCGCCGCACGCCGGGCGACGCGAGTGGCAGGCACGGCGGCCGTGCCAGATCAGCCGATGCGACAGGCCCGTCCAGTCGCGCTTGTCGAACAGCGCGCCCACCTCGTGCTCGACCTTGACGGGATCCTGCTCGGCGGTCCAGCCGAACCGGCGCGAGAGCCGCCCGAAGTGAGTGTCGACGGTGATGCCCGGCACGCCGAAGGCGTTGCCGAGGACGACATTGGCGGTCTTTCGGCCGACGCCGGGCAGCGTGACAAGATCCTCGAGCTTGCCCGGGACCTCACCGTCGTACCGCTCCTCGAGTGCCAGGCCGAGCTTGATCAGGCTGTCGGTCTTCGCCCGGAAGAACCCCGTCGGGCGAATCATCTCCTCCATCTCGGCGCGATCGGCGGCCGCATAGTCGGCCGCCGCCTGATAGCGCCGGAAAAGGGCGGGTGTGACCGAGTTGACCATCTTGTCCGTGCACTGCGCCGACAGCACCGTCGCGACCAGCAGCTGCAAAGGAGAAGAGAAGTTGAGCTCGCAGTGAGCGTCCGGATAGGTCTGCTGCAGGATTCGATCCATCCGCCTCGCCCGGCGGACCAGACCGGTCCTGGTCTCCGGTTGCGGCACAAGGAGGAGCGTACGGTGCCGTTCGGAGGAGCCTCGCTAGGCCATCGACCGACCGGCATAGGCCGTAGGAGTGACGTGACCTTGCCCACCCTCAAGGGCGATCAAGATCGCGCCGATGCCGCCAAAGACAGCGCGGAGAGTGAGGAAATGCCGAATCGGCCCCTGGCGGACCGTCAGACGCCCCCGGAGCGGGACCCGCAGTTCGCCCACCTCGGGTTGGACGGACTGCGCGAGTACCGCAGCACCCTGACTCACGAGGAGAGCAGGGTGTCCTACTGGCGACGGATCATTCAGGCTCGCCTCGACATCGTCCGCGGGGGCAACTCCAGCGTCGACGACCTTCGCAACGTCTTCGCCGAGCGCAACCCCGGCACCCGGCGCACCGCCCTGCTGTCGGTCATTCCGACCGACGACATGCCACCGCTGCCCGACCTGGCGAGCCTGTGGTCCCGCGAGCCCACGCCGGGCGACCTGGACGGCAACGCCGAGCTGATCCACGAGCTGTCCAAGGCCGAGACACAGCTGTCGGCCTACCGGACGGCGCTGCACCGCCAGCTCGCCGCTGCCACCGCCGAACTGATCGCCCGCTACCGCGAGCAGCCCGACTTGTGCCTCTCGGCGCTGCCCGCCGCGCGCTCCGCGAGCCGCGTCACCGCCTGAACGCCGTTTCACTGCTGCCCCGGTCTAAGGCAAACTCCGTGGACGACGGGTCGTTCGACGAAGCGATGTGACGGAGGTTGGAGTGGAAGGCGTGCTGGCGTCGGCGCCGCTGTTTGCCGCCCTCGACCCTGACTCGGCCTCGACCCTCGAGAAGGTGCTCACCTCGCGGACGGTGAGCCGCGGGCACGTCGTGTTCAAGGAAGGCGACCCGGGCGATCGCCTCTTCATCGTGCTCGAGGGCAAGGTCAAGATCACCCGCGCGTCGGCCGACGGCCGAGAGAACCTCATCGCGTTGCTGGGCACCGGAGAGATGTTCGGCGAGCTCTCGCTGTTCGACCCCGGACCGCGGACGGCCAGCGTGTCCGCCGTCACCGACAGCACCCTCGCCTCCCTCGACCACGACGACCTGCGGCCGCTGCTCCTCGAGCGACCAGGCGTCGGCGTCGAGCTGCTTCGCGCACTCGCGCAGCGGCTGCGTCGTACGAACGACGCGATGGCGGACCTGGTCTTCACCGACGTCCCCGGCCGGGTCGCGAAGGCGCTGCTCGACCTGGCGGCCAAGTTCGGGGTCGCCGAAGCCGAAGGGACACGGGTCCGTCACGACCTCACGCAGGAAGAGCTCGCACAACTCGTCGGTGCGAGTCGCGAGACCGTCAACAAGGCGCTGTCGGAGTTCGCACATCGCGGGTGGTTGCGGATCGAGGGGCGAAGCGTGCTCCTGATCGATACCGAACGGCTGACTCGCCGCGCCCGCTGATCGACGTAGTGGGTCCTGCTACCGCGAAGGCAGAGCGGCGAGGGCCTTCTGCGAGGCGGCGAGCTCGCCCTGCATCTCGGTCGCGCTCGACAACGCGATCGCCTGCCGAACGGCGAAGCGGGCCGCGGGCAAGTCGCCCACCGCGAGCAGGCAGTTGCTGAGCACGCGCAACGCCACGATTCGCGACCGCACGTCTTGCGCGGGCTGTGCCAGCGCTTCATGCGCGACCCGCAGCGCCTCCGCGGTCTCGCCGAGCTCGAGCAGCCCACCCGCGAGATGCGCGAGCGCCTGCCGCCGCGGGAAGGCGAGTGATGCGTCGCTGACGATCTGCGCCTCGCGGAGCAGCTCGACCGCCTCCTTGGTCTCGCCTCGTGCCCGAAGCGCCTGCGCGAGCAGCACCCGAAGGCTCACCAGCGCGCCGGGACGCAGGTCGAGCCCCTCCGCCCTTGCCAGCGCTTCGCGAGCCGCCGCCTCGGCGCCGCTGGCGTCGCCAAGATCGAGCCGGCAATAGCCGATGTTCACGGTGGCAAGCGCAGCGGGCAACGGGTGTCGCGCCTTCACCGCGAGGTCGATTGCCTGCTCGAGGCGCCGGATCGCCTTGCGCTGCCTGCCCTGACCCCGAAGCGCTGCAGCGGAGGCGAGGGACGCCATGCACTGACCCCACGCGTCGTTCAGCATCTCGAAGTCGTCGTAGGCGGCGGACGCCTCCTCCAGCGCGGTGGTGATGAAGCCGAGCTCCGCTGCGGCGAAACCGTCGATGATCAGGCAGGCCGCCGTGCCCCACGTGTCGCCCAGCGCCCGCCCGAGCGGGAGCAGGCTCTGGGCCAGCTCGCGCGCCTCGGCGAGGCGCCCTTGCAGCAGCCGGACGAACGCCTCGGTGCCGGCGCACCACGACAACCCGTCGTCGTCGTCGAGCCCGGCGAACACGTCGGCGGCTGCCGCGAGCCGGGCCTCAGCCTGTCCGTAGTCGCCCCGCGTCGTGGCATTCCACGCCAGGTGTTGCAGCGCCCACCCCGCGCCGCGTCGGTCGCCTACCCGCTCGGCGAGCGCGAGCGCCTGTTCGAAGCGCACCTCGGCGGATGACAACCTGCCACCCAGGAAGTCGATCATCCCCAGCTGCCGTAACGCCTCACCGGTGACGCGGTCGTGGCCGGAGTCGCTTGCCGCCGCAAGCGCAGTGACAAGTGCCTCCCGCGCCTTCGCCTCCTCGCCGCGTCGGCGCAACAGGTCGCCATGGACGACGAGAGCGGACGCGCGGGTCCGCAGGTCGGGTGAGCCGAGCGGTTCGACGAGGTCCGCATCGGCCTCGTCGAGCCGATGTAGCGCGACCCGCGCCGCCGCGCGTCGTACGTGTGAGCGCGCGACGACACCAGGAGGCAGCTTTCCGTCGGCGAGCTCGAGGCCGCGGGTGAGGAGCGCCTCGGCGCGGGTGTTGTCGTCGCGGGCGAGCGCTGCCTCTCCCAACCGATCCAACGCACCGAACCCGATCTCCCGCGCAATCCATGCGATGTCGGTGTCCGGCAGGTTCATCTCGGTGGCCAGGACGACTGCCTGCTCGGACTGCGCCGCAACGAACGCGTCGGTGTCGGCGGCCGACCACTGCAGCCCGTCGATCGCCCACCGCGCGACCGAGGCGTGCCGGCGAGCCCGTTCGCCCTTCGGGATCCCCGCGTACGCGACGTCTCGCGCGAGTGCATGCGTGAAGACGTAATGCGGCACCGACTCGGCGCCGTCGCCGGTCGGACGCAGGATGCCGCGCGACACCAGCTCCTCGAGCGCGTCTTCGAGTTGCTCGGCCACACTCGCGCCCGTCGGCGACAGCGACCGCAACATCTCGAAGGAGAACCGATTGCCGATGACGGACGCGTCGCGCGCAAGCGCGCGTGCCGTCGGGGACAGGCCGTCGATGCGTGCCGCCAACACTGCTTGCACACCCGCCGGCAGGACTTCGCGGGGCAGCTCGCCGACAAGGTGCCAACCGTCGCCGTCGCGGCGCAACAAGCCGCGGTCGACGAGCAGATGCAGCAGCTCGGCGAGGAAGAACGGATTGCCTTGCGCACGGCCCAGCAACAAGTCGCGTGTCTCCTCGTCGAGCTGCGCCCCGTCGAGGTATGCCCGAAGCAACCGTTCACTGGCCGCCTCGTCGAGCGGGGCCACGGGCAGCAGCTCGATGTCGGGCATGCCCTCCCACCACGAGGTCACCACGAGGTCCGGCCGCCCGACCGTCATCATCATGACGGCGCCCTTCACCTCGTTGGACAACCGCGAAACTGCACTGAGGAGGTCCGCCGTCGCCCACTGCGCGTCGTCGACGACGAGCACGAGCGGCCCTTCCGCGACAAGCGCGGTGAGCACGGCAGCGACCGCCTCCACCATCGGGTCGCGCGAGAGCTCGGCGGCGCCCGGTGCGGCAGTATCGCGTGGGCCGATCTGTGCCCACTCGACCAGTCCGAGGAGACCGAGCAGGCGGTCCGCGGTCGGCGTGCCGAGCGGCCGGCCCGCCCCCAGCCCGCTGAGCCGGCTCACGGTGCGCCGGACGCGGGCGACTGCGGAGTCGACGTCGTCGTCCTCGGTGATGCCGAATGCGGTCCGCATCCAGTCGGCCAGCGCCGACAGCTCGCGGCTCTCGCCGTACGGCGCACACCGGCCCCACAGCACACGCACGCCTGGCAGCTCCCCGGCGAACTCCGCCAGCTCCATCGCAAGCCGCGTCTTGCCGACGCCTGCGTCACCCGTGACCACGACCGACGCCGGCTTGCCGCGCTCGACGACATCGAGGACGCGGCCGATGAGGCGACCGTACTCAGCGTCGCGGCCGATGAATGGTGCTTCTTCGCCGAGCCCGATTCGCGCGGCGCCGGGTGGCCGCAGACCCACCAGCTCATAGGCGGCTACCGGCTCGCGCTTGCCCTTGAGGCGAAGCGGCGGCAATGAGCGCCACGACGCGATCGACATCGTGGCGAGTGCTGTGGGCCGCCCGGCGTAGACCGCGCCGACACTGGCCGCATCCGACAGCCGCGACGCGGTGTTCACGGTGTCCCCGACGACCGTGTAGGACAGCGAGGCTTGCACACCCGCAAGCACCTCGCCTGTGTTCAAGCCGACGCGCAAACCCATGCGCCGACCACCACCGGACTCTTCTTCCATGACCCGGCGCACCGCAGACTGCATGTGCGCGGCGGCGCGCACCGCGCGCTCGGTGTCGTCTTCGTGTGCCGTGGGCGCGCCGAAGACGGCCATGATGCCGTCACCAGTCAGCTTGTCGATCGTGCCGCCATGATCGGTGACCGATCGGCCCAGCACGGCGAGCACGTGATCGGTGACGATGCCGACCCGCTCCGGGTCGACTCCCTCCGCCCACGCGGTGAAGTCGGACAGGTCGCCGAACAGCACCGTGACGATCCGGCGTTCCGCCGTCGTCTCGGCGGCCAGCTCGGAGGTGTCGAGCAGGGCACCGCAGGAGTAGCAGAAGCGTGCGGAGGGGACCGTCGGGGTCCCGCAGACCGGGCAGGTGAGCGGACTACTCATGTCGCTCGCCTCAACCGTGCTCGCGGATGTAGTCGAGCTGCGCGCGCACGGACAGCAGTGCGTGTGGCCAGAGGGACTCGTCGACGTCGGCATAGACGCGACGCACCACGGCGTCCTCGTCGTGATCGCCCGCGGCAAGCGCATCACGGACCTGGGCGAGCCGTTCCGCGCGATGCGCGAGGTAGTACTCCATGACCTCGAGCGGTCGATCCACCACCGGCCCGTGACCGGGCAGGATCACGTCGATGTCGCCGTCGGCGAGGTCGCGCAGCCGGTGCAACGAGTCGAGGTAGTCGGCGAGGATTCCGTCGGGGTGCGCCACGACCGCTGTGCCGCGGCCAAGGACCGTGTCGCCGGTCAGCAGCGCGCGGTCCGACTCGAGCACGAAGCTCACCGAGTCGCTGGAGTGCCCGGGCGTCAGGAACGTCAGCCACTCGATCCCGGCGACCGTCGTACGTCCAGGTCGATCCGGGATCGGATCGGCACCGAGGCAGAGCTCCGGGTCGCGCGCGATCACGGCCGCGCCCGTCCGCTCGTGCAGCTGTGGGGCGCATTCGCCGTGGTCGAAGTGGCCGTGCGTGAGCACGATGGCCGCGATCGGCCCGAGCGCAGCCACCTTGTCCGCGTGGCCGTTCTCGATCGGGCCGGGGTCGACGATCACCGCGCCGCCGTCGCCGTTCGGCGAGCGCAGCACCCACGTGTTGGTGCCGTCGAGCGTCATCGGCCCCGGGTTCGGTGCGAGCAGCCGTGAAGCGCTCGGTGTCACCGCCTCGAGCTGGTTCACCCGGCGACGTCCTGTGGGTAGCCGGGCTCGTGCGGAAGCAGGAACTTCACGTTGTCGTTCTCGTCGAAGATCAGCTTGGGCAGGATCCGCGTCACGTTGCGGGACGCGGCCGCACCGAGCACCTCGTCGACGGATCCGTACGCCGTGAGGTCGCGCAGTGATGCGAGCGTCGGCGGCATCAGCATCATCTCGCCGCGCTCGTTGCCGGCGAGCGCCGCGTCCGGCCGCATCCAGGCCACCCGATCCGCCTCGCCGCCGACGTCGCGCGTGCGCTGCCCCTCGGGTAGCGCGGCAACGAAGAACCTCGTGTCGAAACGGCGTGACTCCACCTCGGGGGTCAGCCAGTGCGTCCAGGCCCGCAACAGGTCGGCACGCACGACGAGCCCGCGACGGCGCATCATCTCCGCGAGGGACAGCGAGCGGTCGATCAACGCGAGGCGGTCGGCCTCCCAGTCATCACCGCTCGTGTCCTCGACGACCGCCGAAGCGTCCGGGCCGGCAAGCAGGACGCCGGACTCCTCGAAGGTCTCCCGCACCGCCGCGCACACGAGCGCCCGCGCGAGCGGCTCGTCGCAGGAAAGATCTGCCGCCCACTCCGACGGCGCGCGACCGACCCATGCCTCGTCGCCGAGGTCGGCGTCGCGCAGGTCGACCGAACCGCCCGGAAACACGAACGCACCCGCCGCGAACGCCATCGACGCCGCACGGCGAAGCAGGTAGACCTCGGGTCCTTCCGCTCCGTCGCGCAACATCACCACGGTGGCCGCGTGCCGGGGCTCGACCGGCTGGACCTCGCCCGCGTTGAGCTTGCGCAACGTGTCGATGAGACCGGCGAACATCTCGGACGGATTGCTCATCCCCGCACCTTGGCGACGAGCTCGACCTCGACCGGCGCGTCAAGGGGAAGCACGGCGACGCCGACTGCGCTGCGTGCATGGCGCCCGGCCTCGCCGAACACGTCGGCCAGCAGCTCGCTCGCGCCGTTGACCACGGCCGGCTGACCGGTGAAGTCCTGAGCACTGGCAACGAAGCCGACGACCTTCACGATGCGCTCGACCTGGTCGAGATCACCGAGCTCGGCCTTGAGCGCCGCCACGGCGTTGAGCGCGCAGGTGCGGGCTAGCCGAGCGGCGTCATCCGGAGCGACCTCCGCGCCGACCTTGCCGCTCACCGGCAGCTTGCCGTCGACGAAAGGCAGCTGCCCCGAGACCCAGACGAGGTCGCCGGAGCGAACGGTCGGGACGTAGGCGGCGAGCGGTGCAACGAGCTCGGGCAGCGTCAGCCCGAGCTCGCCGATCCGGTCATCGACCGCGCCCATCAGGGGAGGGGCCGCTTGAGGTAGGCGACGAGCTGGTCGCCGCCGCCCGGGCCCGGGACCACCTGGACAAGCTCCCAGCCGTCAGCACCCCACTGATCGAGGATCTGCTTGGTCGCATGGACCAGCAACGGCACGGTCACGTACTCCCACTTCGTCACAAGGCTTGAGCCTAGGTGGCTGGTCGGGCGTGGTCACCGTCGTATGGGCAATGCCACAAGATCAAAGAAAGGCGCAACGACCAAGGGGCGGCTGCCGCCTCCTATGGCTTGCGCCGCCTGGCTGCGGCGCCAGCTCACACGTATGTCACATGCGGGTTGCCAATCGCGACCCCTATGTGACACGCACGTCGCTATCCGCGACCCCTATGTGACATGCGTGTGCCTAAGCCGACGCGGTCTTGCGACTCCTGAGGAGGCGCTTGCGCTCGAGCTCGTTGAGGCCGCCCCAGATGCCGTGGGACTCCGCCACGGTCAGCGAGTAGTTGAGGCACTGGTCCTTCACCTGGCACCTGCGGCACAGCGCACGCGCGATGCCCTCGCGCAGGTCCTTCTCGGGCTTGCGCTCGAAGTGGCTGGGTGCGTAGAAGTACGTCGCGTTCTCCGCCTGACACTCGGCGCCGGCCCGCCACGTGAGTTCGTCGTACACGGCTGGTCCTCACCTTCGGCTGGGCTCGCTTGAGATGTCGTTCGACAGGCCCCGTGGCTTTCCTGCGGGCCATTCGGACCAATCCGACCTTGGGACAGGCCCCGGTCGCCGGCCCACGGCCGAGCCGCTGCGCGGGGCTGTCCGTAGGCTTTGCGTGTGGCTGACTTCCCCGCCGTGAAGCTTCATGTCGTCAGCGGCAAGGGCGGGACAGGCAAGACCACGGTTGCGGCGGGGCTCGCGCTGGCACTCGCCGCGGGCGGGCGCCAGGTGCTGCTCACCGAGGTCGAGGCGCGGCAGGGGATCGCCCAGCTCTTCGACGCACCCCCGCTGCCGTACGAAGAGCGCCGGGTCGCGGTCGCCCGGGGTGGCGGCGAGGTCTACGCCCTTGCCATCGACCCGGAACAGGCACTGCTGGAGTACCTCGAGCAGTTCTACAACCTGCGCCGGGCGGGGTCGATGCTGAAGCGGCTCGGCGCGATCGACTTCGCCACCACGATCGCGCCCGGACTGCGCGACGTCCTGCTCACCGGCAAGGTCATGGAAGCGGCAACGCGCGAGCGACGTGGCGGCGGCCGCATCTATGACGCGGTCGTGCTCGACGCTCCCCCGACCGGTCGGATCGCGAAGTTCCTGAACGTCAACACCGAGGTCGCAGCACTGACCAAGATGGGGCCGGTCCGCAACCAGGCGAACAGCGTGATGACACTGCTGCAGTCGGCCAAGACCGCGGTGCACCTCGTCACGATGCTCGAGGAGATGCCGGTCCAGGAGACGGTCGACGGCATCGCGGAGCTGATCGCGACCGGCCTGCGCCCTGGCGCGGTGATCGTCAACATGATGCGCGAGCCGTTGATGCCCGACGACAGCGTCGCCGACACCGCCGCCGGCAAGGTCGACACGGACGAGATCGCGCGCGGCCTGAAGGCGGCAAGCCTCGACGGCGACCCGGCGACCGTGTCGGCCCTCGCAGCCGAGCTGAGTGACCACGCCCGTCGAGTGATGCTGGAGCGACAGGAGCTCGCGACGTTGTCGGCGCTCGACCGGCCGATGTACGAGCTCCCCTACATCGCTGACGCCACCGAGCTGTCCGGTCTGCAGGAGATCGCGGACCGGTTGCAGTCGGCAGGGATGGTCTGACGATGACCACGCCGACCAGCACGCCGCCGGCATCGTTGGACGTCGATGCACTCCTTCGCGACGCGCAGATCATCGTCTGCTGCGGTGCGGGCGGCGTCGGAAAGACCACGACGGCCGCAGCCCTCGGTGTTCGCGCGGCCGAACAGGGCCGCAGCGTGTGCGTACTGACCATCGACCCAGCGCGACGACTCGCGCAGTCGATGGGACTCACCGAGCTCGACAACACCCCGCGGGCCGTGTCCGGAATCGACACGAGTGCCGGCGGCCGGCTCGACGCAATGATGCTCGACATGAAGCGGACCTTCGACGACATCGTGGTCGCGCACTCAGACGAAGCACGCGCGAAAGCGATCCTCGCCAACCCCTTCTACGTATCACTGTCGTCGAGCTTCGCCGGCACCCAGGAGTACATGGCGATGGAGAAGCTCGGTCAGCTCAAGGCCAAGGGGACCTGGGACCTGATCGTCGTCGACACCCCACCGAGTCGGTCCGCCCTCGACTTCCTCGACGCACCGCAACGGCTCGGACGGTTCCTGGACGGACGGATGATTCGGCTGCTCACGGCACCTGCACGTGCCGGCGGGCGGGCGTACCTGAAGGTCTTCGCCGTCGGTGTGAAGATGTTCACCGATGTGCTGAACCGGCTTCTCGGCGCGCAGGCGCTCAGGGACCTCAGCCTGTTCGTGACCTCGCTCGAGACGATGTTCGGCGGGTTTCGGGAGCGGGCGGACCAGACCTACAAGCTGCTGAAGGAGCGTGGCACGTCGTTCCTGGTCGTCGCCGTCCCGGAGCGGGATGCACTGCGCGAAGCGGCGTACTTCGTCGAGCGCCTCGAGACTGAACGGATGCCCCTCGCCGGGGTCGTTCTCAACCGGGTCCACATGTCCGGCGCGCCCGCATTGTCGGTTGAACGTTCGATCGCGGCTGCCGAGACGCTGGAAGGCGACGGTGACGAGGCCTACGCGGCGGCGGCGCTCCGCGTCCATGCGGATCGTCTTGCTTCTGCGATCCGCGACGCCCGCAGGGCATCGCAGTTCCACGCGGCGCACCCGCGCGTGCGCATGGCCGAAGTGACCGCGCAAGCCAGCGATGTGCACGACCTCGAAGGGCTCCGCCGGATCGGCGCCGAGTTGGCCGCCGAAACGCCAACGGCCGCATAGCCTTACCGCGTGAGGCGCCCAGGCTTTCGCCACAACGTCGAGCTGCTCGGCGCGGTCAGTGTGGTGGCTGGCGTGATCATGGCGTTCGCGTTGCTCCCGATCGTCGGAGGAGCGGGGCTCGCCGCGCGCAGCGTGACCAACGCCTTCGACAAGCTGCCGTCGGATCTCACTGCACGGCCGCTCCCCCAGGTGTCTCGGGTGGTCGCGGCCAACGGGCAGACGATCGCGACGTTCTACTCGCAGGACCGCTTCAACGTCCCGCTGTCGATGATCCCGGTGACGATGCAGCGCGCGATCATCGACATCGAGGACGTTCGCTTCTACGAGCACGGCGGCCTCGACCTCAAGGGCACCGTACGAGCGTTGTTGCGCAACGGGGCGACCGGCACCGTCACCCAGGGCGGCTCGACACTCACGCAGCAGTACGTAAAGAACGTCCTGCTGGAGAACGCTCGCACCAAGCAACAGCGGCTGGCGGCAACCGCCGACACCCTCGCCCGCAAGGTGCGTGAGGCGCGGTACGCCATCGAGCTCGAGCACAAGCTGACGAAGAACCAGATCCTCACGCGCTATCTGAACATCGTGTACTTCGGCGACGGCGCGTACGGGATCGGCGCAGCCGCTCGCCACTTCTTCAATGAGCCGGTCACCGCACTGACGTTGCCGCAGAGCGCGTTGCTGGCAGGCCTCGTGCAGTCACCCGAGGCGTACAACCCTCGCTTCTACCCGCAGCTCGCGACCGAGCGGCGGGACACCGTGCTGGCACAGATGCTGAAGTACCACTCGATCACCCAGTCCGACTACGACACCGCCATCGCCACTCCGCTGCAGCTCAATGTCCACCAGGAGCCGAACGACTGCGTGTCTTCGAAGTACCCGTACTTCTGCGACTACGTGAAGCACGTCTTCGAGAACACGCCGAGCCTTGGCCTCCCACTGCTGCGGCGTGGCGGCCTCACCGTCACCACCACACTCAGCCCAAAGGTCGAACGCGCGGCGGAGCGCGGGGTCCATCAGTACGTGCACGCACACGAACCCGCCCACGTCGCCTCGGCCGAGGCGGTCGTGCAGCCCGGGACCGGCCAGGTCAAGGCGATCGCAGTCAGCACGAAGTACGGCGACAACTCCAAGCTCGGTGAGAACAGCATCGACTACGCCGTCGACGAGGCGTACGGCGGAAGCACGTACGGCTTCCACGCCGGGTCGACCTTCAAGTTGTTCGTGCTGGCAGCGGCGCTGAAGGAGGGAATCCCGCTCGGAACCGCGATCCACGCCCCGCCCGCGATCAGCGTCAGCGGATACAAGACCTGCTCTGGCCTGGACGCCGGTGTCTACAACCTCCACAACGCGGGCGACAGCGAGTCAGGCACGTTCAACCTCGAGACCGGCACGTGGTTCTCGGTCAACACGTTCTTCGCGCAGCTCGAGCAACGCACCGGCCTGTGCACGCCCATCCGGCTCGCGGAGGCAATGGGCATGCAGCCGTCGGACGGCGGCAACATCCCGCAGGTGCCGTCGTTCGTCCTCGGTTCGGCGGCAGGGTTCACGCCCCTAGACCTGGCCGGCGCGTACGCGACGATGGCCGCCCACGGGCAGTACTGCACGCCGATCGCGATCACGTCGATCGTCGACCACCAGGGCCACGCGTTCCCGGTACCGCAGTCGCAGTGCAGCGAGGTCGTCCCGCCCGGCCTGGCCAACACAGTGACCTCGATCCTGCAGGGCGTCCTCACCGTGCGCGGCGCGACCGGGACCGAGGACGCGCTCACGGGTCGACCGGCCGCCGCGAAGACCGGCACCGTCGACAACTACGACGGTTCCTGGTTCGCGGGATACACCCCGCAGCTGGCGGCCGCGGTGTGGGCCGGCATCCCGTCCAGTCCCAACAAGTCGCTCGGCGGGTTGACGATCGGCGGTCGCTACTACGGCGCCGTGTTCGGCGCGACCCTTGCCGGCCGTATCTGGCAAGCCACGATGAACGCAGCGCTGCGCGGCGTACCGGCCGTCGCGTTCAGCGGTCCGGACCGGTTCTACTCCGTCGGCGTCCGGCAGACGGTTCCGGACGTGATCGGGCTACCGGTCAGCATCGCGGAGTCGCAACTGCGCGGGGATGGCTTCAACCCTGTGCTCGGGCACGCCATCGACAGCACGGTTCCGATCGGCGAGGTGGCGGGCACATCTCCCGGGCCGGGTACGCAGGCCTCCGAGGGCACGACCATCACCATCTACGTCAGCGACGGACGGCACCCGCACCCCTCGTCCAGCCCGATTACCACCGTGTCGCCGACGCCGAAGAGCAGCGGAAGCACGACCCCGTCACCGAGCTCGACACCCGCGCCCTCGGACACGCCGACGCCGTCAGACTCCCCGAGCAGCGGGGTCCTCCGGCGCTGACCGGCGCGCCGTCGCTAGCCCCCCAGCTGCTTGCGTACCTCGGCCGCGATCCGACCGCCCTCCGCTCGGCCCGCAACCTGCGGTTGCACCACCTTCATGACCTGGCCCATCGACTGCGGACCGGACGCGCCGCTGCTGTCGATCGCGGCCCGCACGAGGTCGGCGAGCTCGCCGTCGGACAGCTGCGCCGGCAGGTAGGCGTCGAGCACCTCACCCTCGGCGCGTTCGCGCTCTGCGAGCTCCGGACGACCGCCGCCGTCGAAGGCCTCGGCGGCCTCGCGCCGCTTCTTCGCCTCCCGCGCGACGACTTTCAGCACGTCGTCGTCGGACAGCTCCCGCGCGGACTTGCCGGCGACCTCCTCGTTCGTGATCGCGGTGATGACCATGCGCAGCGTCGCGGTGCGAAGCTCGTCACGCGCCTTCATCGCCGCGGTCATGTCAGCGCGAAGCTTCTCCTTGAGGGACACGGTTTCCTGGGCAGACATAGTGGCCAGCGTAGGAAACCCGGCGCGCGAGCGCCCGGTCTTTAGGCTGGAGACATGCCTGCAGCGGTGTGGATCCCGCTGGCGGTCGTGCTCTTCGGTCTGCTTTGCGTTGGCTACGCGTGGCTGTACGAGCGCAAGGCCTTCCGGTTGCGACGCGTCTCGGTGCCGGTGCTGCCACCGGGCAGCCCGGACCTGCGGGTGCTGCACCTCTCCGACATGCATCTGACGGCCGGCCAGCCATGGAAGGTGAGGTGGGTGCGTGGGCTAGCCGCGCTCGCACCGGACCTGGTGATCGACACGGGCGACAACCTCGGCGGACACGACGGCGTCGTGCCGACGTTCGAGGCGCTCGAGCCGCTCCTCGCGCTGCCGGGGGGCTTCGTCCCGGGGTCGAACGACTGGTTCGCGCCTACGCCGAAGAACCCCGCCCGTTACCTCCGCAAGCCGGACACTCACAACCGCCACTACGGCGAGCGGCTGCCGTGGGGTGAGGTCCGCTCCCACCTTGCCGAAGCGGGCTGGCTCGACCTGACCCATCGGCGGACGACGATCGAGCTGCGGGGCGTGCAGGTGGAACTGGCAGGCGTGAGCGATGCGCACCTCTATGCCGATCACTACGACCGCATCGCAGGACCAACCAATGCCGACGTCGCGATCGGCTTGTCACACAGCCCCGAGCCGCGCGTGCTCAACGCCTTCGCCGCCGACGGCTTCTCACTCATCCTGTCGGGACACACCCACGGCGGGCAGCTGCGGGTCCCGGGGTACGGCGCCCTCGTCACCAACTGCGGCCTGGAGCGCAAGCGGGCCCGCGGCCTGTCACGCTGGCCGGCGGGCGGCTATCTGCACGTCTCGGCAGGACTCGGAACCTCGCGGTACGCCCCGGTCCGGTTCGCCTGCCCACCCGAGGCGACCCTGCTGACACTGACCGCCCGGGCCAGGTGAGCGACCACAGGTAGACTGCCTGACGCTTTCGGGATGTAGCGCAGCTTGGTAGCGCACCTCGTTCGGGACGAGGGGGTCGCAGGTTCAAATCCTGTCATCCCGACCATTGTGATGTCTCAGGACATCGGAATAGCCCGGACCTGCGTTTTGCAGGTTCGGGCTTATTTCTTTGCTGGTGGTGGGCCGGGGGGTCGTCCGGTGGGTTGGTAGTCCTTGCGTGGGTCGATGATCAGTTCGCGGAGCAGCTC
>JAICMG010000141.1 GCA_025929365.1 Frankiaceae bacterium
CCGGCATGGCTACCTGCTCGTCCCGCTGCTCGGCGCCCCCGCCGATGCCGCCACCTTCGCACTCTGCGGATGGTGTGCGGTGTTGAGGTTCGCGACGTTCGCCTCGGCACGGGCAGCGGTCCGGTATTTCGTCGAGCACGGCGCGGACTGCGCCCGACCCGTCGACGCACGTGAACCGGAGGGTGCCGCGGGGCGGGCGACGTCGTACTACAGCGAGTCCGGCCGGGTGCTGGGTCAGTGGGTCGGGTCGGGTGCCGCCTCGCTGGGGCTGACCGGTCCGATCCACCACGGGCAGGTGCAGGTGCTGGAGCGGTTGCTGTCGGGGCAGCTCCCCGACGGCACTGTCGTGAGCGCGCCGGTGTGGCGGCCGCATCCGGACTCGAGGTTGCCGGTCGGGCCGCTCCTCGACGCGGTACGCGCCCGCGCCGCCGACCGTGGTGTCACCGTCGACGAGCTGCTCACCGACCCGGCGGCGCGCGCCGGGCTGGCGCGGCTGTCGGCGCGGGCCGCACGTGGCCCGAAAGCCGTCACCTCCCTCGACCAGCTGACCGCTGTCGTCTCAGCGGAGGCCGCAGGCATCGACCTGGCCGGGCTTTACGGGCCGGGTCGGGTCGCGGTCGCGCACGCCCAGTCCGGGGTGAAGGTCGACGTGCGCCGGGCCGGCGCGGACGGCGCGGTGTCGGCGCCGAAGAGCGTGTCGCTGCTGTGGGCGTTCGGCGACCCCGAGGTCTCGGCGCAGGTGTTGGCGGCGCACCGCGCCGCCGTCGGCGAGACCGTGAAATACCTCGAGCGGTGGGCGGGTCACGGGCTGCGCGGTCATCAGGGTGACGGGCAGCGCGCCAGCCAGGTCGGCACGGACGGGTTGATCGTGGCGGCGTTCGAGCATCTGACCTCCCGCGCCGATGACCCGCAGCTGCACACCCACCTGGTGATCGCCAACCTGGTCCACGGCAGCGACGGGCGCTGGTCAGCGTTGGACACCCGGGCGTTGTTCCGCGCCCAACGCACCGCCGGCTACCTCTACCAAGCCGTCCTCCGCGGGCAGCTCACGTCCCGGCTCGGCGTCGGGTGGGGTCCGGTGCGCAACGGGATGGCTGAGATCACCGGCATCCCGACCGACCTGCTGCGGGAGTTCTCCACCCGCCGCCGCGCCATCGAAACCCAGCTCGAGAAGACCGGCGGTCACGGGGTGGCGGCGGCGCAGGTCGCCTGCCTGACCACCCGGCCCGCCAAGTCCGGGCGCAGCGTCACCGCGCTGCGTGACGGCTGGTTCGCCCGGGCCCGCCGGCTCCTGCCCGACCCGGCTCGCCTCGCCAGCGCCGCCACCCGACAACATCGGACCACGCCGCTGAGCGGGCAGACAATCGCCCGCGAGATCGAGATGCTGGTCAGTCTCGAAGGACTGACCGCCCGGCAGTCCGGCTTCGACCGCGGCGATGCGACCCGCGGGCTGCTCGAACACCTGCCACCCGGAACCGCGGTCGACCACGACATCGTCGAACGCGCGGTCGACGAGCTGCTCGCTGATCGGCGGGTCCTGCCGCTGCTCGAGGGCGGACCAGCCCGCCGCTGGACCACCACCGAGCTCGCCGGCACCGAAGCCGCCGCCCTGCAGCTCGCCGCCACGGCGACCGCAGTTCCCGCCTCGACGCTCACGAGCGAGGCGTCCGGACTGTCACGCGTGCAGCGGCGCGTGGTCGAGAACATAGCCGCGTCGAGCGGCACCGTCGATGTGCTGCTCGGGCCGGCCGGGTCCGGCAAGACCGCGCTGCTCGCCGCCCTCCACACCCACTATCAGTCGATCGGCGTCCCGGTGGCCGGGGCGTGCGTCGCCGCAGTCGCCGCCCGCCGGCTCGAACACGCCACTGCCATCCCGTCGACATCGTTGGCGCGGCTGCTCGGGCGGATCCGTGACGGCCAGCCCCTGCCCGCGCGGTGTGTCGTCGTTGTTGACGAGGCGTCGATGGTCGGCAGCCGCGACTATCACCAACTGCTCACGGCGGTCACCGCCGTCGGCGGAAAGCTCCTAGGCGTCGGGGACCGAGCGCAGCTGTCCGAGCTCACCGCCGGCGGGATGTTCGTCCGCCTCTCGTGCGAGCATCTGCGCGGTGAGCTAGGCGAGTTGTATCGGCAACGGCACGGCTGGGAACGCGCCGCGCTCACCGTCCTGCGCACCGGCGACGTCACCCGCGCCCTAGACCTCTACACCCGCCACGACCGGCTGAATGCCCACCCCGACACCACCACTCTCGCGGCCACGATCGCCGAGCAGTACCTGACCGCGATCACCGACGGCACCCCGGTGGGTGACGTGATCGCGTTGACCGCCAGCCGCTCCGGCGCCACCGTCCTCAACACCCAGATCCGGAATCGGCTCCAGCAAGCAGGCCTGATCGGGCCCGACCAGAACGCAGCCACCGAAACCTACGCGGTCGGTGAGCAGGTGATGGTCACCCGCAACGACCACCGCCGCGGCCTGCTCAACGGGCAGCGCGGCACCATCACCGCTGTCCACCCCGACCGGGTCACCCTCGACATCGACGGGCAGACCATCGCGGTCCCCGCAGGATGGGCCAACGAGCGGCTCGCCACCGCCTACGCCACCACCATCCACAAAGCCCAAGGGCTCACCGTCGACGTCGCGCTCATCGACGCCACCGGCATCGGCGACCGCAACGCCGGCTACGTCGCCCTATCCCGCGCCCGCGACCGCACCGAGATCCACCACACCGGCATCGACGCGCTCCGCGACGCGCTCGCCGACGATCCGCTCAGCCCGATACGGAATCGGGACCACGACAGAGGCGACGGACGACTCGTACTCGCAAATCGGCTCGCACGGGTTCGGGAACAGCGCCTCGGAGTCGACCAGCGTCCGCAATGGCACCGCGATCCGCCGACGGCTCGCGATACACGCGGCCGATGACCGCTAGAAACGGGGGCGCACCAAGGGTTGCCGACCCCGCGATACCGCGCCATCCGCGCGGATCGGGACAAAGGACAAAGAAGGAGGAGAAGGTCATGAACAGGTTGCTGCTCACGCCAACAGAAGCCGCCCAGGCCCTTGGCATCGGCCGATCCAAGCTGTACGAGTTGATGAGATCCGGTGTTGTCGAGTCGGTGCGGATCGGTACCGCGAGGCGCGTTCCTGCCGATGCGCTTGCGAACTATATCGCCGGGCTACGCGACCGGCCCGCCTGATAGGAGCAGTCGATGGCGCGACGTGGCAACGGCGAAGGTTCGATCTACCAAGCGAAGGACGGCCGCTGGCGCGGGTATGTCGACCTCGGCTACATCAATGGCAAGCGGACCCGGAAATACCTCACCGGTCGCACCCGCAAAGAGGTCGCCGCCCGCCTACGCCAGGCGGTCGACGCGCGCGACGCCGGCACCCTCGAGATCGGGCAGAAGCGCATCACCTTCGGTGAATGGCTGATCTTCTACGTCGACACCATCGCCGCCGCGAAGGTCCGCCCGTCGACCTTGGCTGGCTACCGCGGCTACATCAACCGACGGATCATCCCCGGCCTCGGACATTACATGCTCGACAAGCTCCAGCCTGAGCATCTCGAGGCGTTCTACCGAGCCAGCCACGCCGACGGGATGGCTGCGGCGAGCGTCCTGCAGATGCACCGCATCGTCTCAAGGGCGTTGAAGATCGCTCACCGCCGCGGTCGGGTAGTCCGCAACGTCGCGACGCTCGTCGACGCTCCAACAGTGGTCCGCGATGAGATCGAGCCGCTCACCGCGACTGACGCCCGCACGATCCTCGAGCATTCTCGCGAGCACCGGAACTCGGCCCGCTGGTCAGTCGCGCTCGCGCTCGGGCTGCGCCAAGGCGAGGCCCTCGGCCTTCAATGGTCAGACATCGACTTCGACAAGGGCGCCCTTCGGGTCAGGCGAGCGCTACAACGAATCGAAGGCCAAGGACTCACTCTCGTGCCGCCGAAGAGCCGGGCCGGCACCCGCACGATCGTGCTGCCCACGCCGTTGGCCGCCCATCTGCGGGAACACCGCGCAAAGCAGAACCAGGAGCGGCTGCTGGCCGGCTCGATGTGGCAGGACCGTGGGTTCGTCTTCGCCACCCCGACCGGGACACCGGTCGACCCGCGCAACGACTATCGCGCCTGGCGCAAGCTCCTCGCCGACGCCGGAGTTCGCAAGGCCAGACTGCACGATGCTCGCCACACCGCGGCGACCTTGCTACTCGCCCAAGGTGTCGCCCCGCGCGTCGTCATGCAGATTCTCGGCCACAGCCAGATCAGCCTGACCCTCGGCACCTACAGCCATGTCGTGCCCGAACTGGCGGACGCCGCCGCCGAAGCGATGCATCGAGCCCTCTGGAAAACAGACGAGGCCAGCCACGACGGCAGCGAGGCGAGGCTCGACCACGAATTGGCTGCCCACTTGGCTGCCACCCCTGGAAATCCTGACCAGAACAGTGCGGTTGCGCCGGCCCTGACCTGCGACGATGCAGTGGGCCGTGTGGGACTCGAACCCACAACCTACGGATTAAAAGTCCGCAGCTCTGCCAATTGAGCTAACGACCCTGCGTCGAAAGGCTAGTGCTCACGCCATTGCCAGCTGACGACCATAGAGCGTTGCCAGGTGGCAATGGCATGATCCGAGGGCCGGGACCGAACCAGGTCCGGACAGGAGAGCCGTGACAGCCGCGCAGGTCGAGTTCACCCTCCCCGAGCTGCTGGCAGATCCCGCGTTCGCTGCGCCTCTGGTCGCAGGCGGGGTCCGCTGTCACGGCGGGTTCGACGAGGAAGGCACCTACCTGTCGCCCCGGACCAGGTTCCGCACCGCGGCGATCGCCGCGTGGAGCGAGCGGAACAGCGAGCTGTTCGGCACGGCCCCGCTCGACGTACCGCTCGAGCGGTGGGAGAAGACGTTCCCCAACGTCGAGCAGGCGAAGTTCCTGATCCGCGCCGGCGTACCGGAGCCGCTGATGGCGACGCTGACCCGCATCGGCACGGTCGAGGGGTACGGCGCCAACATCCGGTTGCTGCAGCCCGGCAACCTCCAGCGCCACTTCGTCGAGGACATCCGCGGCACCGCGACCGACCATCTCGGCCGCGGGCTGTTCGAGGCACACGGCCGTGACGAGGCCGGCTGGGGCGAGGCTGCCGGGCACAAGGAGATGTGGTTCGCAGCGCGCGACATCGCCTTCGACCGGGCCTGTGATGAGGTCGACGTCACCGCGATGCTGGCGCGGATGGGTGTCGGGCAGGGCGCCGGAAACGCCAAGGAGCGTCTGCTGCCGAGCGACATCTCCGCCGACCTCGAGGTGATGGTCACGCTGATGACGCGCGTGCTATTCATCGAGATCTCGGCCTTCCACACTTTCGCCTGGGCCGAGGCGTGGATGTCCGACACCGAGCTGGTCGGTGGCGATGGCGCCGCTGCTCGGTTGGTCTCCTACATCCGCGCCGACGAGACGCCACACGTCGGCTACCTGCGCGCCGCGCTGACCGAGATGCGGGACCGCGCCTGGGTCGGCGAGCGCGGTAGGACCTACGACGGGACCGAGATGATCGAGCGGATCTGGCAGCCGCTGCTCGCCGCGAGCCTCGGCCCGATGCGGGAGCAGGGCAAAGAAGCGACGCTGCGCGAGGTCGAGCACTGGTGTCATCAGCGCGCGAACGGCAGTGACCTGCTCGCGGAGTTCCATGCGCTGGGTTCCTCATGAAGCGGTGCGCAGCATGAAGTTCGGCATCTTCTACGAGCACCAGCTGCCGCGGCCGTGGGAGGACGGCGACGAGCACCGGCTGCTCCAGGACGCTCTCGAGCAGGTCGAGCTCGCCGACTCGCTCGGCTTCGACGTCGTCTGGGAGGTCGAGCATCACTTCCTCGAGGAGTACAGCCACTCCTCCGCGCCCGAGGTCTTCCTCGGCGCGTGCAGCCAGCGCACGAAGGACATCCGGCTCGGCCACGGCATCATCCAGACCGCGCCGGGCTACAACCACCCGGCACGTACGGCGGAACGGGTAGCCACCCTCGACCTGGTCTCTGGCGGCCGGGTGGAGTTCGGCTCCGGCGAGTCCGGCTCCGAGGCCGAGCTCGGCGGCTTCCTGGTCGACCCCGCGACCAAGCGCGAGGCGTGGCTTGAAGGACTCGAGGTCGCGATCCGGTGCATGACCGAGACACCCTTCACCGGCGTCGACGGCCGGTTCGTGCAGATGCCACCGCGCAACGTCGTACCGAAGCCGATGCAGCGACCGCACCCTCCGCTGTGGGTGGCGTGCTCGCGGCGCGACACCATCCTGCTCGCTGCGGAGAAAGGGATCGGTGCGCTGACCTTCGCCTTCATCGACCCGGAAGAGGCGAAGAAGTGGGTGGGCGACTACGAGCAGACGTTGCGCGACACGTGCGTGCCCGTCGGTCACTTCGTCAACCCCAACATCGCGTGCGTGACGCAGATGATGGTGCACACCGAAGAACGGGTTGCGCTCGACCGTGGCCTCGAGGGCGGCAACTTCTTCGGCTACTCGCTCGGCCACTACTACGTGTTCGGCGAACACCAGCCGGGGGCGACCGACGTGTGGGCGGAGTACCTCGCCCGCCGCGGCGAGGCCGGGTACTCACCCGAGATCGATGCAGCGCTCGAGCAGGAGCGACTCGGTGCGAAGCTCGCGGCCGGCGACCGGACCGGGCTGCGCGGCGCGACCGGTACGCCGGACCAGGTCCGGTCCTTCCTCGAGCGGTTCGAAGCGGCAGGCGTCGACCAGGTGATCTTCGTCCTGCAGTCCGGCAAGAACCGCCACGAGCACATCTGCGAGTCCCTCGAGCTGTTCGGCCGCGAGGTGCTGCCCGCGTTCAAGGACCGCGATGACGCCCAGATGCACGCCAAGCAGCGACGGCTCGAACCGGCGATCGAAGCAGCGATGACGCGGCGCTCCGAGCAGCCGCCGCCCCCGCCGCTGCCTGCCGGTTACGCCTTCCCGGCAATCCCGCGTCGATGGGCCGACGAGAACGGCAGCGACGAGATGAAGGCCTGGCTGGAGCGTTTCGCGACCGCACGAGCCGCCGGCAAGCGCGACGAGAGCCTCGGCATTCTCGGCTGAGTTTCGGACGCTCTCAGGCCGGATGCCCCGGATCCAGATCGCGTACTTGTTGCAGCATCAGAGGCGGCCCGGCGTCGCCGAACCCGGCGTCGATCGGCTCCAGCAGGTGCGCCACGTGATCGCCGGTATCGAGTCGATCCAGGACGCGGCCGGCGACCCACCCTCGCACGCCGGCGAGGACGGGCACCCCGCTCGGACCTTCTTCCCATGCGCACCGGTCGAACTTGTCGGTCCAGTCGCCGGACTCCTCACCGAACAGCTCGGCGAGCTGGTGGTTGTAGACACCGAGATAGTGCACGACGAGCACCGGCGCCCGCGATGCGACCCGATAGGTCTCGTTCGCCTTCGACACGAGGACGAGAAGCCGCGGGGGGTCGATGCTCGCTTGCGTGGCAAATCCGACGAGACATCCGGCGCGCTCACCATCAACTGCGGTGGTCACCACATACATCGGGTAGTCGAGGCCTGCAACCAGCCGCTCGAAGTCATCGTCGACGCGCTTCACAGCGACACCGTGCCCGTTTTGGGGACGCGATGTGCCATTGCCTCACCAAATTCGGGCGTTCAGCGCCCGAGATGCGTACGCGATGCCACGTTGCTTCGCTGAGCCGCGAGTCACACGCCTTGCGCGCCGCGGCCTTCACCCGCGGCGAACCGGGCCGCGCCGGCGCGGCCCACAGCCACCACCTCGCTGCCGTACCGGGCTTCGATCGCGAGCGCTTCCTCGAGTGAGTGTCCGTACCCGTCGTACATCGACAGGCGGTCGGACAGCATCGTCTCCTGCGGGTACGCCGCCAGC
>JAICMG010000130.1 GCA_025929365.1 Frankiaceae bacterium
GAGGAGTACCGCTTTGCCCGATTTCGAGGGCAGGAACCGTGGCCCCAGCCAGGTGACCGCGGTGGGCAAGCGTGCCGTCGATGTCGTGCTCGGCTCACTCTTCGCGCTGATCGCCCTCCCGTTCGTGGCCATCCTCGCGCTTGCGCTCGTCGTCGTGACTCGCGCGAATCCCCTTTTCGTGCAGTCTCGGCCGGGTCACAACGGAGGCTCGTTCCGGATCCTGAAGCTTCGCACGCTCCCGCCGTCTACCCCCCACTACGCAAGCAAGTACGACCTGCAGATCGGCGAGATGCGCCTCCCCTGGCTCTGCTCCACACTCCGGCGGACCCACCTGGACGAGCTGCCTCAGCTGCTCTTGGTGCCTTTCGGCGCGATGAGCCTCGTCGGTCCTCGCCCCCGCCAGGCCAACGAGGTCGAAGGGATCGACGCCGACTTCGACGCGCTACGCCGCCAGGTTCGCCCTGGATGCACCGGGCTTTGGCAGATCAGCACGGCCTCCAGCGCGCTACTCCGCGACGCCCCGCCATTCGATCTGTTCTACCTCCAGCGGGCCTCACTGCGTTTCGACTTCTGGATCATGCTCCGCACCGTGGCCACAGTCCTCGGGCTAGCCAACCCGGTCGAGATCGACGGCGTGCCCAACTGGGTCCGCGGCCGCGGGCTGCTCCCGACCTCGGCGTTCATCAGGTCCGTGCGGACGATGCCGACTGAGGTCGAGCCGGTGACGGTGCCGGCCCCTGCCGCGGAACCGCAGGCCGTCGCGGCCCTGCGCGAACCGCACGTCGTCCAGGCGCTGCCCGGCGTCACAGCGCTCGTGCCGAACGCGCAAGAGCGGATTCTGGCCGAGGCCTGAGCACCGCACGCCTTTCGCCGCCGTTCCTCTAGGGTCGGGTCGTGCGCGCGATCCAGATCACCGAGTACGGCGGCCCGGAAGTTCTGCAGATCGCCGAGGTCCCCGACCCGACGCCGTCCGACGGATTTGACCTCGTCACGGTGTCCGGCGCCGGCGTCAACTACGCCGACACGCACCAGACCGAGAACACCTACCTCTCCACGACACAGCTCCCACTCGTGCCGGGCAGCGAGGTCGTCGGCACGCTGCCCGACGGCAGGCGCATCGCCGCGATGGTCGGAACCGGGGGGTACGCCGAGCTCGCCCTCGCACCGTCGTTCCTGAGCTTCGACCTGCCCGACGCGGTCAGCGACGGGCAGGCGCTCGCGCTGATGGTGCAGGGCCTCACCGCGTGGCACCTGCTGCGCACGTCGACGCGCATGGCCAACGGCGAGTCCGTGGTGGTGCACGCGGCCGCCGGCGGGGTCGGCACCCTCGCGATCCAGCTGGCGAAGCTGTGGGGCGCCGGTCGCGTCATCGGGATCGCCTCCTCCGCGGACAAGCGCGCTCTCGCCGAGCAGCTCGGAGCCGACGCCACTGTCGACAGCGGGGCGGACGACCTGGCCGGCGCACTTCGTGACGCGAACGGCGGGAAGCCGGTCGACATCGTGCTCGAAATGACCGGGGGCACCGCCTTCGACGCCAGTCTGGACGTGCTCGGCCCGTTCGGGCGGCTCGCCACGTACGGGATGGCAGGGCGGGTACCTCCGAAGCCGATCGAGCCGCGCGTCCTGATGACCAACAGCCGCACCGTCGTCGGCTTCTGGCTGGTCAACTGCATGGGTCAGCCCGGCATGATCAACGAACCCATGGCCGAGATGCTGGACCTGGTCGCCGAGGGCAAGCTCTCACCCGTCGTGGGCGCGACATATCCACTTGGCGATGCGAAGCACGCGCACGAGGATCTGAGATCTCGCCGCTCGACGGGGAAGCTCGTCCTCGATCCCACTCGCTGACCGCAGAAGAGGATCGCGTACTCCATGCTCCATCAGATCGATCCTGAGTTCACCGGCTTCCCGCTCCACGAGATCGCCGACGCCGTCCTGACCCGCGCACGCGAGCTGAAGCTCGAGCACGCCGATGTCCGGGTGGAGCGCATCCTCACCGCGGACCTCGCCCTGCACGACGCGCGGCTGGAGACCAGCCACGACGACGACGAGCGCGGCCTTGCGGTGCGTGTGGTGCACGACGGCACGTGGGGTTTCGCCGGCGGGTCGATCATCGATCCCGCCGCAGCACGCGCTCTCGTCGACCGCGCGGTCGATGTCGCCACGGTGTCCAAGCCGGTGACCGGCGAGCGGATCGAGCTCGCACCCGAGCCCTCCCACGGCGAGCAGACGTGGGTGTCGGCGTACGAGGTCGATCCCTTCACCATCGGGGAGGGCGAGCGAATCGCACTGCTTGCGGAATGGTCGAGCCGGCTGCTTGCGGCCGACATCGTCAAGCACGCTGACGCAAGCCTCAAACAGGTGCGGGAGAACAAGTTCTTCGCCGACCTCGCCGGCACGATGACGACACAGCAGCGCGTGCGGTTGCAGTGCCAGCTCACGGCGTTGTGGGTGGACGAGGCATCCGGCCGCTTCGAGACGATGCGCACCATCGCTCCGCCGGTCGGTCGCGGTTGGGAGTGGATGACCGGCGGCTACGACTGGGACGGCGAGCTGGCTCAGCTGCCCGAGTGGCTCGCCGAGAAGTCACAGGCACCGTCGGTCGAGCCCGGTCGCTACGACCTGGTCGTCGACCCGTCGAACCTGTGGCTGACGATTCACGAGTCGATCGGCCACGCCACGGAGCTCGACCGCGCGCTCGGCTATGAGGCGAACTATGCCGGGACGTCCTTTGCGACCCCCGACAAACTCGGCTCGTTGCGCTACGGCAGTGACCTGATGCACGTCGTGGGTGACCGGCAGGCCGAGAGCGGCCTCGCATCGGTCGGCTTCGACGACGAAGGCGTCGCAGCTCAGACCTGGGACCTGGTGAAGGACGGCACGCTCGTCGGCTATCAGCTCGACCGGCGGACCGCGGCGCTGTCCGGGATCGCGCGGTCTAACGGCTGCGCCTTCGCCGACTCCCCCATGCATGTCCCGATCCAGCGGATGGCGAATGTGTCGTTGCAGCCGGTTGCCGGCGGGCCGTCGACGGAGGCGCTGATCGCCGGCGTGGAGAAGGGGCTGTACGTCGTCGGCGACAAGTCGTGGTCGATCGACATGCAGCGCTACAACTTCCAGTTCACCGGCCAGCGATTCTTCAGAATCAAGAGCGGTCGGATCGCCGGGCAGGTGCGCGACGCGGCATACCAGTCGATGACCACCGACTTCTGGGGATCGATGGCCGCGGTCGGCGGGCCGGAGACGTACGTGCTGGGCGGCGCCTTCAACTGCGGCAAGGGCCAGCCGGGACAGGTTGCAGCGGTCAGCCACGGCTGCCCCGCGGCGCTGTTCACCGGCGTCAACATCCTCAACGCCACCCAGGAGGCCGGCTCGTGAGCGCCGGGATCGGGCCGCAGGAAGCAGTCGAGCGGGCGCTTGCCACGAGCAAGGCGGACGGCTGCGTGGTGATCGCGACAAACGCCGCCGCGACCAACCTGCGGTGGGCCAACAACACGCTGACCACAAACGGCGTGACGGAGACGCTCGACGTCACCGTTATCGCCACGATCAACGACGCCGACGGAACAAAGGCGGCATCGGTCAGTCGCAACGTCATCTCCTCCGACCAGGTCGAGGCGTTGGCGCGCGAGGCGGAAGCGACGGCTCGCACTTCTTCCGTCGCAGACGATGCAGCCCCGCTCATCGAAGCGGCATCATCCGCGGATTGGGACGACGCACCGGCCGACGCCCCGGTTGCGGCGCTCGGCGGGATCGCATCGTGGCTGGGCGAGATCTTCGAGGGCGCACGCGGCGCCGGCCAGGGGCGCTTCGGTTACGCCGAGCATTCGATCGGGACGGTCTATCTCGGCACCTCGACCGGGCTGCGGCGGCGCCACGCCCAGTCCGGGGTGCGGCTTGAGCTCACCGGTCGTACCGCCGACGGATCGCGGTCGGCCTGGAGCGGACAGGGCGCGGCCGACATCGGCGCGCTCGGCCTTGCCGCGATCGAGGCGGACGTGGAGCGTCGGCTCGCCTGGGGTCAACGCACGATCTCGTTGGAGGCCGGGCGCTATCCCACGATCCTGCCGCCGTCCGCGGTCGCCGACCTGATGGTCTATGCGTACTGGAGCGCAGGTGCCCTCGACGCGCACGAGGGGCAGTCGGTGTTCTCCCGAGCCGGTGGCGGGACTCGGGTCGGCGAACGGCTGACCGACGTACCGCTGACCGTCCGAGGCGACCCGGCCATGCCCGGACAGGAATGCACACCGTTCGTGGTTGCCGGCTCCTCGAGCCGGATGTCGTCGGGCTTCGACAACGGGGCCGCGATCTCCGAGACCGAGTGGATCCGCGACGGCGAACTCGCGGCCCTCATCCAGACCCGGCACTCCGCGGACCTCACCGGGCTGCCGTTCACCCCGTGGATCGACAACCTCGAGATGACGGCGCCGGACTCGACGGGCGCGGTGAGGGACCTCGTCGCCGGGACCGATCGCGGCTTGCTGCTGACCTGCCTTTGGTACATCCGTGAGGTCGACCCGCAGACGTTGCTGCTGACCGGGCTGACCCGTGACGGCGTGTTCCTCGTCGAGGGCGGCGAGGTCGTCGGAGCCGTCAACAACTTCCGGTTCAACGAGAGCCCGGTCGGGATGCTCAAGCGCATCGTCGAGGTGGGGCGGACCGAAGAGACGCTGGCGCGGGAGTTCGGCGACTACTTCACCCGCACCCGGATGCCGGCGCTGCGGGTCGACGACTTCAACATGAGCACGGTCTCTCAGGCCTCCTGAGCCTCTGACCTGCGGTTTTGCTTGGCCGCGGTCCCGTCAGTCCGCAGGGAGTCCGCACGAGCGGCGAGAACTGCGGCGACGGTCGCCCGCGTGCCCTCCTCCGAGTCCGGCCAAAGATGCGAGTACGTGTTGAGCGTCGTCGTGGCGCTCGCATGCCTTAGCCGGGCCTGGACAACCTTCACGTCGGCGCCGTGCGCGATCAGGAGAGATGCGAAATAGTGCCGTAGATCGTGGAATCGGAAGTCGGCTGGCAGCCCTGCCACCTTCTTCCGGGCGCCATCGACAGCCCGCACCAACGACCGCGGCGCGCACTGATGCCCGATCGCATCCGTGAGGACGAAGTCGGACCTGTACGCAGCCACATGCGCGGACAGGTGCAACGCGAGCTCCTGCGGGATCGGGACGGGTGTCCTCGAGGCGTCGGTCTTCAGCTCGAGCGCCGGGTACTGCACCGCTGGATGGACGACGCCGCGGATGAAGTCGACGTCAGATACCCGCAGGCCGCACGCCTCCCCCGTCCTCAGACCAACGAATGCGCCGAGCAGGACCGCGGCGCGCAAGTGCTCTGGCATGGCATCGTGCAACGCCCACACCTGATCGGTTGTGGCGACGAAGGCGCGTTGCTTGGCCGGCCCCGGCGAGGTACGACGCGAGAAGGGGGACCTTGGGATCAGGCCGTCATGAACCGCGTCGGCGAAGATCAGCGCGACCTTGCGATAGTCGGCGTAGATCGTGCTTGGGGCGTACCCCGCGTCTTGAAGTCTCGTCACCCACGCCCGGACGTGTGACGGGCGGACGGCCGACAGCGGCATCGCCCCGAAGTCCGCCTTCGCGAGAGAGATCGCGGCCTTCGCGGCTCGCACCGTCGTCGGGCGGCGGTTCTTGTAACCCGCGAGCCAGGTGTCGCACCACTCCGCGACCGTCGTTCTGGCGGTCTTCGGGTCCACGTAGTTGCCGGTGACGATCGCGGTCGTAACCTCGTCGAGCCAGCGCCGCGCATCGACCTTGCGATCGAAATGGCGGGAGTGTTCCTTACCTCCGGCGTCGCGGTAACGCGCCCGCCACTGTCCGTCAGGTCTTTTTGCGACGCTTGCCACCGCGCACCCCCTTCTCGACGAGGCCGAACTTCGCCGCCAGATCAGGCGGAAGGTACTTCGCGCTATGGGCCGTGAGCCGGTCGTGGTCGGCACCGGCGAGGTTGATCGCCCAGTAGTCGACGAGCTGCGCCGGATCGCGATCCGGCGCGATCCGGCGGAAGTAGGTCTCGAGCGCCGCGCGCACCGCATCCTCGGTGTCGGGATGGGCCTTCACCACCGCGACGATCTCGCTCTGGATCCGCATGAGCTCGGCGCCCAGCGTGCTGATCGAGTCGCGGCACTCCTCCCACTTGCGGAGGAGCTCAGTGACCTCTGTGTTCAGCGCCAAGGCCGGTGGTACCGACAGCTCCTCGAGCGAGAGTTCGAACACCCGCGCCAGCGTGACGGCCTCGGCGTAGGTGATGCGACGCCGCGGCGAGCCCTTCTCGATCTTGTAAAGCGCCGACTGATTGATCGGACACCCCAGGTCCGTCATGCGCTTGGCCAGTCCCTCGTAGGACATGCCCAGCCGCTCGCGCTCATAGGCGATGCGCTCTGCGAGGTGTTCCTCCTCGGCAACGGCTCGAGGTGGATTCGGACGCGGCATTCTGCCTCCATTCCTAAGCGGAAGCGACCGTAGCCGTTTTGGCTTGACCGCGCAAGCCTCCACACGCACCATTCCTACCTAGCCAGCCAATACCGACAGGAAGGAATGCGCGATGGAGGACGACTTCCTCACCGCGACCGAGACCGCCGCTCTCCTGCGCCGGCCAGAGGCAACCTTGAAATTCTGGCGGCACGTGTCGAGTGGACCGGCCTACATCAAAGCCGGGAGACGCGTGCTCTACCGCCGCTCCGACGTGCTCTCCTGGCTTGAGGCTGGTCGCCACGAGCCGAGCTCAGCCGCTTGACCGCGCCGCCCGGACGACAAAGCCGGCCCACCGCTACCAACGGCGAACCGGCCCGAATCGTCGACACCACACCGACAGGGCCCACTGTATGGCGCGAGTCTGACGCGGAGCGGCACCTTCGCCGTGTCGCGCACTTTCCACCCGAGGTGGTCGCCTACCTCGAGCAGCTCGATCGACGGCGTGACGCTGAGGCGCGTCTTCAGCGGCTCTCTGACTTCGTGGTCGCGGCGTGACCGGCGACCGGCTGCTCGACGACGTACGGGCGTTCCTGGCGCGGTTCGTCGCCTTCCCGACCGGCGCGGCGCTGACGGCCGTGACCTTGTGGGCCGCGCACGCGCACCTCGTCGACTCGGGGGAGAACAGTCCGCGTCTAGCGTTGCTCAGCCCTGAACCCGGCTCCGGAAAGACCCGGACACTCGAGGTGCTCGAGCTGCTGACGCCGCGACCGATGTCGGTCTTGTCGGCGTCGCCCGCGGCCGTGTTCCGCTCGATCGAGACCGAGCGGCCGACGTTGCTGATGGACGAGGTCGACGCGGTGTTCAGTCGTCGCGGGTCGGACGACGGTGCCGAGGATCTGCGAGCGTTGCTGAACGCCGGGCACCGGAAGGGCGCAACGATCCCGCGGTGCGTCGGGCCACGTCACGACGTTGTCAGATTCCCTGTCTATGCCGCGGTTGCGTTAGCCGGGCTGGGTGATCTGCCCGACACGTTGATGTCGCGAAGCGTGATCGTGCGGATGCGCCGGCGGGCACCGGGTGAGCGAATCGAGCCGTTCCGGCGTCGGCTGCACGCTCCGGACGGCGAGGCGTTGCGCGACCGTCTTGTGGCCTGGACCGATGCCGTACGTACGGAGGTCACGAACGCCTGGCCGGACATGCCGGCCGGTGTCGAGGACCGGCCCGCCGACGTATGGGAGCCGCTCCTCGTCATCGCCGACGCAGCCGGTGGCCACTGGCCCGACACCGCGCGCGCTGCCTGCGTCGAGCTCGTCAAGGTCGCTGCCTCCCGCGAGGCATCGCTCGGTACGCGGCTACTCGCCGACCTCCGTACCGTCTACGAACTCACCGACGATCCCGAAGCGCTCGCAACCGAGACGATCCTCGACCGGCTGCACGCCCTGGACGAGTCGCCTTGGTCGGACCTGCGCGGCAAGCCGTTGGACGCCCGCGGCCTCGCCCGCCGACTGCACGCCTACGAGATCACCTCGACGAAGGTCAAGGTCGACGGCAAGGCGTTGCAGGGCTACCGCCGCGAGCATTTGTGGGACGCATGGTCCCGATACCTGGCCCCCACCGCTGGACAAGCGGAACCTGCGGAACCCGCGGAACCGCGCAGGTCAGACGCCCCTATCCAGGTTCCGCTCGCTGGCGAGGTTCCGGAACCCGTCCGCCAGCCGGAACCCGAGACACCCCCGCTGACCTGCACCGTTCCGGAGGTTCCGCAGGTTCCGGACTCTGCGAGGTACGAGCTAGGCAAGTGCCTCGGCTGTAACCACCGCGAGCTGGTCGACGACACCGGCCGGTGCGTCGGCGGCTGC
>JAICMG010000218.1 GCA_025929365.1 Frankiaceae bacterium
CCGTACGGCTGGTTGTCCCGCGTCTGGCGCTTCTCGTTCTTCACGACCTCGCGCTGGTTGTCGAGGTTGTCCTGGTCGAGCGCCTCTAGCAGGCTGCCCATCCGGTCCGCCTCGAGCCACAGCGCCGTCGCAAGGTGGTGCGAGGGCAGCGTCTCGTAGTAGTTGGTGCGGTCGCACCAGGTCGTCCCGTTCAAGGTGCCCCCGGCCCCGTTGACGACCGCGAAGTGCTCCCCGCGCCCCACGTTCGCCGAGCCCTGGAACATCAGGTGCTCGAAGAGATGCGCGAAGCCGGTGCGGCCGAGCGTCTCGTGGCGGGAGCCGACGTCGTACCAGATGTTGACGGCGACGACCGGCGCCAGCCGGTCCTCGCTGACGATCACCGACAGCCCGTTGTCGAGCGTGTGGGTGCGAAGGTCATAGGAGGGCAGTGACGGCACGCCGGTCAGCATATTGAGAGCCACCTAAGGTGATGATGAGGAAATGAAACAGACCGACGAGCAGTGGCTGGCCGCCGTCCGGGCCGGTCGCCCGCCGGCGGGATTCGGGCATCGTGAACACCTCCGGCTCGCGTGGCTCGCGCTGCAGTCGACGGGCGCGCTGGAGGCGGCCGAAGAGGTGGTGTCGGCCAGCATCCGCGCGATCGCCACGGCTCATGGCACGCCGCAGAAGTACAACCAGACCGTGACGTCGGCCTGGCTGCGGATCATCGGCCATATTCGGGCAGCCCGAAGGCCCCGCAGCTTCGAGGAGCTGCTGGAGGGCGCCCCTTGGCTGTTCGACAAGCGGCTGCTGCTTCATCACTACCGCTCTCAGACGCTGGCCAGCGAGGCTGCCCGCAGCGCGTATGTCGCGCCGGATCTGATCCCGATCCCGGCCTAGTTGACCTGGCGGGCGCGGCCACTCCAGTACGGCTCGCGGAGCTTGAACTTCTGCACCTTGCCGGTCGCGGTCCGCGGGATCGTCTCGACGAAGTCGATCGAGGTCGGCGCCTTGTAGCCCGCCATTCGCTGCTTGCAGTGGGCGATCAGGTCCGCCTCGGTGCACTCGGCGCCGGGGGCGCGGACGACGATCGCCTTGATGGTCTCGCCCCACTTCTCGTCCGGTACGCCGATCACCGCACATTCCGCGACGCCCGCCGCCGCGTACAGGCAGTCCTCCACCTCGATGGAGGAGACGTTCTCGCCACCGGTGATGATGATGTCCTTCTTGCGGTCGGAGATCGTGAGGTAGCCCTGCTCGTCGATCGAGCCGCCGTCGCCGGTGTGGAACCAGCCACCTTCGAGCGCGTCTGCGGTGGCGTCGGGCTGCTGCCAGTAGCCCTCGAGCACCACGTTGGAACGCGCGAGCACCTCGCCGGCTTCGCTGATGCACAGCTGCACGCCGATGCCGGGCGCGCCGGCACGCGACATCGCGCGGGCGATCTCGGCGATCGGCTTGTCGCCGTCCTCGCGCTGGCGCCGGTTGATGGTGAGGAACGGCGAGGTCTCCGTCAGGCCGTAGATCTCGCAGAACTCCCAGCCGAGCTCTTCCTCGATCCGCTCGATCGTCTTCGACGGCGGCGGCGCGCCGGCGCAGATTACCCGGGCAATCCGGTCGCGACCGGGGACCGGACCCTCCCAGCCCGGTGCGGCGTCGAGCACCGCGTTGACCACGGCGGGTGCGGCGCACATCAGCGTGACACCGTGCTTGCCGACACGGGTCAGGATCTCGGTCCCGTCGACCTTGCGGAGGACGACCTGCGGAACGCCGAGCCCGGCGGTCGTGTAGAGCATCCCCCAGCCGTTGGCATGAAACATCGGCAACGTGTGGAGGTAGACGTCCCAGTCGCTGACGCCGGCATGCAGGCCGAACGTCATCGCATTGACCCAGATGTTTCGATGGGTGATCTGGACGCCCTTCGGGCGAGCGGTGGTGCCACTGGTGTAGTTGATCGTCGCGGTCGCGTCCTCGCTCGCGTCCCCCCAGGGCTCGGGCTCGCGGTCGACGCGCAGCAGCGCGTCGTCGCTCTCCTTGCCGAGCAAGAAGCGGTGCTTGGCCGTGACGGTCGGGATGTCCTGGTTGGTTTCCGGGTCGACGAGCAGGACCGATGCGCCGGAGTGCTCGACGATGTACTCGACCTCTTCGGTGCGCAACCGGAAGTTGATCGGGACGAGCACGCGTCCGGAGCTCGGTACGGCGTAGAACAGCTCGAGCAACCGCGCGGAGTTGGGTGAGACGACCGCGACCCGCTCGCCGGCACCGACCCCGAGCTCGTCCAGACCCGCCTGAAGCGCCCGAACGCGACGCGCAACCTCGCCGTACGTGAGCTCGCCGAGGGAGTCCTCGGAGGTCGGCTCGTCGATGACGCCGACGCGATCGGCGTACACCGTCTCGGCGCGGTCGAGGAAGTCGGAAGAAAGCAGCGGGACCTTCATGCAGGGACAGTAACGCCGCCAACTTGTCCGTGTCTCAGGCCCCTATTACGCGTCAGACACCGACAAGTTGCGGGAGCATCTCGCCGATCGGCTCGTTGACTACCGCGTCCGCCAGGTCGTCGTACGGCGTCTCTTGCGCGTTGACGATCACGAGGCGCGCGCCGCCTCTCACTGCGACATCGCACAGGCCGGCTGCCGGGTGCACCGTCAGCGAGGTGCCGACCGCCAGGAAGAGGTCACAGTCGGAAGCCGCCTCGATCGCGGCCTGGATCACGTCTTCCTTCAGCGCCTGACCGAAGGAGATCGTCGCGGACTTGATGATCCCGCCGCACCGCTCGCATCGCGGGTCGGACTGACCGGCGCGGACCCGGTCGAGGATCGCCGCCATCGGGTGCCGATCCCAGCACGCCATGCATTCGGCGAACCAGATGGTGCCGTGGATCTCGATGACGAGCTCGTCGCTCGACCCGGCCCGCTGATGCAGCCCGTCGACGTTCTGGGTGACCAGGGCCCGCAGCTTTCCGGCGCGCTCGAGGGCGACCAGCGCCTCATGCCCGGCGTTGGGCTTTGCCGTCCACGCCTCGTGTGCAAGCCGCTTTGCCCACGCCTCACGCCGTACGTCAGGATCGTTGAGGTAGGTGTCCAATGTCGCGAGCCGCTCGGCTTTCGGGTCACGGGTCCAGACACCGCTCGGGCCCCGGAAGTCAGGAATGCCGGAGTCGGTGCTGATGCCGGCACCGGTCAGCACGGTGATGCGCCGTGCGTCGCGAATCCACCCGGCGACCGGGTCGACCGTCGATGACGTTCGCGGCATCGCTAAGCGAGCGACGCTTCCAGCGTGATCGTCGTTCCGGTGAGTGCCTTGCTCACCGGGCAGCCGACCTTGGCCTTCTGTGCGGCAGCTTCGAACCCGGCTGCGTCGAGTCCGTCGACCTCGCCCTCCACGGTCAGCTTGATGCCGGTGATCGCGAAGCCGCCATTCGGATCGGCACCGAGGGTGACGTCCGCTCTCACGTCGAGCGCCTGCGGCGTGCCACCCGCTTGGGCGATCTCGTTGGACAGTGACATCGCGTAGCAGGCGGCGTGCGCGGCGGCGATCAGCTCTTCGGGGCTCGTCGTGCCGGGTGACTC
>JAICMG010000029.1 GCA_025929365.1 Frankiaceae bacterium
GTGCCGTTCTCGCGGCCTCGGTCTCAGTGGGTCATTGCAACGCTGTCAGGATTGACGGATGGGTCGCCTGACCGGACATGTAGCGCTAGTCACCGGCGCAAGCAGAGGGATGGGCCGTGGCGTCGCTGTGGGGCTCGGCGAGGCCGGGGCGACTGTGGTCGTGACGGGTCGGACGGCCGAGGCGGTGGGGGCCACTGCGAACCTCGTCACCGAGGCAGGGGGTGTCGGTATCGCCGCTGTGTGCGATCACCGCCAGGACGCGCAGGTGCACGATGTTCTGGCGCAGATCGGGCGTGAGCTCGGACGCCTGGATGTGTTGGTGAACAACGCGACGGCGATTCCCGACCTGCAACTGTTGTTCACCGGTACCCCGTTCTGGGAAGTTTCGCCGCAGATGTGGGACGACCTATTTAATGTTGGCCTGCGCTCGCACTTCGTGGCGTCAGCCGCTGCGGCACCCACCATGATCAGTCGGGGTGGCGGGCTGATCGTGAACATCTCCTCGGCAGGGGCAATTGCTCGGATCGGAGCCGTCCTGCCGTACGGCGTTGCGAAGGCGGCGCTGGATCGGATGACCGCGGACATGGCGGAGGATCTCCGGCCTCACCGAGTGACCGTGCTGTCGCTATGGCCACCACCGACGAGCACACCCGGCATGATCGCCGCCGCGGGCGAAGATGATGATCCGACTAGTTGGTCGCTACCGGAGTTCACCGGACGAGTGGTCGCGGCGCTCGCGGCATCCGACCACTTCGGTCGGACGGGGACGGCCGTCAGAGCTCGCGAGCTCGCGACAGAGCTTGGCGTCGAGGACGCCCTCTACGCGCCCGACCAGACCGGGTAACAGCCGCCAGGAAAGAGCACTGTGTATGTGCCGTTAACTGCGTGGCCGGCCGAGCTTGAGGACGTAGTTAAGCGGCGCTTTCACGGCAGTGGACGACCGCGGCCGACGATCTTGTTGCCGCCGTTCTGCGGCCTGCGACCTTCGGCGTGATCGTCGACAATCGTGTCGATTGCCGTCTCATCGTGTGGGCCGCTCTCAAACCATCCGCAGGTGCAGCGTGCGCCGTATCCGCCGCCCGGCAGCGGGAGTACTTTTGTGAACGTCAGCGCCACGTAGTCAGTCTGACCCGGCTGCCAGGCAACGGCACCTATCGGTGCTCAGGTTCGGGACGACCCCAGAACGCCTCGATCTCGATGGAGGCCAACACTGTCGCCGGGCCCATTTGGGTTCGCAATCTCTCCAACCATCGCGGGTTGTCACCCATGACCTCCAGAAGACCAACCTTCAGGAAGGTCCGCGTCGCTTGTTCCGGCGACGTGGCGAGACCTTCCATCCAGCCGAACAAGGCTGGATCGATGTCGCGCCCGGCTTCGAGTAGCGGGTCGAGCCAGTCCCAGATCACATCGACGTAGAGATACAGACCCGGTTCGTCCTCGCCCCATTCGGCCTCGAACTGATCTACGGCATCGCTGATGGAGGGCATTGCGGCGACGAGGGCGACGATCTCGGATGGCCGGACGGCCCGTTCTGGCACCGGCTCATCATGCACGTCCGGCGCGACCGATAGCGCCGGCTCTGATGTGAACAATTCGCACGGCGGTCACCCGCATATCGCGGTGTTACTTAGCGGCAATCCGGACTTGTTGGTAGCGATGATCTTGAGGGCAAGCGCAGGGCAAGTCTTAGGGCAATTGCCCTAGCGGCTGCGGTGTTGCTCGAGGAAGTCGTCGACGGCCTCGTGCGCGGCTCCTTTGATCTCGCGGTAGAGGTCGTCTTCGTCCCAGGCCGCGAAGGGCATGCGGTTGAGCTTGTCCTCGTAGGTCGTGAAGCGGTGGCGGATGTGGGCACGGGCGGCCAGTCGCGCGCGTTCCTCGAGGCTGAGCAGCCGGGTACGGCCGACGCGGCCGCTGCCCACGACCGCTGCGCGTGCCGCGGTGTCAGAGGCGATCTGCTCGGCGAGCGCGGCGTGTTCGGGAGCGAAGCCCAGGAACGCCAGCACGGCGGCATGCAGCTCTTCCCGGTATCGCACCTCCTGCCGTGCACGTGATCGAGCGTTGCGTTGACGGTCCGCGCTGCGGCGCGCTTGTCCGCTGTCTGCTTCGCACGCTGCTCAGCGGCGCGTATCGACTGGGCCGGTGCCCACAGACCGAGCAGCCGGCGGTGGTCGCGATGTCGGCCGCGTGGCTGCCAGCACAGCCAGTAGCTGCCCGCGGCCTTCACGGTGCGGGTGAGGCAGGCGTCGCCGGACGGCAGGAACTCCCAGTCGTCAGGCACCTCGATCTCGCCGTGCTCGGGGTTCCACGGCCCGTTGCGGGTGTCGTAGACGTCGAGATGCAGCGCGGTGAGATCTGGCGCGCTGGCCTGCACGTCCAACATGCGATCAGCGTGCCGCCGGGTGGGGGGAGCGGGCAAGCGCCGCCGGCGGCCGCGAATCAAGATCAACAAGACCCAAGATCAACAAGGAACGAAGGAACCAAGAACAAGATCAACAAGGAACGAAAACAAGACACCAAGCAAAACAAGAAACCAAGATCAACAAAAGCAAGATCGAATACGGCACACAGTTGCATCAACTCGCCGGCCCTCGGTCGGGCCCTCCGCGAAGCGGAGTCTGGACCGCCGCCGTCGCGGCCGCCAGGGCCGCTTAGCGCTGCGTATACGGGGCGGCACGCCGCATCCGTGCGAGGCACCACGCTCCGGCCGGGGCGACCGGAAGGCTGCGCGAGTGGCAACCACCCGTTTGCCGATGTGCGACGCCTCGCAAGCGATCCGGGAAACACGAGCGGACAAGGTCGCGGACAACGTTCTGGACAAGGCAGCGCTGATAGGCCAAATCGGCCGGGGCAACTCTGAGGGCAACTCCCAGGGCAACCGCGGCCAGTACACCGGTGCTCGAGTTCGAGGAAGGGACCACGCCATGGACAGCCTCCTGACCGCCGCCCAGGCGGCCGACAGACTCGGCACCTCCGTCCGGTTCATCCGCCGACTCGTCGCCCAGCGGCGGATCCC
Organism: Frankiaceae bacterium; assembly: GCA_025929365.1. Classification (GTDB taxonomy): domain Bacteria; phylum Actinomycetota; class Actinomycetes; order JAFAQI01; family JAFAQI01; genus DASZTV01. The sequence goes on from JAICMG010000029.1 coordinate 3,014, forward strand.
GTACCTCAAGGTCGGCCGGCACCTTCGGATCAGCAGCGCGGATCTTGATGCCTTCATCGCCGCGGGACGGGTCGAAGCCGAGGTTCGGTAGCCGACTGCGCGCTGTGGAAGCCGCCCGCAACCGTCGGCACGACACGCGACGATCGTCCAAACGCCGCCGCCGAAGAGGAGCAAGATCGTCATGGCGCACATCGAGGACCGCTGGGAACGGGACGCCGACGGCAAGCGTGTACGGACGGACCGCTACGGACGTGGCGACCGCTGGCGGGCGCGCTGGTTCGATCCCGACGGACGCGAGCGGTCGCGCAGCTTCGCCCGCAAGCTCGACGCCGAACAGTTCCTCGTCGGCGTTGAGTCGGACAAGTCCCGCGGTCTGTACGTCGACCCTGCCGCTGGCCGGATCACGCTGACCGAGTACGCGAAGCAGTGGCAGGCGGCGCAGGTCCACCGAGCCTCGAGCGTCGATACTTTCGACTCGCATCTGCGCAACCACATCCTGCCGACGCTCGGCCGACGACCGCTGGCCTCGATCACGCGGTCAGAGGTGCAGGCCTTCGTCAAAGGTCGCGCCGCGGTTCTCGCCCCCTCGACGGTCGGCACCGTCTACGCCGTCCTCCGCATGGTGATGCGCGCGGCTGTCGCCGATCGGATCATCGGAGTCAGCCCGTGTGACCGGATCGCACTTCCGAAGCCCCCACCGCGCGAGGTTGTGCCGCTGCCGCACGAAGCTGTAGCCGGGCTCGTGGCGACAGTCCCGGATCGGTACCACGCTTTGATGCTCGCGGCGGCCGCTACCGGTCTTCGCCAGGGCGAACTGTTCGGGCTGCGCCGCGACCACGTGGACTTCCTGCGTCGACACATCGTCGTCGACGCGCAGCTGGTGCTGCTCGCGCGACGCCAGCCGTACCTTGCGCCGCCCAAGACGAACGCCGGCTACCGGACCGTGCCGGTCCCGGACTCGGTCCTGACCGCGCTGACCGAGCACTTCAAGAACGTGGAGCCCGCGCCCGCGCTCGACGAGAAAGGGCACGCGCACGAGCTGGTGTTCGCCAACGGCAAGGGCGGCCCCATCAGCCGGACCTGGTTCCATCGCGCCGTGTGGTCGCCTGCCCTGGTTGCGGTGGGGCTGCCGAAGGGCACGCACTTCCACGAGCTTCGCCACTACTACGCGTCGCTGCTCATCGACGGCGGCGAGAGCGTCAAGGTCGTCCAGAAACGTCTCGGCCACGCATCCGCAGAGGAGACGCTCAACACCTACGCACACCTGTGGCCCGACTCCGAGGACCGGACGCGTTCGGTCGTCGAGGCGGCGCTGTTGCGGGTCACCGGCGGGACCCGTAGCGGGGGAGTGGTCGTCGAGCGCTAAGCGCCAGGCCGTCGGCTACAGCACCCGGATCGCGCAGCGAGGTCCGGATGCTTTCGCCAACCGCGCATCCGTCGTCACCAGCTCGCATCCCAACGCCTCGGCGAGAGCGACGTAGACCGCGTCGTACGGCGTCACATTCGTCCGCAGCTCGTATGCCCGGCGCATGAACGGCAGTGCTGGAAACCGCTGCACGTCGAGGGCCTGCAGATCCTCGACCGCGGTTGCGAACCGGTGAGCGGTGAGAGTCTTGTCGAGCCAACGCTTCCGCAGGACGGCAACCGTCTCGACGTCCACGAGATCCGGGGCCGACACGTCGCCGGCTTGCCGCAGTTCCGCGCGAGCGCGACGGCCGTCCATGCCATCGTCGGCCAACACGTTCGCGAGGACCGAGGCGTCGACCACGATCACCGGGCGGCGCGTTCGGCGGCGATGTCCTTCGCCGCCTGGCGGAGACCCACTCGACCGCCGCGGCGCTTGTCGATGCGGTCGAGCAGGTCCTCGAGCGTCGGGCGGTCGGCCAACCGAGTCAGCTCGAGGACGAGGTACTGCTGCAGCGACTGGCCACTGCGCGCGGCGCGCTGCTGCAATGCCTCGTGCACGTCGTCGGGCAGCCCCCGCACCAACATGTTCGCCATGCTTGCATTCTGATAGCACTCGGCCGCATCCGCAAGCGGCTTCTGCCGACCAAGATCAAAGCCGTGACGGCCCAACGACGGCCCGGGCGATCTTGAAAGGGGTAAACGCGCAGGTCAGCGGCCTACCGCGTCGGATCCTGACTGTCCCCGGCTTACAGGCCGGCTCGTTCGCCCCCGCCGTAGCCATCCAGCGTGGCGCCGTTATGCCGCGATCAGCTCCGCGGTGAGTCGCAGGAAGCGGCGCGCGCCAACCGAGGAGTAGAAGGACCGCGCCGGCTCGAGGAGATCTTGGGCCGCCGCCCGGTCACCGCGCCGGACGAGCTCGCGGGCTGCCGTCAGTCGGACCAATCCGGCGGTCGGGCGAGCCCCCGCCGCGTCGAGTAAGCGGATCGCCTCGGCGAACTCACGGGTGAGCACGGACAACGCCGCTGTCCGCCACAGGCCGGGGGGTGTTGCGCGGAACCAGCGGCTGGCGGCTTCTGCACGTTCGACCTGCAGCGCGGCGACCGCCAGGTCGACGCGCAGTGGCCCAGCAACCCTGCTCGTCGCGGTGTCGGTCGCGAGCACCTGGTCGAGAGGTCGCCGAGCATCCTCCGGCCGTCCGAGCTCGGCGAACAGGTACGCCGACACGGCGCGAACGTTGTCGACGAGCTGAGGGTCCTTTGCTTCGGCGCTGCGTCGTTCAGCCAGCGCTTGATCGGCGAGCGCACCCGCGATGTCGTCGCGCGCGAGTCGGATCGCCGCGCGGTGCACGTGAATCATGGAGTCCAGGTAATGCGGCCCGAGCTCCTCCGAGCGTGCCGCGAACTCGTCGAACATCCGCCCCGCCACGTCCCAGTCGCCGAGACCAACGAGGGCGGTGGCGAGGTTCGCTTCCGACCAGCGGATGAGCCCGGCGGTGCCGAGTTGGCGGGCCGCTAGCGCCGCTTCTCGGCCCTTCGCGACGGACCCGCGCAGATCACCGGCGAGCTCGAGGTAGACGGCCAGGTTGGCGTACCCGCGGTTGGCTACCCAGTAGTAGTGGTGCTCGATCGCGAGCGCCAGCCCACGTTCCAGCATCGGCACGCCGGAGCTGTCGCCAACATCGGAGGCGTCCGACCCGATCGTGACAAGCAGGTTCGCCCGCTGCTCGGTGAGTCCGAGGGACTCAGCCATGTCCAACGCGGCCGCGGCAATGTCCCTGTCCATCCGCCGGGCGAGCATCTGGAAGCGCACGAGCGAGGACATGATCTCGACCTTCTCCGGGGAAGCCGGCTCCCGCCGCACCGCGTCGTACGCGCGCTCACTGTGGAAGATGCACCCGTCGTGGTCGCCGCGGAGCCACGACAGCTGCGCGAGCTCAGCGTCAGCAACCGCTGCCCGGGTCGGCATGTCCGCGTTGAGGAGCTCGAGGCGCGCCGCATCCAACGTCTCCGCGGCGCTTCGGTCGGCGATGCGGGCCAACGCGATGCCCAACGACAGCGTGAGCTCGGCGCGCTCCTCGGAGGGTTGGCTCTCCTGCACACCGAGCGCGTCCCGATAAGCGTCAGCCGCGGCGTCGAACGCATTCAGCACGAGCGCCCGGTCGCCCGCTGCCCGCAGCGCCTTCCCGGCGCGGATCCGAAGCTCCGAGACGTCCTGGTTCGCCGACGTTGCGAAGTCCAAGGCCCGCCGGTAGTGGTGGGCCACCATCTCGGCGTGATCGTCCGGGCGGCCGAGCGACTCGATCCATGCCGCGGCTCGGGCATGCTTGCGGGCACGAGCAGCGCGGGGGATCTGCGAATACGCCACATCGCGCAGCAGCACGTGCAGGAAGCTGTACTGCGTCTCGCCGAGGACGGCGGACCGACGTTCACGGCGGATGAACTGCTTGCGATCCAAGGAGTGCATCGCGGTCGCCAGTGCTGAGTCCTCGACGGCGGAGTCGGAGAGCGCCGCGACCGCACCCGGCCAGAACACCTTGCCGATCACGGCAGCGTCTTGCAAGAGCTGCTTGTCGGCGATGCCGAGCGCATCCAGTCGGGCGCCGACGATCCCCTGGACCGACTCCGGCAGACCGGCGTCCGACCCGGCCTCGGTCGCCATCTGTGCGAACTGCTCGGCGTACAGCGGGTTGCCACCGGCACGCAAGAGCAGCTCGGCGTCGACGACGGGACGTCCCATCAGTGCACCGAGGAGGCGAGCGGTGTCGTCATCGCTCAACGGCGACAGCGACAGCGTGACAGCGTTGGGCTTGCCCCCGCCCCAGCCCGGGCGACGGTCGAGTAGCTCCGGGCGCGCGGAACAGACGACGAGCAGCGGCACGTCGCCGGCCCAATCGGCGAGATGGTCGACGAAGTCCAGCAAGCCGTCGTCCGCCCAGTGCAAGTCCTCGAACAGCGTGATGAGGGGGCGTTGCTCGGCGAGCGCCTCGAAGAACCGCCGCCAGGCAGCGAACGCTTCGCTTCGAGCGTCGCCCCCACCACTGGCCTGGGCGTCGGCGAATCCCAGGAGCGCGCGCAGATGCCGGACGACCCAGTCGGCCTCGCGCGGATCCGGTAGTGCGGAAGTCACCGTCGTCTCGAGCTTGACCTGCGCTTCCTCCGGCGCATCGGACTCGAGGATGCCCGCGTGCGCCTTCACCATCTCGGCGAGCGCCCAGTAGGACGCGCCTTCGCCGTACGGGAGTGATCGGCCCTGCCGCCAGAACGTGAGGTCCGACTCGGCTTCGACGACCTTCCAGAGCTCGAACAGCAGCCGCGACTTGCCGATGCCGGGAACCCCGACCAGCGTGACGAGCTGGGTCGAGTGGTCCGCGCGGACCCGGTCGAGCGCTTCGCGCAGGACGCGCAGCTCGCGGTCCCGGCCGACGAGCTCGGTCTTTGCCTCGATCGGGACATCGATGCCGAGCCGGGCACGTGGCTGCACCGCGCGCCACACCGCGACGGGGGCGGCCTTGCCCTTGACGAGGACGGGCTCGGCGTCGTCGTAGTCGATCGCCTGACGGGTCGCCCGGTAGGTGGAGGCGCCGACGAGGACGCCGTGGACCGGGGCCGCACTCTGCAACCGAGCCGCAGTGTTCACGACGTCGCCGGCGGCCATGCCCTCGCCCTCGAGGGGTCGCGCACCGAGGGAGATCAATGCCTCGCCCGTGTTGACACCGATCCGCAGCTGCACGCCACCGTCTTCGCTCGCCCAGTCGCGGATCGCGAGCGCCGCCCGAACGGCACGCTCGGGGTCGTCCTCGTGCGCGACCGGCGCACCGAAGATCGCCATGACGGCATCGCCGATGAACTTCTCCACCGTGCCGCCGAAATGCTCGAGCTCGGCGCGGACTCGTTCGTAGTACGGCGACAGCAGTGCGCGCACGTCCTCCGGGTCAAGCCGCTCGGACTCGGACGTGAACCCGACGAGGTCCACGAAGAGGATCGTCACGACCTTGCGCTCCTCGTGCACGGTCGGCGTCACCGTTGCCATGGCAGTGCCGCAGTGCAGGCAGAACCGGGCCTCCGCGGGGTTCTCCTTGCCACAGGACGGGCACGAGGTCACCGCCGCAGCGTAGAACCCCCGCCCGCCAGGTGGAGCCGGCGTGCGCAGGCGACCGTCGAGTCCTTCGTCCGGGAGATGGCCGGCCGCATGGAGGCGTACGCCCGCGGGTCGTAGGGTCCGTGCATGCAACCGGAAGAGCTCGCAGGAAAGGTTGCCATCGTCACCGGTGGCGCCGGGGGCATCGGGCGTGCCGCAGTGCAGGCGCTTGTCGCCGAAGGCGCGAAGGTCGTCATCGCCGACGTCGACGCCGAGTCTGGAGAGGCGCTCGCGGCGCAGCTCGGCGACGCCGCCGCCTTTCATCCGACCGACGTCAGCGATCTCGCGCAGGTGCAGGCTGTCGTCGACTTCGCCGTCAGCCGGTTCGGCGGGTTGCACATCATGTTCAACAACGCCGGCATCGGGAGCTCGATGACGCGGTTGCTGGACGACGACTTCGCCGACTTCACGCGGATCATGAACGTCAACCTGTTCGGCGTCGTCGCCGGAGCCCAGCAGGCGGCCCGTCACATGAAGGACAACGGCGGCGGAGTGATCATCAACAACGCATCGATCGCGGCCGTCAACGCCGGGCCCGGGATGATCGCCTACCGATCGTCGAAGGCGGCGATCGCGCACGCGACCAAGTGCATGGCGATCGATCTCGCGCCACACAACATTCGCGTCAACTGCCTCACGCCGGCGCACATCCGCACCGGCATCACGACCTACGACATGGGCCCGGTGCTGAAGTACATGCAGCCCCTCCAGCGTGAGGCGCAGCCGGAGGACGTCGCGAACGCCGTGGTGTTCCTGGCGGGCGATCGCGCCGCTCAGATCACCGGGATCGTCATGCCGATCGACGGCGGTGCGACGGCGGGCACCTCGATGGCGCAGACGAGGCTGATCATGTCCCAGCGGGCTAAGTCTGACTAGGCGTGGGCCGAGCTGATCAGCGCAGCGCCAGGTGCAGGTTCTGCAGGCCGCGCAGGAAGAACGTCGGCAGATAGTCGTAGCTGCGGGCGTCGGCGGGCCCGTGCGCGGACTCGTCGATCGCGATGTTGCCGGTGCGTTCCAAGAACCGCTCCAGCGTCACGCGACCTTCGGTCCGGGCGAGAGGCGCGCCGGCGCAGGTATGGATGCCGTGACCGAATGCGATGTGCTGCCGCGCGTTGGTGCGATGGATGTCGAACTCGCCGGGATTCTCGAACGTTCTCGGGTCGCGGTTGCACGCGCCGGGCAGGAGCATCACCGTGCCCCCCGCCGGGATGACCACGCCGGCAAGCGTCGTCTTCACGCGGGCCATCCGGAACTGGCTGCGCAGCGGGCTCTCCAGTCGCAGCGTCTCCTCGATGAAGTTCGGCACCAGCTCGCGGTCGTCGCGCACGAGCTTCTGCAGGTCCTGGCGCTCGCCGAGCATGCGAAGGGCGAAGCCGAGCAGCCGGACGGTCGTCTCCTGGCCGCCGACGAACAGGTTGGCGGCGATCAACGCCGCATCCTTGACGTCGGGCGTCGAGCCGTCCGGGAACGTCGCGGTCGCGAGGCCACTGAGCACGTCGCCCCGCGGTTCGCGGCGCCGGTCCTCGATGTAGGAGCTGAACCGCTCGTAGAGAAACTCGAGCGGCCTGTGCGCCAACGCGTTGGACACCGTGGACAGATGCTCACGGAACGAGTCGTGGTCTGACTCGGGTACTCCCTCGAGATCGGCGATGACGGTCAACGTGAACGGTTCGGCGTACTGCTCGATCAGCTCGCATTTCGCCGACCCGACGAACGCGTCGAGCAGCGAGTCCGCGTAGCGCCACATGAACTCTTCGTTGGCGCGCAGCCGGCCGGGGGTGATCAGCCGCATCAGCAGATGGCGCTGCGCGGTGTGGTACGGCGGGTCGAACGACGGGATCTGGTCGCTGAACGGCAGCTCGTGACGGTATTTCACGATCCAGTCGGTGATGTCGTCGCCCTCGATGGCCTGCGAGAACGTCACGAACGGACCGCTCACCGCGTTGCACGACGAGTAGGTGCCCGACGCCGCGCCGTGCTCGGGGAAGGTCGCCGGGTCGCGGTAGATCTCCTTCGCCTCGGCGTGTCCCGTGACCATGAACACGCCGTAGCTCGGCTCCTGCCATACCGGGCCCTGCTCGCGGACCCAGTCGAAGTACGGATACGGGTCGGCCTGGACCGCCGTGTGCTTGAAGAAGTTGACGGTGGCGAAGTCGGTCACGACGGCCCTTCGGTTCCTGCGGTGGCGTGACGTGCGGCGACGTAGCCGAAGATCATGCTGTTCGCGATGCTGCCGCCGGGCCCCAAGTAGTGCCGTCCCATGACGGTCGCGGTGGCGTTGCCGGTCGCGTAGAGCCCCGGGATCGGCTTGTCGTCATCGCCGATCACGCGCGCGTGCTCGTCGGTGACCATCCCGCCGCACGTCCCCACGTCGCCGGGCACGACGTCGCAGGCGTAGAAGGGCGCCTCGTCGATCGGCTCGACGCATGGGTTCTTCACCTTGCGGTGGGGGTCGCCGAGCGCCTTGTTGTAGGCCGACACCCCGCGGCCGAACTCCGGGTCCTTGCCCTCTGCCGCGTAGGCGTTGAAGCGCTCGACCGTCTCGATCAGGCCGTCCGCGTCGATACCGCAGAGCTCGGCGAGCTCGCGCAGCGTTGCGGCCTTCTTGATCTTGCCGCTCGCCATGACCTCCTTCGGGAACCGCCCGGGGGAGGACCGTACGTGCGCGTAGCGCTTGCGGTAACGGTCGTCGAAGATCAGCCAGCAGGGCACGGCCCGGCTGGTCTTGTCGCGCTCGTACATCGCCTTGCCGACCTCCATGTAGGAGTTCGACTCGTTGACGAAGCGCTTGCCCGCGGCGTCGACGTAGATGGTGCGCGGTCGCTGGCGCGCCTGGTCGAGGGTGTTCTGGCCGAACTTGCCCGAGCGCGGCGACGGCAGCCACCATGCCTCGTCCATGAAGTCGGTCTTGGCGCCCAGCTTCATCGCCGTGCGGATCGCCTCGCCCGTGTCGCCCGGGTTGGCCATCGACCACCGCGCCGTGTTCGGCTGGTCGCCGCTGAACTCGGTGCGCATGTCGCGGTTCTGCGCGAACCCGCCCGTGGACAGCAGCACGCCGTTTCGGGCCTGCACGTTCACCGGCTTGCCGTCGCGCATGACGCGGACGCCCACGACCCGGCCGTTCTCGACGATCAGGTCGTCGAGTGGCGCATCGGCCCAGACCTCGACGCCCTTGTCGAGCGCGATCTTCAGCGCCTGTCCGATGAACGACGCGCCGTTGGTCAGCAGGTCCTGCCGCCGTACCCGCGCCCACACCGTCCGGATGGCAACACGGGCCGAGGTCGTGAACGCCTTGCGGCTCCGGTTGTAGTGCGAGAGATAGCGCGCCTCGTTCGTCATGACGGCCATGCCGAGGTGCTTGGCCATGCCGATCTGCACCTTCCCCGACCATTGCCCGAGCCGATGGCCGTCCCACGGCACCGGCTCGACGCCGCGGCCGATGTCGTGGCCGCCCTTGGCGTCGGAGTAGTAGTCGCTGTACCCCGGGCAGAACACGAACTCGACGCCAACGCCGGCGAGGAAGTCGATCATCTCCGGACCCGCTGTGCAGAACGCGTGACGCCGCTCGTACGACGACGCCGGCCCGACGTCACCGACCACGGCTTCGAAGTACGCCATGGCGTCCTCGTAGGAGTCGGCGACGCCGGCACGCTTCATCACCGAGTTGTTGGGGACCCACGCCATGCCGCCCGACATCGCGGTCGAGCCGCCGATCAGTGATTGCTTCTCGACGACGAGGGCGCGGGCGCCGGAGTCAGCTGCGGCGAGGGCGCCCACCATGCCACCGCCGCCCGACCCGACGGCGACGAAGTCATACGCCGCGTCCCAGCTGGTCATGGTGTCGGATCTAACCAGGTTTCGTTGACGATTACTACGACGCCGAAGTAACGTTCGGCGATTGGCTGAGGAGGCCGGATGTCCGCTGGCTCGACCGCTGTGACTTACCCGCGCGAAGGCTTCGGCGCACCCAAGAACCGGGGGCTTCCGCCGCTGGTCGACACCGGACTGCCGGCCGGCACCGAGGTGTTCTCGGCTGACAACCACATCTCGCTGTCCGAGGACATCTTCTACGAGAAGTTCCCCGAGTCGATGAAGGACCGCGCCCCACGGGTGACCAACGAGCGTGGTGGCTGGGTCCTGTCCGTCGGCGGAAAGTCGGTGCTGGTCAAGGAGTTCATCGACGTCCTCGAGCAGTACGACCCCGTGCCGGGCTCGCACACCGGCGACGTCGAGGCGCGCCTGGCGGCGCTCGAGTCGGAGGGCGTCCACTCCGAGCTCGCCTTCCCGAACTCGGTCCTCGCGCTGTTCGGGTGGCCGGACAAAGAGGTTCGCGAGCTGTGCTTCCGGATCTACAACGAGCACATCGCCGGCGTGCAGGAGCGGTCGGGCAACCGGATCTACGGCGTCGGGCTCATCAACTGGTGGGACGCTGACGGCGCCCGCCGTACCCTCACCGAGCTGAAGGGTCTCGGCCTCAAGACCTTCCTGATGCCACTCGTCCCGGGCAAGGACGAGGACAAGAACCCGATCGACTACTGCTCGGCGTCGATGGACGGGGTGTGGGAGGCGATCGAGGAGTCCGGCATCCCCGTCTCCCACCACATCGGCGAGAACCCGCCGCAGACGCCGATCCAGTACAACGCCCTGCAGGTCGGCATGTTCCAGGCGGTCGCGCCGTTCCGCGACACCTTCGGCAAGTACGTCCTCGGCGGCATCCTCGACCGCCACCCTGGCCTCTCGATCGGCTACTTCGAAGGCGGCATCAACTGGGTGCCTTCGGCGATCCAGGATGCGCAGCACATCGCGGCGTCGTTCCGTCACATGCAGGACACGCCGATTCTGCTCGACCCGCAGGAGTACTGGGACAAGCACTTCTATGCATCATTCGTCGTCGACCCGCTCGGGGTGTCGCTCATCGACCGGATCGGCGTCGACAAGGTGATGTGGTCGACCGACTTTCCGCACAACGAGAGCACGTTCGGCTACAGCAACACCTCGCTCAAGAGCGTCGTCGACGTGGTCGGTCCCGAAGCCGGGGTGAAGATCGCCAGCGACAACGCGAAGGCGTTTCTCGGACTGGACGCATGACAGCTGGCCTGATGGAGGCCGCGACCGGCCTCATCCCCGCCACGCCGGACCTGGCGCGCATGCGCCGGGACCGGACCGGGCGGATCCGCGACTCGATGCGAGAGCAAGGACTCGACGCCGTCGTCCTCCTCGGCAACACCAACGTCGTGTACGCCACCGGCGCGATCTGGCCGCTGTCGGACGCGAGCCGGACCAACTTCGAGCAACCGGTTGCGGTCGTCCTCGCCGCCGACGAGCTGCCGCACCTGTTCTCACCGAACCGCGCCGACTCGCGGATGCACGCGGACCTTCCCGACGACCACGTCCACGGTCCCGCGCACCTCGACTTCGACGAGGGCGTCGAGACCTTCCTGCCGCGGCTGTACGACCTGGTCGGCGAGCAGGCGTCGGTCGCGATCGACGAGTGGAGCCACCCGCTGCGCCGGGCGGGAGTCTTCCTCGGCCCGAAGGGCGCGCCCGTCGACGCCGGCCACATCATCAGCCGGGCGAAGCTGATCAAGACGCCTGATGAGCTCGCCTGCATGCGCGAGTCGCTGCGGATCACCGAGGAGGGGATCCGCGAGGTCCAGGCGCGACTCGCGCCCGGCGTGAAGCAGACAGAGCTGACGGCGACCTTTCTGCGCACCATCTTCGATGCCGGCGCGGACGTGAACATCCTCGACCCCATCTGGCAGGTGATGCCGCGAAGCATCGCCGAGGGTCCCTGGACGACGACCGGAGACCTCGCGCTTCCCCTGCTGTCGACCGAGCGCGAGCTTGCCGAAGGCGACGTGCTCTGGGTCGACCTCGGGATCAGCTACGAAGGCGTGCACTCCGACTTCGGCCGCACCTGGATCGTGGGGCGGGAGCCGAACGACGTCGAGCGCAACCAGTTCGACCGCTGGCGGGCGGTCCTCGACGCGACGCTCGCCGTGACTCGCGCCGGCGCGAAGAACTCCGACCTCACCGCCGCCGCCACCGCCGCCAACGGCGGGAGCAAGCCGTGGCTGCCGCACTTCTACCTCGGTCACGGGCTGGGCATCGACAGCGCCGAGATGCCGTTCGTCGGCAGTGACATCGGAGAGGAGTTCGACGCCGCGTACGTCCTCGAGACGGGCATGGTCCTCGTCCTCGAGCCGGTGATCTGGGACGACGGGCGGTGCGGCTACCGCTCGGAGGAGGTCGTGCTCATCACCGAGGACGGCTGGGAGCCGATGACCGACTACCCGTACGACCCCTTCTAGCCATGGCACCCGACACCGCCGCGATCACCGACGTCATCCCCGATGACGCGACGCTGCGGGCCGCCCGACGCGAACGGGTGCTCGCGGCGATGGAAGACGCCGGCGTCGACATCCTCATCACCGGTCGCGAGCCGAACGCGCGCTACGTCGCCGGCGTACCTCGGCTGTGGATCAACGGCTCGCGCCCCTTCGGGCCCGGCTGCGTCATCGAACGCGCGACCGGCTCGATCCACCTCGTGAGCACGTGGGACGAAGGCGTTCCCGACGACATCCCGCACGAGAACCTGCACGGCATCACCTTCAACCGCGCCAACACCCTCGCCTGGCTGACGCAGGTCGAGGGCGCGGCCACCGCCAAGACGGTTGCGACCGACGGACTGATGCCCTCGACGATCAGCCTGATCCACACCGCGTTCCCCGCAGCTGAGCTGGTCGACGGCGAGGCGCTGATGTCGGGCGTGCGCCGCCGCAAGCTGCCGGAGGAGATCCGCGCGATCCGCACGTCAGTCCGCATCGCCGAGCACTCCCTGACGGCGGCCGAGGCCGCCCTCGGCGCCGGGATGACGGGCCGGCGGCTGACCGCCGCGTTCATGGAGGCGATGGCGGAGGCGGGCGTGACGACACCGACCACGCAGGACGTCGCCTGGATCACGGGGCGTGACCGGCACTGGGCGCAGGCGAGCCGGGACACCCCGATCGCGGTGGGCGATCTGGTGGCCTTCGACGCCGGCCTGATGGCCGACGGCTACGTCGGCGAGCTCGGCCGCACGATGTCGGTCGGTGGCCTGCCGCCCGCCGCACGCAAGCTGCGGCAACGGTGGGACGAGCTGTGGGACCGCTTGATCGAGGCGTGCCAGGCCGGCTCCGCGGCGACCGGGCTGCTCGATGCCTACGACGCGTCGGGCGCGCTTGCCCCGCCCGTCCCGGTCGCGCGCGGTCTCGGGCTGGGCAACGACCTGCCGTTCGTCACGGGCGCGCTCCGCCGCACTGCCGCCGACCAGACGCTCGAGGGCGGCATGGTGCTCGCGCTCACGGCGTACGTCTGGGAGGAGGGCGTCGGCGCCCTCTACGGCCAGGAGCCCGTCGTCATCACCGACAACGGGCCGGAGCTGCTGTCCACCACGCCCTTCCGCGACCAGAAGAGGGGTTGAGTCGTGGCCGACGCGGAGTACCCCGAGCCCGAGGAGATCATCCTTTACTCCAAGGACCCGCAGACCCGGATCGCGACGATCACGCTGGATCGACCGGACCATCTCAACGCCCCCACGATCGGTGCCCGCAAGCGTTACGGCGACCTGATCTTCAAGGCGAGCATCGACGACGACGTGAAGGTCCTCGTGGTGCGTGGCGTCGGTGACCATCTCGGCACCGGGGCCGACCTCGACGAGCTGATGGCGAAGCGCAAGGGCGGCGTCGCGATGGCCGAGGAGCTCGGCATCGACGAGGAGGACGACGTCACGATGCCGGGCCGCCACAACTACCGAAACGGCGCGTCGCTCGTTCACTGGTACGCCGATCCACGCTCGGGTAACCGGTCGCTTGCGGACTTCAAGAAGATCAGCATTCTCGAGGTGAAGGGCTACTGCTACGGCTGGCACTTCTACCAGGCCGCGGATGCCGACATGGTGATCTCCTCCGACGATGCGCTGTTCGGGCATCCCGCGTTCCGCTACGTCGGGTACGCGCCGCGGATGTGGCAGTGGGCGATGGTGATGGGCCTGCGCAGGTTCCAGGAGATGGTCTTCACCGGCAGGCCGTTCACCGCGCAGGAGATGTACGACTGCAACTTCGTCAACAGCGTCGTACCGCGTAAGGACCTCGAGGCCGAGGTCGAGAAGTACGCGCTCGCCTGCGCCTACACGCGCCCGACCGACACGGTCTTCATGCAGAAGGTCTTCTTCAACATCATGAAGCAGCACCAGGGTGAATACATGGGCAGCATGCTCAGCGCGTGGATGGAGTCGATGACCGGCGCTCTTCGTGACGACGTCGAGAACGAGGGCGCCGGCCTCGGCGGCAAGATCGCGGACGGCGGTGTCAACAACCTGGTGAAGAACAACGACAACCGGTTCCCGCCGGAGTGGCGGCTGTCCCGGTCCGGTCGTGAGGCGCCGGAGCCGGAATGACCGACCTCCTCCCGCTCGACGGTTTGCAGGTCATCGACCTGTCGACCTGGATCGCCGGGGCGTACTGCAGCAAGCTGCTGTGCGACGCCGGCGCCGAGGTCACCAAGGTTGAGGGGATGGGCGGCGACCCGTTGCGTGCGTGGTCGGCGTCAGGCGCGGCGATCGCGACCGATGCCAACAGCGCGTTGTTCAACTTCCTGCACGCCGGCCAGCAGAGTGTCACCGTCGACGCCGACCAGTCCGACAACCTCGCGGCGCTGAACGGCCTGCTCGCTGCCGCGGACGTCGCGATCTGGTCCCGCGGCTCCGAGCTCGCCGAGCATCCCGGCCTCTCCCCGGACGCGATCCTGAGGTCCCACCCGCATCTGACGGTGACCACCATCACGCCCTTCGGCCGGGAAGGGCCGTGGGCCCACAAGCCCGCGACGGAGTTCACGCTGCAGGCCTGGTCCGGCGCGATGATCGGGCTCGGCCGCGGCCGGCCGGATCGTGCCCCGACGTACGTCGGAGGGCAGATCGGGGAGTGGCTGGCGGGGGTGTACGCCGCGGCCGGCACTCTCGCCTCGGCCCGCCGCGGCGGCGCGGAGCTGGTCGACGTCTCGATGCTCGAGGTCCTCGCGTTGTGTCTCACCTATTACCCGGTCACCTTCACAGACCAGATGGGCCGCCCGATGCGCAAGAAGCGTTTCGTGCCGACTCCGGGTGTTGCCGCGGCAAAGGACGGGCTGGTCGGCCTCGGCGTCGGCACCGGACAGCAATGGTTCGACTTCTGCGCCATGGTCGGCCATCCCGAGTGGACGGAGGACCCGAAGCTCTTCCTGGAACGCTCCGCACTCGCACCGACGATCGACGCATGGATCTCCGAGCACGGCGTGGACGAGCTGCTCGACCTCGCGACGGCGTTCCGGATTCCCAACGCGCCGATCGTCAACGGCGCGAACGCCGAGTCGTTCCCGCACTTCATCGAACGCGAGACCTTCATCACCAACCCCACCGACGGCGTGACCAACCCTGCGCCGCCGTACCGGCTGACGATCGTCGAGGGATCGGCTCAGGACCGAGGTCCCGCCGCTGAGGTAGGGGATCTGCCGTTCAGCGGGTTGCGGGTGCTCGACATGACCGCCTACTGGGCCGGACCACTCGTCGGACACATTCTCGCGATGCTGGGCGCGGAGGTCATTCATCTCGAGTCTCCGAAGCGCCCCGACGGTGTGCGTCTGGTTGGAGGGGCGCCGCACACCGTCGATCAGTACTGGGAGCGCGGCCCGATCTTCGCGGCCCTGAACACGAACAAGCAGAGCTTGACGATCGACCTCGGCGACGAGCGCGGACTGGACCTGCTGCTGAAGGTCGTCGCAACCTGCGATGTCGTGGTCGAGAACTTCACGCCCCGCGTGCTCGATCAGCTCGGACTCGGCTACGCGGACTTGTGCGAGGTGCGTCCGGACCTCGTGATGGTGCGGATGCCCGGCTTCGGGCTCGATGGGCCATGGCGCGACGCCGCGGCGTTCGCGTTCGTGATCGAGGACGCCTCGGGCCTGACCTGGCTCAGCGGCACCGAGGACGAGCTCCCGATCGAGCCCTATTGCGTCGGTGACCCCAACGCCGGGCTGCATGCGCTCGTCGGGCTGCAGATCGCCCTCGCGCACCGTGACCGCACCGGCGAGGGATGTCTGGTCGAGGCGGCGATGGTCGATGCGGCGCTCAACATCGCCGCGGAGCAGGTCATCGAGCACTCGGCGTACGGCGCCCTGCTCGAGCGCGCCGGCAATCGCGGGCCGTGTGCAGCGCCACAGAACGTCTACCGGGCCGCCGGGCCTGACGACGACGGGCGCGACGACTCGTGGGTGGCGATCGCGGTTGCGAACGACGAACAGTGGTCGGCGCTGCGCAAGGCGCTCGGCGAGCCGGCTTGGGCAGCCGACGAGGCGCTCGCGACCGAGGGCGGCCGTCGCGGCGCCCACGATCACCTCGATGCTCAGCTCGCGGAATGGTGCCGGGCACGCGGCGCCGACGACATCGTCGCCGCGCTCTGGGACGCCGGCGTACCGGTGGGCAAGGTGATGCAGCCACATCGCCAGCCCGACCTGCCACAGCTGGCGGCCCGCGGGTTCTTCGAGGAGGTGGCGCACCCCGTGGCCGGTCCCGCCCGTTACAGCACGTTGCCGATGCGGTTCTCCCGCGGGCCCGAGCGACACCATCAGCGGCCGGCGCCGTTGCTCGGTGAGCACACGGGCGCGCTGCTCAGCGAGGTTGGGCTCAGCGCGGCGAAGATCCGTGCGCTGGAAGCGGATGGTGTTATCGGCATGTGGCTGAAGCCGGTCGCCACAGAGGCGGTGTGATGGTCGAGCAGCGGAGTTCGCGGCGCAAGGGCGGTTTCGAGCCGGCGCCCTTTGACGTCGTCGAGGCGTCGCGTCAGGTGTGGTTGCGGCACTGGAACCCGGAAGCGGCGTCGGGAATGGCGGTGTTCACCGCCGTACTGCGTTCGTATCAGCTGCTCGCCGACGAGGTGAACCGCGTGATGCGCAGGCACAACCTCACGTTCGCGCGCTACGAGGTGCTGACCTGGCTCGCGACGGACCCCGAGTCGTCGGTGACGCTGAGCTGGATCAGCAAGACGCTGCGGATCCCGCCCGCGACGGTGACGAACATCATCGACTGGCTGGAGAACGACAAGCTCGTCCGGCGCGAGCCGCACCCGTCCGACGCCCGGACGACGCTGGCGGTCATCACCTCTCGCGGGCGCAAGGTCGTGCAGAGCGCCACCGACGACCTCAACGCGACGGTCTACGAGCGGATCGGATTGTCGGAGGAGCAGCGACACCAGCTCACCGACCTGCTCGCGGCGCTTCGAGCGAGCGGCAACGAGTTCGATGTCGAGCGCTCGCAGGCGGTCATCGAAGAAGTCGGAAACCGGCAGGGCAAGCATCGAGAAGACGTCGCGTGAGTAGGGAAACGATGGCTGCGAAGAAGTCCAGTGCCGTGCCGTACGCAGTGGACGTGCCCGACCGAATCCGCAAGGAGCGGTACTTCGATCCCGACTTCTTCGCGCTCGAGGCCAAGCAGCTCTGGCCACGTGTGTGGCAGATGGCGTGCCGGCTTGAGGAGATCCCCAACCCGCGTGACTTCGCGACGTACGAGATCCTCGACCAGTCCGTGATCGTCGTGCGCGGCGACGACATGAGCGTGAGCGCTTTCCACAATGTGTGCCGGCACCGTGGCGTGCGTCTCGTCGAAGGGCGCGGCACCTGCGCGAGCGGCTTCACCTGTCCCTTCCACGGCTGGTGCTACGGCGCCGACGGCGCCAACACGTTCGTGTCGCGGTCGAGCACGTTCTCGGCGCACAACATGGCGGCCGACGAGATCGGGCTGGTCCCCGTGAAGTGCGAGACGTACGGCGGTTGTGCCTGGATCAACCTCGACCCGAAAGCGCCGGGCCTCCGGGACAGCATCGAGCCGTTCGCGACGTACATGGATGCCTGGCAGCTCGAGGACATGCATCCCGAGTGGTGGTACTCGTTCCGGCTGCCGGTGAACTGGAAGCTCGCGCAGGAAGCGTTCATGGAGCAGTACCACGTGCTCGAGACGCACCCGCAGCTGCGCCTTCCCGGTCGCTACCCGGCAAAGGGCAAGCCGTTCGACGCGGCCAGGTTCCTCGAGTCAGAGCTCACCTATCTGCGCGTGATGAGCGAAGGCATGGCGGGGATGGTGCACGCGAGCGACGTGAAGGTCGCCGAGCGGCTCATGCCGAAGGTGAAGCTGCCGGATGACCCGGTCGAGGCGAGAGCTGCGTGGGAACGCGAGCTCAACGCGGCCGTCGTCAGGTGGCATCGCGGCAAGAGGCACGTGATCCCGGATCTCAACCAGATCGACGCCGACGGCTTCACCGAGCCGATGGTCTACTGCTTCCCGCACTACTTCATCCTGCCGATGTACTCGAGCGCCTCGGCGTACCGCTTCCGCCCACTCGGGCCGGAGGAGACACTCATGGAGATCTGGTCGCTGACCCGGTTCCCTGAAGGCGCGGACCTGCCGATGCGGCCGATCCCGGAGCCGTGGGCGCACGACGATCCGCGCGTCCCGCCGATCCCGACGCAGGACTTCTCGAACCTGCCGAAGCAGCAGAAGGGGCTGCACTCGCTGTCGTTCGAGTACATGCGCATCTCAGAGCAGATCGAGGGTCACCTGTCGAACTTCCACCGCACGATCGACGGCTATCTCGAAGGCACGGCCAGCAAGAAGCTGCTGCCGGCGCTGCGAGAGCTCAACGTGAACCCACTGGAGCGACCGGTCCTCGACCTCGGCCTCTAACCCGCCCCGCGTGATCGCATGTGACATAGGTGTGGTGACACGCCGCCCCTATGTCACATAGGTGTCGCAATTCACGACCCGCATGTCACATAGGCGTCGCAATTCACGAACCGCATGTCATATAGGGGCGCGGTCAGGTGAGCAGGCGTACCCCGGCGATGTCGTACTCCGACACCGAGGCGCCCGTGATCGCCGATTGCTGTTCTCCACTGGGCCCGCTGCCGCGGAATGCCTGGACCGCTTCCCGGTTGTCCCACAACTCGAAGATGTTGATTCTCGCGGGGTCGAGCAGGTCAGGTGACTGACAGAAGTCAAGGCAGCCGCGAGTCCCACGTGCCTGCGCCAAGACGTCTGCGCAGTCGGCCAGGTAGGCGTCCCGCCGAGCTGGATCGACGAGCAAGTAGCCAGCGACGATGATCATTCTGGATGCCTCTCCGGCGCTCGACGTAGCTCGACAGCAGTCCCTATTGTCCACGGGAACTCAACGCGCATGTCTGCGGACGACGCCGGACAGGTGATGCTCCCAATCCCGTAGGGAGGCTCGCCTTAGGCTGCGCCCGGTGGACGTGAACGTTGTCGCGGGTCTCGTCCACGACGTTGCCATGGACGTTGTCATGCCGCGGTGGCGGGCGTTGGCTGCGGGTGACGTAAAAGAGAAGGCGCCCGGCGAGTTGGTGTCGATCGTCGACCGCGAGGCGGAGGCGATTCTGACGCGCGAGCTGAAGGCGCTCGTACCTGGTTCGACTGTCGTCGGTGAGGAGGCGACCACTGCGAACCCAGACCTGATGTCGGCGTTGAGCAGGGAGCGGGTGGTCTGGCTGGTCGACCCGATCGACGGCACGTCCAACTTCGTTCATGGCTCGCCGGACTTCGCTGTGATGGTTGCGCTGGTGCACGAGGGGGTCACGGTTGCCGCTTGGATCGACCGGCCTGTCGACGGCGCGACCTACGTCGCGGAACTGGGTTCAGGCGCGTATTCGGGTAGCCATCGACTCCGCTGCAGCGCACGGAAGCGCGGGCTCGGCGGTCTGCGCGGCGCCGCGTTGACCAGGCTGCTCGACGATGAGCAGCGGCTCGCGGTCGGGACTGCTCGCTGCGTCGGGCCCAGATGTGCACGCGAATGTCTTGGAAGCGCTGGCAGGCTGCGGGTACTCGGTCGGGGCCCAATAGCGTCGGACAATCACGCCCGGCTGACGTACGGCGAGGGTGCCGAGCCCTACGTAGGAGGTCTAACTCGCGCCGAGTTCGGCTACTTGCGTTGGGCTCGGCCTATGTCATCCCGCCGTCTGCCCCGCGGGCGCGCGGGTCCGGTCGGGCGGCGTGCTGCCGCCGGGGGAGGCGGCGGGACCGGGTCGCCTGACTCGGCGATCTGGCGGACCGCGCCGTGGCCCGGGCGCACCGGCACCGACGTCGAGGTGACCCGCGCGTCCTGGTGCAAACGCTCCACCACACGCCGCTGGTCCGGTACGACGAGCGACACGACGGTGCCGCTCGCGCCGGCCCGTGCGGTGCGACCGGAACGGTGCAGGTAGTCCTTCGAGTCGTTCGGCGGGTCGAAGTGAACGACGAGGTCCACGTCGTCGACGTGGATGCCGCGCGCCGCGACATCGGTCGCGACGAGCACGCGCGGGTGGCCGACCGAGAAATCGCTCAGCGCGCGTTGCCGCTGGTTCTGCGAGAGGTTGCCGTGGATGGCGCTGGCGGGTGCGCCGAGCTTCGTCAGCTGCTTGGCCAGGCGGTCGGCGCCGTGCTTGGTCCGCACGAACATCAACGTGCGAGCCGGCCTCGCCGCGATCTCCGCGGCGACCGCGACCTTGTCCGAATGGTCGAGCAGGAAGACATGGTGATCCATCGCCTCGACCGGTGAGGCCGCCGCGGCGACGGCGTGGACCGCGGGGTCGTTGAGGTAGGCCTTGACGAGCCGGTCGACACCGCGATCGAGGGTCGCGGAGAACAGCAGCCGCTGACCGGTGGGCGGGACGTCGTCGAGTAGCCGGATCATCGCCGGCAGGAAGCCCAGGTCGGCCATGTGGTCTGCCTCGTCGAGCACCGTCACCTTCACCTCGGAGAGGTTGCAGGCGCGCCGGTCGATGAGGTCGATCAGCCGTCCTGGCGTCGCCACGACGATGTCGACGCCACGGTCGAGTGCGTTGACCTGCCCGCCGTACGGCGCGCCGCCGAACACCGCAACCAGCTTCAACCCCATCGCGTCGCCGAGCGGCCGGAGCGCGTCGGCCACCTGCATCGCAAGCTCACGAGTCGGGACCATGACCAGGCCGCGCGGGCGTCGGGAGTTCGAGCGGGCGCCGGCGAGCCGGACGAGCATCGGCAGTCCGAAGGCGAGTGTCTTGCCCGACCCGGTCTGGGCGCGGCCGAGGACGTCACGGCCGGCGAGGCCGTCCGGCAGCGCTCGTCCCTGGATCGCGAACGGCTCGTTGATGCCGCGCCGGGCCAGTGCTGTGACCAGGGCAGGCGGCAGGCCGAGCTCCGCGAACGACGCGGCGTCCGGCTCCGGACGGGCGAGCGCCTCGTCGAGCATGCGGTCGAGCTCGGACGGTTGGGGCTGGGGGGAAGTGCGTGGCGCCTTGGCCTTGGGGCGTCGGCTCTGGGTGCGGCTGCGCTCGTTGGAGGCAGAACGGCGCGGCTGCGCGGAGGCAGCACGGCGCGGGCGTGCGGGGGCAGGCATGAGATGTTCTCCGTTTGAGGGATGTTCGGTCAGGCCGCGAAGAGGCTCCGAACAACGGGAACGAAATCTGGGCGACCTCACGGGCGGCTCGCCCGCGGGAGTTGGCCGGCGACGCTATCCGCCGACGTCCCCACCCTAGCAGTGCGTCGCTTGCCCGTACGCGCGATTCGCGCCAGACTTCTGACATTAATCCGAATCGCCGAGATCCAGGTGAACCCGTGATCGTTGCCGCCGACGCCCCACCGCACTACGACCCGTACGACGTCGAGCTCGCCGCCGACCCGTACCCGATGTGGCGCCGGCTGCGCGAGGAGGCTCCGCTCTACTACAACGAGAAGTACGACTTCTATGCGTTGAGCCGTTACGCCGACGTGGCCGGCGGTCTGCCGGACTGGGAGACGTACAACTCCGGTCGCGGCGCGATCATCGAGCTGATCAAGGCCAACCTCGACCTGCCCCCGGGCACCCTGATCTTCGAGGACCCGCCGGTCCATGACATTCACCGCAACCTGCTGGTCCGGGTCTTCACGCCGCGCCGGGTCGCGGCGCTGGAGCCGAAGATCAGGGCGTACTGCGAACAGCACCTCGACCCGCTGGTGGGGGAGAAGCGCTTCGACCTGATCGCCGAGCTCGGCGCGCAGATGCCGGGAAAGGTGATCGGGATGCTCCTCGGAATCCCCGAAGCCGACACCGCCGCGGTGCGCGAGCACGTCGACAACAACCTGCGCACGAAGGCCGGTGAGCAGATGGTCGTGAAGGACACGTCCTTCGCCGAGGGCGACATCTTCGCGGACTATGTCGACTGGCGGATGAAAAACCCCTCCAACGACCTCATGACCGACCTGCTCAACGCGGAGTTCGAGGATGAGAACGGCGAACGGCGAACGCTCACCCGTCAGGAGGTGCTGACCTACGTCGCCGTTGTCGCCGGTGCCGGCAACGAAACCACGACGCGGCTGATCGGCTGGATGGGATCGCTGCTCGCGCAGCATCCTGACCAGCGGGTCGCGATCGTCGCGGACCCGTCCCTCGTGCCCAACGCGGTGGAGGAGACGATCCGCTACCAGCCGCCGGGGCCGCACGTCGCGCGCTACGTCGCCCGTGACGTGGAGATTCACGGTCAGACGGTGCCCGAGGGCAGCGTGATGCTCTTCCTGCTCGGCTCGGCCAACCGCGACGACCGCGTCTACCCCGACGGCGACAGCTACGACATCCACCGCCCGATCAAGCAGCACCTCGGCTTCGGCTACGCCGTGCACTACTGCATGGGCGCCGCGCTCGCGCGGCTCGAGGGAAAGGTCGCGCTCGAGGAGATCCTCAAGCGCTTCCCGAGCTGGGAGGTCGACTGGGACGCCGCGAAGCTCGGCTCGACGTCGACGGTGCGGGGCTGGGAGACGCTACCGATCACCGTTGGTTGACCCCGGCCCTCGACCGGAAGTCACTGCCTCGGTCAGCAGGCCGACCAGCCAGTTCACGCCGCGGGCCGCCTGCGTGGCGTCCAGCCCCCACCCGGCGGTCAGCCGGTTGTACGTCGAGAGACCCCAGAGCGCGTCGATCATGGCCGCGACCAGATGGGCTTCCTCCTCTGACAGGCCCCGGGCCCCCTCTCGCACGGTGTCCAGCAGCGCCGTCTTGCGGCGCTGGTCAAGCGCGACGAAGAGCGCGCCGGGCGTGCGCCGTGGTGCGTTGGAGAACCCGGAGAGGTAGTGGAACAGCGCGGTGACGTGGTCGGGCACCTCGTCGAGTCGCATTCCCTCGACCGTGACGCCGGCTTCGTCGATGAGGTGCTGCAGCACGGCGGCGCGAAGGTCGCGTTCCGTGGCGAAGTGACGATGCACCGTGCGTTCGTGCACGCCGGCACGTGAGGCGACCTCGCGGACCGTGAGACCACTCCAGTCCCATGACCTGAGCTCGTGGACAAGGTCCGAGCCCGCCTCGACGATGCGCTCACGCGTCTCCGCCGAGCGCTCCCGGCGTACCGGGCTGTCGTAGCGGCGCTTGCCTTTTTCCGGAGTCGCCACCACGCGCGCGACTCTACGGCGTGCTGCCCTTTTCGCCGGGAAAGGGTCATGATCACGAAATGAGCCGAATCGGCATGACTGGCCGGCGTCGAATCGTCGTAGGAACCGTCTGCGTGCTGATCGCGGGTCAGGGCGCCTTCCTCGGTCTGGCCTCGGCCCATCCGGGTCCGCACCTGCCGGTGCCCAACCCGAAGCTGCCGCCGGTTTCCTCGCTTCCTGGTGCCGGTGGCGTGCCGGACCTCAACAGCGTGGCGGGATCACCCGGCGTGCAGGGCGTGACGAACAACGGGTTTGCGCAGGTCTCCGACCCCGCAGTCGGCGGCTCGTTCAGCAAGCCGTTCGCGCAGCCCGGCGCGAGCTGCCCGAACGAGGCGGAAGGCTCGTCCTCGCGCACCGAGACCCGCGACAACATCGCCTGCAAGCCGGCGGCAGTGTCCGTGGTGGTCCTCCCGAATGGCCGCGTCCTCTACTGGGACGGCCTCGAGGCGGAGGAGAACAA
>JAICMG010000017.1 GCA_025929365.1 Frankiaceae bacterium
AGCGGTTAGCGAGCGGCTAAGGTCCGTCCCCGTGACGGAACTGGCGGCGTCCTACCTCGTCGGGCGCGGAATCTCCGATGTGACGGGCGAGCTCGCGGGCTGCGGACTGCTCGGGTACGGCAAGGCCGACCAGGTCTCCAAGGGACTCCACACCCGCCTGCGGACACGCGCCTTCATCTTCGCCGACCCGGCGACAGATGCCCGTGTCCTGATCTGCGTGAGCGACCTGCCGCTGATGTTCGACAGCGTGCACCGTGAGGTGCTTCGCCGGCTCAACGAGACGTACGGCGACCGCTACACCGACGTGAACACGATGCTCACGGTCACCCATACGCACTGCGGCCCCGGGGGCTACTCCCATCACCGCCTCTACAACATGACGACGCACGGCTTCCACACCGTGACCTTCGGCGCGATCGTCGACGGAATCGTGGAGGCAGTCGACCGAGCGCACTCCGACCTCGCTCCGGCGGTGCTGACGCTCTCGCAGGGAACGCTCGAGGACGCCAGCGTCAACCGTTCCCCGCAGTCGTTCGCCCGCAATCCGGAGGCGGACAAGGCGCACTTCCCCAAGGCGATAGACCCGCAGACCACCTTGCTACGCGTCGAGCGTGACGGTCGCGTGGCCGGCGCGATCAACTGGTTTGCCACGCACGGCACCAGCATGACTAACCGCAACTGTCTCGTGAGCGGCGACAACAAGGGTTACGCGGCGTACTACTGGGAGCGCGTCCTCTCGGGTGTCGACTACCTCGGTGAGACCGCACCGGACTTCATCTCCGCATTCGCGCAGACCAACACCGGTGACATGTCACCGAACCTCAACCGCCGACCGGGCAGTGGACCGACCGAGGACGAGTTCGAGAACACCAGAATCATCGGCCAGCGCCAGGCCGATGCCGCGGCTGCCCTCGCGGAGGTCGACGGCAAGGCGGTCACGGGCGGTGTCGATGCGCGAATGACCTACGTCGACATCGGGAACATCACGGTGAGCCCGGAGTTCAGCGGCGACGGCCGTGAGCATCGCACCACCCCGAACATGGGCGGCGCGGCGGCGCTCGCGGGCACCGATGAGGGACCGGGCTTCCCTGGCTTCAAGCAGGGCCGCAATCGATTCGTGGACGCGCTGACCCGGGCGACGTACTACCGCTTCTCGGCGCGGCTGCGTGACTCGCAGTCGCCCAAGGGCATCGTGCTGCCGGGTGGGCTGATGAACCGGTTCGCGCCGTTCGTGCAGGAGCGGGTGCCGGTGCAGCTGCTTCGGATCGGGCCGTTGTACCTGATCGGCATCCCGGGCGAGGTGACGATCACCGCGGGACTGCGCATGCGTCGTGAGGTCGCCGCAGTCGTCGGCGCCGAGCTCGATGACGTGCTGGTGGCGGGCTACAGCAACGCCTACATCCACTACGTCACGACGCCGGAGGAGTACGAGGAGCAACGTTACGAAGGCGGCAGCACCTTGTTCGGGAAATGGGAGGGACCCGCGCTCACCCAGGTCGCCGTCCAGCTCGCCACCGCAATGCGTGACGGTGGCGCCGTCGGCCGCGGCACGCCTCCGCCGGATCTGTCGCACGGCCAGAAGGGTCCCCCCAGGCCGAAGGCCGACGGCCGCGTCCTCGGCCGCGACTTCGGTGACGTGCTGTCGGCGCCGCGTGGCCGCTACTCGCGCGGCGAGCAGGTGGAGATCGTGTTCGCCGGAGCCAACCCCAACAACGACCTGCACCGCGGCGGCACCTATCTTGAGGTGGAACGTGATGCCGGTGGCGCCTGGGAGCGTGTGGCGGACGACGGTGACTGGTCGACCAAGCTTCACGTGCGCAAGCAGGACGGGGGAACGCGCATCACCATCACCTGGGATGTGCCTGCTGACGCCGAGGCGGGCGATTACCGGATCCGCTACCACGGCGACGCCATGGACTCCGACGGCGGTGTCACGCCGTTCACCGGGACCGGTCCGACCTTCGCGATCACCTGACGTGTAGACAAGACAGGTGCCGAGCGAGGACTGGACCGCCCCGGGCGTCTACGAGGTGGTGCCGGGCGTGCACCGGATCCCGCTTCCGCTGCCGAACGACGGGCTGCGCGCCGTCAACGTCTACGCCGTCACGGGTCCGGACGGCCCGGTCCTGATCGACTCTGGGTGGGCCGTCGCCGATGCGCGCGACCTGCTGCAAGCGGGTCTGCGCGAGATCGGCTCCGAGCTCGGTGACGTGCAGCGCTTTCTCGTCACCCACATGCACCGAGACCACTACAGCCAGGCGATCCATCTGCGTCGCGAGTTCGGAACCCGCGTCGGGCTCGGCGCCGAGGAGCGATGGTCACTCGAGACCGTGAGCCGGCCCGGCCGCAAGGCCGCCGAGGAGCAGGTGACGCTGCTGCGTGCGCTCGGCGCGGTCGAGATCGCCGAGAAGATGTCGGGCAACCGGCCGCACCACGACCCCGCTGAGTGGGAGCTGCCGGACGAGTGGCTCGCCGGTGATGAGGTCATCAGCGCGAACGGACGTGACCTCGAGGTCGTGTCGACGCCGGGCCACACCCGCGGTCACGTCGTCTTCTACGACACCCCGGGTGGGCTGCTGTTCGCCGGCGACCACGTCCTCCCGACGATCACGCCGTCGATCGGCTTCGAGCCGGCGATGACGGCCGACCCGCTGGGCGCATTCCTCACCTCGCTCGCCCTTGTGCGCAACCGCCCGGACGCGATGTTGCTGCCGGCGCACGGACCCGTCGTACCGAGCGCGCACGCCCGGGTCGACGAGCTCGTCGAGCATCACCGGGTGCGGCTGGACCAGATGGCGGCGGCCCTGGCCGGCGGCGCGGAGACGGCGGTGGAGGTCGCCGGCGTGGTCACGTGGACGCGCCGGGAGCGCAAGCTCGACGAGCTCGACGTCTTCAACCAGTTCCTCGCCGTGTGCGAGACCGGGGCGCATCTCCAGCTCCTCGTCTCGCACGGGCGGGCGACCATGCAGGAGCGCGACGGTGTGAGGTACTACACGGCGACCTGACCCTCTAAAGTGCTCCTCAAGCAGTACGACACGACGGGGAGCGGACATGATCGATCGTCAAAGAGCGGGCCGTCGCATGTCGGCGTTGGTGGGTGCGGCAGCCGCGCTGGTGGGCGCAGGGTTCGGGGTTGTGCCGGCGGCAAGCGCCGCGACCGGCCACGCCAGCCCCCAGGTGCAGTCGGTCTCGTTGCAGAGCAGCCAGACAGCGGTCACGTCGTCAACGTCGCACAAGCTCCGGGTGCAGGTCGCCGCGAGCCAGACTCCGAGCCCGGCGCAGGGTGTGCCGCCGACACCCGGCCCGGTCACCGTCACGGTGACCAACGGTTCGTCCGGGCGAAGCGAGTTCCACCAGTGGTCCTTCCAGGTCGACAGCACGGCATTCACCGTCGACTCGACTGGAGCGGGCACGCTGACCGTGCCGAGCTCGGAGATCTCGCCGTACGGTTCGATCGACCTGAAGATCACGCCGATCGGCAACCCGACGACGCAGAGCTGCCAGGGCACGCCGACCTCGCAGACGCAGGACGTCTCGCTCGGCGGGACGTTCTTCTTCGACAGCCACTCGACCGGCTCGCAGGCGTGGGGAACGGTCGGCAAGAAGGCCGGGAAGTTCACGTTCTCGGCCACCAACACCGTCGTGTGGACCTACGTCAACACGAACCCGGCAGCCTGCTTCAACTTCAACAGCCTGCCGTGCGCCTCCGGGCTGTTCTGGCAGTCGCCGAACCAGCAGGTCTCCCTGTCGGGGGCCAAGGTGGGCACCAAGGGCTCGCTTGTCGGCACCCGGTCGACGGACCTCAGCACGCCCACCGGCGCCACCCGCAACGACGAGGCGTTCGGCACGACGCAGAAGCTCGTGCTGCATCGCAGCGGGCCGGCGGCATCGCTCGCGCTCACCGCGCTGAGCAACAGCTCCGGCACTGCCAAGCTGAGCGCGAAGACCCATGGCAAGCCGTTCAGCCAGCACTGCACGAAGGGCGGCAAGACGGTCACCGAGACCGCAACGAGCTGGAGCAACGCCAAGTACAAGAACGGCACCAAGCCGCTCAAGGTGCGCGAGCAGATCTTCGGCGCGATCAAGGTCCCCAACAACACCCAGGCGACGATCACCAAGACCTCGATCACCTAGCTCGGTAGGACGACCGAAGGTCGCGGGCGTAGCGTCGGCGTTGACTTAGGAGCAGGGCATGCCGATCGTCAGGCTGAACCACGCCGTCCTCTACGTCCGCGACCTGCAACGCAGCCTCGACTTCTACGTCGGGGTGCTCGGCTTCACCCGCATCGAGGAGATGACTCCAGCGGGCTTCTCCGGTGCGGCGTTCCTCCGCGCGCCCGGCTCGACGAACGACCACGACCTCGGCCTGTTCGCGATCGGTGACAACGTGGGCCCCTCGCTCGCCGGTCGCGCCACCGTCGGGCTCTACCACCTCGCCTGGGAGGTCGACACGCTCAGCGAGCTCGAGCGCCTCGCCCGCGTGCTGTCGGAGGCCGGCGCGCTGGTCGGATCCTCCGACCACGGCACGACGAAGAGCCTGTACGCCCACGATCCGGACGGCCTCGAGTTCGAGGTCGCGTGGCTGATCCCGGCCGACCTGCTGACGCAGGAGGCGAAGGACGCGCGCACCCGGATCGGCCCGCTCGACCTCACGGCGACCAAGGATCGGTACGGCGCCACCACCCGAGGTGGCGTCGGCATCTCCGTCGTCTAAGCCGTGCGGGGATCACGGGGAGCTAAGCGGGAGCTGGCTCTGCCACCGGGTTCGGCTCGACCCGCAGGATGCGGGCGAGTGGTGTGGGCAGCCACCAGTTCCACCGGCCCATCAGCGACATCAGCGCCGGCACCAGCAGCGCCCGGACGATCGTCGCATCGAGCAGGATGCCGACGCCGAGGCCGGTCCCCAGCACCTTGATGTCGGTCTCGGGACCGGACGCGAGTGCGGAGAAGGCAAGGAACAGGATCAGTGCCGCGCTGGTGACGAGCCGTCCGGTGCGGCCGAGCCCTCGCACGACGGCCCCGTTCGTCCCGCCCTCGTCCGGCTGTGCGTCGTACTCCTCGCGAATCCGGCTCAGGATGAAGACCTCGTAGTCCATCGACAAGCCGAACAGGAACGCGAACACCATCAGCGGGATCCAGAACGTGATCGCGCCGGTTGGTTGCACGCCGAACACCGCGTTCGAGCCGTGTCCGCTCTGCCAGAACCAGGTCAGGAAGCCGAACGTCGCGGCCATCGAGACGACGTTGAGCACCACCGCCTTCAGTGCGAGCAGCAGCGAGCGGAATGCGCGGGCCAGCAGCAGGAAGCTGAGCAGCGCGATGATCGAGAACATCAGCGGGAAGCTGCCGTACACCGCGTGGATGTAGTCCTGCTGGACCGGCCCATCGCCCGCGACGCCGATCACTCCGGGGAACTGCTTCACGGTGGCTTGGACGGCCCTCACCGGCGCCAGGGTCTTGCTGTTCGCCGTGACGACCGTGGGCACGACGACGATGTCCGAGTAGCCCTGGTTGTTGGCGACCGCACCTTGCGCGAGCGAGGCGCTACTCACCCCGGGCGTCGCCTTGAGTGCCTGCAGCACCTTGGGTGCGTCGGCGGTCTTGGTGAGCACCTCGAGCGGAGTGAGCACGCCGGGGCTGATGCCCTGCGACGTCAGGTTGACGAAGGACTGGTGAGCATCGCCCGTCTTCGCGAGGGCTTGGACGCTGGTCTCGCCGACCTTCAGGCCGAAGACCGGAGAAAGCATCACGCCGAGGATGACCAGGGCGACTCCGGCGCCAGCCCAGCGCTGCTTCACGACGCCGTGCGCCCATCGGGTCCATGGCTTGCTGGCGGCGACTTCGTGGCGAAGCCGTGGCCAGTCCGCCCGCGGGCCGATGCCACCGAGCACTGCGGGCAGCAGCGTGAGGACGACGACGGTCGACACCACTGGGATCAGCACGCCGCCGATTCCGACGCTGCGTAGCCCCGGCACGGGCAGGACGATCAGCGCGAGCAGCCCGATCGCGACCGTGAGGCCGGACACCGCGACAGTGCGGCCCGCCGTCTCGCAGGCGCGAATCACCGCCGAGTGGTTGTCCAGCCCGTGCTCGCGTTCCTCGCGCCATCGTGTGACGAGCAGCAGGCTGTAGTCGATCGCGAGACCAAGGCCGACGAGGGCAACGAGGAACAAGACGATGAACGACACCTCGGTGAAGGTGGTCAAGCCGAGCACGATGAGAAGGGTCGTCAGGATCGACACCGCGGCGACGAGGATCGGGATCAGCGCAAGCAGCGATGCGAACACGAAGGCGAGCACGATCAACGCACCACCGCCACCGAGAAGGGTCTCCGCGAATACGCCAGGGCCGTTGGAGTCGCCACCGGAGGACAGCTGTTGCTCCCCGGTGATTCCGGTCGTCCACCCGGGCAGCGACGCCGCAACCGCCTGCTTGAGGTTGTCGGTCGGGTTGTCGGAGAAGGACTGCGGCGCTGGCGTGAAGATGAGGGCGATCGTCGTACGACCGTCCTTGCCGATGAAGCGCTGGTCGTGGGTGTTGGCGTAGTCGATCACCCGGGTGTGGGGGATGAGCTTGTCGATCGCGGGTCCGACCTTGCCGAGTGCGGCACTCTGGCTCGCGGCCGTCGCGCCGTCCGGCGTTCGCATGACGGCGATGCTGGTGATGCCCGTCGTGCCGTTCGGACCATAGAGATGGGTGAGTTGCTTCGCGGTCTCCCAGCCCGGTTGGCCGGGAAGGGAGAAGTCGACGGACAGCCGGCTCTGGACCTTGCCGGCCGCGGCGCCACCCGCGATGAAGATGACCAGCCAGCCGATCATCACCCGCTTGCGGTGGTGCAGCACGAAGGCTGCCAGTCGTCCAAACCAGTTGCTCGGCTCCACCGTTGCCGCTTCGCTCATCAACGCGCCCCTCGGATCTGGGAGTTCCTGCAACTCGAGAATCTTTCAGAGAGAGAACTATTATTCAAGTGTATTATTTGTCACATGGCCAGGGAGCCCGCGTCGGGATCCGAGAACCCGGCGCCCCGTAGCGGCGCTCGCCAGTCAGGACGGCACGACCCGCCCGAAGTCATCGGCACCGGCTTTCTCCTTTCGGCGCTCGGCGCTCACTCGTCGATGAGCTTTGCGCGAAGACTTGCGGCGATCGAGCTGACGCCACCCCACGTCGGGGTGTTGCGCGGCATCGGGCTGGTCCCGGGTCGCAGCCAGCAGGCGGTCGCGGACGAGTTCGGCATCCCGCCGAGCCGGCTGGTCGCATTCATCGACGAGCTCGAGCAAGCGGGCCTGGTCGAGCGCCGCCGCGACGAACGTGACCGGCGCGTGCAGCGGCTGTTCCTCACCCCGAAGGGCCTGAAGACCATGCATCAGATCGCCGAGATCGGTCGCGAGTCGGAACAGGCGTTGCTGCAGTCACTCAGCCGCGAGGAGCGGCTGCAGCTCCATCAGCTCCTCGAGCGGCTGATGGCCCATCACGCCATCACCGTGCATCCGGGCTATCGCGCGATGCGGGCAGGCGAAGACGGGCCGCCACGCGTCTCGCCATGACGGCCCGCCCGGCTCGGCGTGACGATTACCGCGGAAACGTGCCAGCCGCGGGCTACCGGCGTACTGCTCGGCCCGGCCGAAGGGCCGTCAGAGCAACGGGAGGGCGTCGTCGTAGCGGCGCATCACGAGCTCGGCAAGACGCGGATCGGCACCGATCGGTGCACTGATCACAGGGGCGCCGCAGTCGGCGACCAGATCAGCGAAATGGCCCGGCGCGAGGAGGTACGACGCGACGGCGAGGGGCTCGACAGCCGAGAGCGCCGGCTCTCCCGCTCCGACGAAGGCCGGCGTCACCTCGACCCGGAGGACGGCGCCGAGCTGCTCAGCCGCCATGCGGACGTCGGCGATGCCGCGAGGGTCGCTTGACCCGGCACCGGCGAGAACAACGGGGCTGCCCTCCTGCCAGCCGGCGACGGTTAGTCGATCCGCGAGGATCTGCGCAATCCGGGGATCGGGCCCGATCGGGTCCGCGACGATCGCGCCCGGCGCCGCGGCCGGAAGGTCGATGGCGAGGTGGTAGCCGCGCGCCAGCAACATCGGCACGACGACTGCGCCATCGGTTGCCAGGTCAGCGAGCCGCGGCTCGTTGTGGTCGAGGTAGCCGACCAGGACGTCCATATCCGGCCGGCTGCCGATGATGCGATCAGCAGTCCACTCGAAGACCGCGCCATATCCGGGGTCCTTGCTGCCATGCGCAGCAAGAATCAGCCTGCTATTCGTGGAGGCCGCACTCGACCTTCGGCATGCCCAGCCATCTTCCGGAGCGGCCTTCGCCCTTGCGGGTGCAGGGGGCGCAGCCGATCGAGCCGTAGCCCTCGGACAGCAGCGGGTTGACCAGGATGCCGTTGTCCGCGATGTATTGGTCGACGTCCTCGAGCGTCCACGCCGCGAGCGGGTTGACCTTCACCATCTGGTGGCGGTCATCCCACTCCACGACCTTGACGTTGGAGCGGGTCTCGGTCTCGTCGCGGCGGATGCCGGACGCCCACGCGACGTACGGCGCGAGCGCCTTCGACAGCGGGGCGACCTTGCGCATCGCGCAGCACAGGTCCGGGTCGCGAGCGAAGAGGTCCTTGCCGAATGCGGCGTCCTGCTCGCAGACCGAAAGGTGCGGCGTCACCCGCACGAGCTCGATCGGGAGCGTCGCCTCCACCGCGTCGGCAGTGCCGAGCGTCTCGGCAAAGTGGTAGCCCGTGTCGAGGAACAGCACCCGGATCCCGGGTGAGACCTGCGAGGCGAGGTGGGCCATCACGCCGTCGGCCATCGAGGCGGCGACAGCGAAGCGCTGGCCGAACCGGTCGACGGCCCATCGCATGATCTCTTGCGGTGTGGCCCCTTCAAGGGCGACGCCGGCGTGCTGCGCGAGGTGCAGCAAGCCGTCCGACGCGTCGTACAGGTCTTCCAGCGACGTGTCGTCGTGGTGCAGGAACGACAGACTGTCGCTCACCGGGGCGGTCATGGATGTCCTCGAAACGTAGAAGGGTCGCGGGCGCTTGCGGTCAGCGCATGCGACACACGGCGCTGGAGACGCGCTGCAGATCTACGTGCAGCCGCGCCACCAAAAGCACCGGTGAGGACATATAGGTATTCTGGCACAGGACGGAACCTGCGTCACCAGGTTCGTCCCATCCTTCGAGACAGTGCCGTCTCACGCTTCTCACAACTCAGGAAGCCTTACTTTTATGCCTCCCGCACGCCGCAGCGCCGGTCAGGGTCAGTGGGCCATGGGCCACCTGGAGCCGCTGACCCCGCAGGAGCGGTTCAAGAAGGACGACGACGGCCTGAATGTCCGCGCCCGGATCGAGAACATCTACTCGAAGGCCGGGTTCGACTCGATCGACGCGAGCGATCTCCGCGGCCGGATGCGATGGTGGGGCCTCTACACGCAGCGCCGCCAGGGAATCGACGGTGGCAAGACGGCGATCCTCGAGCCGGAAGAGCTCGACGACTCCTATTTCATGATGCGGATTCGCATCCCCGGGGGACTGCTCACCAACCAGCAGCTGCGCGTGATCGCGGAGATCGCCTCGGAGTTCGGCCGCGACCTGGCCGACATCACCGACCGGCAGAACGTGCAGCTGCACTGGATCCGGATCGAGGACGTCCCTGAGATCTGGCGCCGCCTGGAAGAGGTAGGCCTGTCCACCGGAGAGGCATGCGGCGACACCCCGCGCAACATGCTCGGTTGCCCGGTCGCCGGCGTCGAAGCCGACGAGATCCTCGATGCCACCGAGACGCTGTACGCCGTCAATGCGCACGCGCTCGGAAATAAGGAGTACTCGAACCTCCCGCGCAAGTACAAGACCGCGATCAGCGGCTGCTCGAGGCACTGCACGCTGCACGAGATCAACGACGTCTCGTTCGTCGGCGTACGCCATGACGACGGTCGCGTCGGCTTCGACCTTTGGGTCGGCGGCGGCCTGTCGACGAACCCGAAGCTGGCGCAGCGCCTCGGCGTCTTCGTGCCGCCGGAGGATGCCGTCGAGGTGTGGGGCGGCGTCACAAAGGTGTTCCGCGAGTGGGGCTACCGCCGCTCCCGCAACCGGGCGCGGATCAAGTTCCTGGTCGACGACTGGGGTGTCGAGAAGTTCCGCGAGGTCCTCGAGAGCGAGGAGTTCCTCGGTCGCAAGCTCGAGGACGGCCCGGAGGCGATCCCGAAGTCAGGGGCACGCGACCACGTCGGCGTGCACAGGCAGAAGGACGGCAACAACTACGTAGGGTTCGCGTTTCGGACCGGGCGCAGCAGTGGGACCGAGCTCTCCGCCCTCGCCGACCTCGCCGAGCGTCACGGCAGCGGCCGCGTCGCCTGCACCGTCGAGCAGAAGATGATCATCTTCGACGTCGCCGACGACAGCGTGGACGTTCTGGTCGAGGCGCTCGAGGCACGCGACCTGCCGGTCAACCCGAGTGCGTTTCGTCGCGGCGCGCTCGCTTGCACCGGACTCGAGTTCTGCAAGCTCGCGATCGTCGAGACCAAGGCGCGGGCGATCGACCTCTACAACGAGCTCGAGAAGCGGATGCCCGACTTCGACGAGCCCGTGCAGATCGCTGTCAACGGCTGCCCGAACGCCTGCGCCCGGTTCCAGGTCGCCGACATCGGCCTGAAGGGCATGATCGTCGACGACGGCGAGGGCTTCCAGGTCCACCTGGGTGGTGCCCTCGGTCATGACGCCGGGGTGGGGCGCAAGCTTCGTGGCCTGAAGGTCACCGCTGCTGAGCTGCCCGACTACGTCGAGCGGGTGCTGCGCAACTACCTCAAGGACCGTGACGAGGGTGAGCGCTTCGCCACGTGGGTCCGCCGGGCCGACGAGTCGCTGGTCCAGTAGGACCTCGTTCATGACACAGGCGCGGGCGACGCCGTTCTACTGTCCGTACTGCGGGGACGAAGACCTGCAGCCGTACGCCGACAAGCACGGCGCCTGGTGGTGTCAGTCCTGTCGCCGGGCCTGGTCGCTGTCTTTCATCGGGATGGGGACGCCGAGCCGATTGGGAGGCCCGCCGGCGACCGAATCGGACTCTGACCCGGAGTAGCTGTCCGGATCCAATCTCCTATTGGCGACTCCTCGTTGATCTGTCACGATGCCGCTACGGGGCGAGGAGGCGACGATGAGCAGCGGTCAGGCGCGAGACAGCGTGGCGATCATCGTCTATCGCGAGGAGGGCGCCTGGCGAGGTGACGTGCTCCCGGACCGGATCGCGGACGACCTGGATGCGCTGATCAAGGTGCTCCGCCAGCAACCCGCCGACAACGGAGCGATCGGTCTGGTCAACGTCGCGGACGAGTTCTTCGTCGCGCTGCGGGTACGCGGTGACGACGTGCGCATGATGTTGTCGGACGCGTCCGCGGCCGTTGCGTGGGACCTCGCCCGACAGGTCACCGACCGGCTCGGGCTCGACACACCGGAGGATGAGGCTGACGAGGACATCTGGCCGGCCGGCGACGTCGCGATCTTCTCCGATCTCGGCCTCGATGAGATGGAGCTGGGTGCGCTGCTCGACGACATCGATGCGTACGCCGATGAGATGCTGCTCAGCGTCGCTGACCGGCTCGGCTTCGCCGACGTCTACGATCGCGCACTGGAAGCGGCGATCCATTGACCGCTTCCCTCGACGGCGTGCGGATGGAAGGGTAGGCGCGTGACGTACGTGGCCTCGGCGCTGGCTCGCGTCGACTCCAACTGGTTCGGCGACGATGTGTCGCTCGAGGACCTCGAGGACCTCGACAGCGTGGTTGAGATGGTGCGCGAGGTCATCGGCGACGACGCGGACACCGGCCTGCTCTTCGTCGAGGAGGACGACGAGTGGCTTGCGATCCTGCGCATCGACGCGGATGGCGACCCGCGCGTGTTCATCTCGGACGCGCGTGTGGTGGCGACGAGCGAGATCGCCGCGATGTTGGCCGAAGGCGCCATCGAGGTGCGGGCCGCCGATGCTGAAGACGAGGACGATGCGGACGAGGACGATGCCGACGAGGACGGCGACGACGAGCCCGTTCTCGCCGACGGTGACCCGGCCGGTGACTCTTCGCTCATGAGCGATCTCGGTACGTCGTCGTCGAAGCTGCTCGCGTTGTGCGCCGAGGAGGGCGCGTTGCCGGCGGATGTCATCGCGGCGCTGTGCGAGGCCGCGGGATGCCTCGACGTGCTGGAGAAGCTGCGCGGCGAGTAACCGCTTGACCGATCCCCGGTACGTCGCGGCGATGCGCCACGCCCTCGACGAGGCAAAGCTCGCCGACGCGGCCGGCGACATCCCGATCGGCGCAGTGGTCATCGATGCCGCAGGCGATGTCGTCGGTCGAGGCCACAACCGGCGTGAGCGGGACGCGGATCCGACGGCACACGCCGAGCTCGTCGCGATCCGCCAGGCGGCGGCAGCGCGGAGGTCGTGGCGGCTCGACGGCCTGTCGCTGGTGGTAACCCTCGAGCCCTGCACGATGTGCGCCGGCGCCGCCGTCCTTGCGCGCCTGGACCGGGTGGTCTACGGAGCGGTCGACCCGAAGGCGGGCGCGGTCGGGTCGTTGTGGGACGTCGTGCGCGACCGTCGGCTGAACCATCGGCCGGAGGTCATCGCCGGTGTGCTCGACGACGAGTGCAGCCGATCGCTGGCGGACTGGTTCGCTGCTCGCCGTACCGCTGAGCCGGGCTAGGCTCGTCGCCGGTGGAGTGTCCGAGCGGTCGAAGGAGCACGCCTCGAAAGCGTGTGAGGGGGCAACTCCTCCGTGGGTTCAAATCCCACCTCCACCGCCACCAAAAAATCGGTTTGTGAACTGATGGATACATCCCGCTGTATCCAGCGATTCACGAATCCAGTCACTGGCACTTCGAACACCTCTTGAACGGGCCTGGCCAGCCTTGTTGCTGCAGGATCTGCGCCTGTTGGGCCGCGACTTCGCACGGCCGATCGACGACGTCTGCCCAACCAAATCGCAGGTGGCGCATTCCGGCGAGTTCGCTTCTGTTGTCCCGCCGCATGTCCCTCCAGCGCTCACGGGTGCGATCGTGTCCGAGTCGGCCATCCAGTTCGACGTGCAGTTGGTAGCCCTCGATCAAGACGTCGAGGTATTCCGTCCCGTCGGTCAGTCGCTTTGCCTGACGCGTGCCCAAGGGAAGGCCATGCCTTCGCCGAATCGCCACATCCTTCATCTCGAGAGGCGAATGCGCGCCGGCGTCGATGTCCGGCAAGGCGTCCAGGACAACCTGTCGCCATCGGGACTTTGGCTTGTCTCGGATGGCGTTACGGAGTCGGTCCGCTGTTGTCAGTCGGGTACGGACCGCGTCACCAATCACACCGAGGGCGGCGTCGGCGCTCCGCTTCGTCGAAAGAAGGTCGATGACGGTTCGATCGACAGCGGTCCGCGGTGGCTGCAACGTCGGATGTATGTCCTCTTGCGTGAGTGTTCGTGACCGATGAAGTACGAGCCCGATCTGCCTATCCACCTGTCGCCGATATGGCACGACGATGTGCACCTTTGGCGGTGTCGGGCACAAACGCCACAACGCGCCAGCTGACTCATGACTGAGCGCAGCGCCCTCACCCGCATAGAGAATCGCGGCGTGGTGGATGGTTTCAGAGGGAAGTGGCCCGCTGAACATGACGTAGACCCGTGGAAACGGCAACTGCCAGCGCCCAGACTCGGCAAGCCAGTGAAGCCGGCGCGGTGTGAGCCCGGCAGCGAGACATTGCCCCAGGCTGACCGCGCCGAACGAGTCCGTCGGCAGGTTGGCGGCGTAGTCGATCATCGCGGCACGGTGAGCGACGGGAGCGGCATGGAACGTGCTCGCGCAAAACGTTGGGCGCTGGAATCCTGGTTTGTGATGCTGTGGATACAGTCGGCTGTATCTACCGATTCACAAACCTTTGGTGGCGCGGAAGCGGAACTGGTAGTCGGCCGGCTCGATGACGACGCCGCCGAGGCCCGCGCTCTCGAAGCGTTCGACAACGGTGTCGAGCCCTACCGGCACGTAGGTGTCGTCCACGTGCACGTCGCGCATGAAGTCGGAGTCGACGGCATCGACCCCGACGAACTGCCCGCCCGGCCGAAGCAGCCGGTTGACCTCCGCGAACAGCTCGTCCTGCTGTTGGGGCGTGGTCATGTGATGCAGCATCGAGAAGCAGAGGACGGTCGAGAACTCACCAGTCGGTAGTCCCGTCTTCGTCGCATCCGCGTGCATCACGTTGACGTTGGTTCCCGCCAGCCGCTGCTGCAGTGCCGCCGCCAGGTCGTCGTCGAGCTCGACCGCGGTCAGCGACGTCACCCGCGGTCGCACCAGGTCGGTCGTCAGACCCGGCCCCGGCCCGATCTCGATGACGTTGTCGCCGAGGTCCCCGACACTGTCCACCCAGGGCAGCAGGTCGGTCTTCAGCATCTCCGTCCAGGCGGGGCTGGCGAGGAACTCGAGGTGGCCCTTGTTCATGTGGCGATTCTCGCCGTCCAGCGCGGATCAGGCCAGTTGGTGCACGAGCCCGCTGAGGTGCTCGTCGGCGACGTCAGCGAGCCGGTCGAGCTGACGATCGCGCTCGTCGTGCCAGTTCAGCGCGGAAGGGGTGAAGCGCAGGCCACGTCGTTCGGCGACGCCACGCAGGAAGCCGTGACGGTATCCGTCGCTGTCGAAGATGCCGTGCCAGGTCGTGCCGGCGACGGCGCCGACCCGGCAACCTTCGCCGGGGATCAGCTCCTCACCGCCTAGGCGGCTCACCTCGCCGTGACGGATCTCGTAGCCGGCCACTTGGGTGCCATCCGCGAGCATTGCTTCGCGTCGGGTCATCACCTTGTGCGCCGCGAACACCGTCTGCACCGGAAGCAGCCCGAGCGACGCGACCGCGCCGGCTCGCGACTCCACCGGGTCCTCGATTCGCTCCCCGAGCATCTGGTAGCCGCCACAGATTCCGAGCACGGGCAAGCCCCGCTGCGCTCGACGGCGGAGGGCTTCGTCGAAGCCGTGCTGCCGCAGCCATTCGAGGTCCGCCACTGTCGAGCGGGTGCCGGGTAGGACGACGAGGTCGGCGTCGACGATCTGCTGCGGGACGTCGGCGAAGGTGAGCACGACACCGGGCTCGGCTGCCAGTGGCTCGAGGTCGGTGAGGTTGCTGGCGCGCGGAAGACGAATCACCGCGATCCGAATGATGTCGGGGCCGATCGGCGGCTCCGGGCGCGGCGTCCAGTCCGTCGCGAGGCTGTCCTCCGCGTCGAGGCGCAGCCTCGGGTCGTACGGCAGCACACCGAACACCGGCAGGCCGGTGCGGTGCGTGAGCTGGTCGATGCCGGGTTGCAGGACCGTGGCATCTCCACGGAAGCGGTTGATCACGAACCCGCTGACTCGCTCGCGATCCGCCGGGCCGAGGCATTCCAGAGTCCCGATCAGCGAAGCGAACGCGCCGCCTCGGTCGATGTCCGTCACGAGCACGACGGGGAGGTCGACGGCCTGCGCCAGACCCAGGTTCGCAATGTCCTGGGCACGAAGATTGATCTCTGCGGCGCTGCCGGCTCCCTCCGCGACCACGACGTCGTAGCGCGCGGCAAGGTCTCGGTACGCCGCTACCGCCACGCCGCGCAGGGTGCTGCGGTCGGTGAGGTAGTCACCTGCGTCGATCTCGCCCGCCGGTCGGCCGTTGACGATGAGATGCGCGCATCGGTCGGTGCCGGGCTTGACGAGGATCGGGTTCATCGCGACCTCGGCGGTCACTCGGGCCGCCTGCGCCTGCAACAGCTGGGCGCGGGCGATCTCGTGTCCGCTCTCGGTCACGCCGGAGTTGAGCGACATGTTCTGCGCCTTGAACGGCGCGACCCGCACGCCGCGGCGAGACAGGGATCGACACAACGCGGCGACGATCGTCGTCTTCCCCGCATTGGAAGCGGTGCCACAGATGAGCAGCCCGCGAGCTGTCACGTTGCGGGTTCCTTGGAGCTCACGCCGGCGGAGTCGAAGGTCGCCATCTCGTCGAGGATGTGCGCGGCTGCCTGAACGATCGGTACGGCGAGTGCGGCGCCGCTTCCCTCGCCGAGTCTTAGCCCGAGGTCGATGACCGGTGCGCAGCCGAGAGCGGTCAGCGCCGCGGTCGCGGCAGGCTCGGTCGACCGATGCCCGGCGATGATGTAGCCGAGCACGTTCGGGTTGTGGCGGACAGCGACGAGCGCAGCCGACACCGCGATCACGCCATCGACGACGACCGGCACTCGTGCGGCGGCCGCCGCGGTGATGAAACCGACGAGCGCGGCGATCTCGAGACCGCCGAGCTCTGCAAGCACGGTCAACGGCTCGGCATCCGCCGGCAGCCGACCGATGCCGCGCGCGATGACGTCTGCCTTGCGGGCGACCGTCTCGGGGGTTGCGCCGGCGCCCGGACCGGTCAGCAGACGCGGGTCGCCGCCGGTCAACGCGGCGACGAGTGCGGTGGCGGGCGTGGTGTTGCCGATCCCCATCTCCCCGGTCACGAGCAGCTGCGCGCCCCCTGTAATCGCATCGGTTGCCACCGTCACGCCGACCTCCAGCGCGTCGTTCAGCTCCGTTGTCGTCATCGCCGCGGTCTCCGCGAGATTGCGCGTGCCGCGTCGTACCCGCCGGTCGAGGACGCCGTCGTGCGCCGGCAGGTCCGTCGCAACCCCGACGTCCACGACGACCACCTCCGCACCGATCTGGCGGGCGATCACGTTGATCGCGGCACCTCCGCCGACGAAGTTGGCGACCATCTGTGCCGTGACTTCCTGCGGCCAGGCCGTGACGCCTTCGGCGACGACACCGTGGTCTCCCGCGAACACTCCGATCGTGACCTGCCGCGGGACGGGCGGCGGGACCTCGCCGCTGATGGCGGCCAGCTGTACGCCGAGGTCTTCCAGCCGGCCGAGGGACCCCGGGGGCTTCGTCAGCTGGTCGTGCCGGGCGCGCGCGGTGGCCGCGGCCTCGGCGTCGACAGGTACGACGGCAGCGCAGGCTTCGCCGAAGGTGGTCATTGGTTCCTCTCGTGGGGGAGTGCAGCGAGTGCAGCATCGAGTCGGCTCAGGCCGCTCGAGTCGGGGACGGCGATCCGAGCGACTCCGGGCAGCCCGAATCCCGCGCAGTCGCGCACCAGCACGCCCAGTGGGGCGAGCTGCTCGCGCAGGCCGGGAGCATCGACCAGCACCCAGTTGGCGTCGGAGGGGTATGGCTGGAAGCCGTGTCGCCGCAACAGGTCGACAAGGGCGTCGCGCAGCACGCCGAGGTCCTTCGTCCATCTGGCGAGGTCCACGGGGCGAAGCAGATCCGGCAGTGCTGCGCAGGCGAGCCCGTTGACCGACCAGCCTGGCTGCCGGCTGCGACACCGATCGACCAGCGGGGGGTCGGCGAGGACGTATCCGACGCGCAGGCCCGGGCACGACAGCAGCTTGGTCAGCGAGCCCACGACGGGTACGCCGACGTCGCCTCGCGTCCACTGCCCGGCCGCGAGGGGATAAAACGCCTCGTCCCACACTCCCGCCACCTCGTCGGCGCCGGCGAGCAGGCCGGACGGGTTGTGGGGATTGGAGCGCCAGCGTGGCCCACTGTCACCGCGCGGGTGGAGCGCGAACTCGGGCTCCTCGACGCGGCCCGCGACCTCGGCGGCCAGCAAGACGATCGCCTCGGCACCGCCGTTCGTGAGCAGCAGCCGGTCGACGTCGACGTCCATCGCCTCCGCGAGCGCGGCGGTCGCCCGTCCCGGGTTGGGGTAGCGAGCGACGGCGCTGAGGTGCCGGCCGACAACAGCCGTGGCGTCGGGTGCCACGGGGTTGAGCGACATGGAGAGGTCGAGCATCTCGGCGACCGGCATGCCGAGCGCGGCCGCGACGATCTCAGCGTCGCCGCCGTGGTTGCCCGCCGCCGGGATGCCGGTCATCGCCGTGCCCCGCCGGTCGCGGCCAGCGTCGCGAGCGCTGCCAGCATCGCGACCGTGATGTCGCGACACAGCCTCGTGGCTCGTCGGATGTCGGCCGGGCAGGGCGGCCGGCCGGATCCCAGCGTCGGTCGGTGCTCGACTCGACCGCCGTAGACGTTCGTTCCGCCGAGCTGCAAACCGAGCGCAGCGGCGTACGCCGCTTCCGCGACGCCGGCGTTTGGGGACGGATGGCCTGGAGCGTCCCGTCGTACTGTCGCCAGCACCTGTTGCGCGGTGGCAGGTCGCACGGCCACGACGAGTGCAGCGGTCAGCCGGGCCGGAATCCAAGCCGCGGCGTCGTCGAGGCGGGCGGCCGCCCACCCGTACCGCTCGTATCGCGAGCCGCGGTAGCCCACCATCGCGTCCATCGTGTTCAGCGCGCGGTGCACCAACGCACCACGCGCGCCGGCGGCGAGCGCCCACCACACCGGTGCGACCACCGCGTCGACCGTGTTCTCCGCCACCGACTCGACGACGGCGCGGGCGAGGTCGTTGGCGTCGAGGTTCGCCGGGTCGCGACCCGCCAGCGTCGGAAGCAGCTCGCGCGCGCCCGGCAGGTCGCCGTTGTCGAGGCGGTCGGCGATGTGGTCTGCGCTGCGGCGCAGGCCGCGGCCCGCGGTGCAGATCGCGGTTGCAGCGGCGGTCGACCGGCAACCGGCCGCCGCACCGAGAGCAATGCCGGCGCCGACGGCGGCGTGCGCGATCCCGGCCGCCCGGGAGTCGCGGTAGAGGCGATGTTCGACGGCAGTCATCGTCGTGCCGAACCACCCGACGGGGTGCCAGCGTGTGGGCGGGTCACCCAGTGCGAGGTCGGCCAGCAGGCCCGCGCCGATACCGCCGCCGCGACGTGCGAGGGATGTCACCATGTCGCCGACCAGATCAGCAGACCGGCGGTTTCGCCCAGGACGATCTGCGCGCCGAGCACGTCGCCGGTGTAGCCGCCAAGGCGTCGAGTGGCGAACCAGGTCAAGGCCGAGATCGTGGCGACGGTGCCACCGAGAGCCGCGATGCCGTGTCCCGGACGGTCGATCAGCGCGAGCGGCAGGCTGATCGCAAGGCCGAGGGACGCGATCATCGCGACCCGCCGGGCGCGGGAGCCGTCCGACGACCGAAAGGCGCTCGCGAGCCCTTCGCCGCGCGCGTAGGTGCCGAGCAGGGCGACGAGAGCGACGGCCGTGCGGGACGTGCACCACAGCGCAGCGACCACCCACACTCCTGCCGGCCCGGCGGTGAGCGCGGCGAACCTCAGCAGAAGGGTGACCCCGACCGCCAACACCCCGAAGGCGCCGGCACGCGGGTCGGCCATGACGGCAAGCCGCCGCTCGGTCGGCAGCGCGGGAAGCAGCCCGTCGCCGCTGTCGGTCAGGCCGTCCCAGTGCAGCCCGCCCGTCAGCACGGCGTCGCCCGCGAGCGTCACGGCCGCTGCCGCCGCCATGGGCCAGGTGTGTCCCGCGCCGACCCAGACGCCGCCGACTGCAAGCCCGACGAGCGCTCCGACGAGGGGAAACCAGACCAGCGTCGATGCACTCGGCAGCGTTGCGCGCCCGGCGATGGTGAGGAAGCTGACCGCCGAGCGCACTATCCGGCTCCGCCCACGATCGCGTCGACGTCGAACGGTGCCGTCATGAGGACGCGCCCGGCGACGACCACAAAGGTGTGGTCGGCCGCGGCCGCGAGTCGCTGGTTCACGGCACCGATCGCGTCGCGAAAGGCCCGGCCTGTCTCGGACGGCGGATGGACCGACATCCCGACCTCGTCGCTGACGACGATCGAGTCGCCGCTGCGTTGTTCGAGTACGCCGACCAGTTCCTCGACGACGTCGTCTCCTGGCTCGTTGCGCGCGACCCAGGCTCCGACGCTGTCGAGCAGGATGGTGCCGGCAACGGTGCGCAGCTGGTCGGGCAACGCAGCCGATGCATCCACCGTGGCCCACGAGCCGGGGCGGCGGTGCCGGTGCAGCTCGATGCGCCGCATCATGTCCGCGTCGCTCTCGTCGGCCACGAGCGTGGCGACGTAGGTCACCGGGGCCGGCAGCCTGGCTGCGAGCGACTCGGCCGCACTGGACTTGCCCGAGCCGGCGCCGCCGAGGAGCAGGATCAGCATCGC
The DNA here is from genome assembly GCA_025929365.1 of Frankiaceae bacterium. GTDB lineage: Bacteria > Actinomycetota > Actinomycetes > JAFAQI01 > JAFAQI01 > DASZTV01. Next base: position 20,037 of record JAICMG010000017.1, read on the forward strand.
GCGCTGCCGTCACGGCTTTCGCGCAGTCCGGCGACGATGGCGTCGTACGTCGCGTTCGCCACGCGTGCGCCCCAGAGCGATCGCGGCCCGCCGAAGCTCTCGATCTCGCCGTCCAGCGGGCACAGGACGGTGACGGCATCCGATGCTGTGCCGGTTCCCGGTACCGCGAGGTCGGCCAAGGCCTGGCACTTGGCTTCGGTGATCGTCGCGACCAGGTTGACCAGCCCGGCCGCCGCGACCGGTTGCGGGACGCTAGCGACGACGTTGATCGTGCCGGCCGGTGACGGTGTGTTGCGCATGCTTGCCGACTCGAATGCCGGATCGGCCGCCCATGTGGGGACCCTGACGCCGACCGTGGCGGTCACGTGCGCTCCTTCGTGCTCGGCAATGTGGTGTGCGCGCACGTCGACGGCGGTCAGCATGACGACACCGGCACCGCTCAGCCCGACCGCGGCGGCGATCTGTGCGCCGTGCTCGTCGAGATCCTTCCGGTGGTAGCCCGACACGACCTGCGCATTGATCACCCACGCACACTCGGAGAACCCTCCGCCTACCGCGGCGGTCGAGACACAGCGCATCAGGTGGGGCAGCTGCCACACCAGGGTCGACAACTCGGCACCGTCCTCGCGACGAACGGTGAGGTCGGGTGCCCGGTTCATCAGTACTCGATGCCTTTGCGCGCACCGATACCGATGTCGAGGGCGTGCTTGATCTTGCGCATCTCCGTCACGGTGTCCGCGATCTCGACCAGCTCCGGAGCGGCATCCCTGCCCGTGATGACGACATTTGTGCGGGCATGCCGACCGGTGATTCCGGCGACGACCTCGTCGGCGGCTAGCCACCCGTAGGTGATCGTGTACGTGAGCTCGTCCAGGATCACCAGGTCGTAGTCGCCGCTGGACAGCTTCTCCGTGGCGACGTCCCAGGCGTGGCGGTTCTTGGCCGCGGTTTCGTCAAGGTCCTTGGACAGCCACGTGAAGCCGTCACCCAACGTGTGCCACTCGATGCCCAGATGGTCGGCCAGCTTGCGCTCGCCGGTGTTCCACTTGCCGCCCTTGACGAACTGGACGACCGCAACCTTCCAGTCACGCGCCCACGCCCGTCCCATCACGCCGAAGGCGGCGGAAGACTTGCCCTTGCCGTGCCCCGTGTTGACCAGGACCCGTGTGACTGCGCGTGAGGCTGCCGTCTCCCTCATCCGATCTCCTCGGTCGCCCATGACCCCCATCGCCGGGACGTCACCACCAGATGCCCGCCCTCGTCGACGACGTGCACCGACGCGTCGTACACGTCGGAGAGCACTTCGACGCGCAGTACGTGTGCGGGTGACCCGACCGCGGCCAGCCGTCCTTCGTGCAGCAACGCGAGCGTGTCCGCGAACTGTCCGGCGAGGGTCAGGTCGTGGACGACGGTGACGACCGTCAGTCCGCGCTCCACCCGCAGCTCGTCGACGAGCTCGAGTGCGTCGATGCGCCGGCCGAGGTCGAGTGCGCTGGTGGGCTCGTCGAGCAGGAGGACCGGCGCCTGCTGCGCGAGGGCGCGGGCCAGCACGAGCCGCTGGCGCTCACCGCCCGAGAGGGTCGCGAGCCTGCGCTCGGTGTAGGCCCCGAGGCCGAGCCGCGCGAGCACTGTCGCGCAGATCTCGCGGTCGGCGGCCGAGGGTCCCTGCAACAACGCGAGGTGCGGCGTCCGCCCGAGCAGGGCATAGTCGATCACCGTCATGTCGGCGGGGAAATGCGGCTGCTGCGGCACGTATGCCACCACGCGGGCAAGCTCGCGGCGCCGCATCCGCCGGGTGTCCTGACCGGCCACCCGCACCGAGCCGGTGAATGGGAGCAACCTCGCCACCGCGCGAAGCGTGGTCGTCTTTCCGGCTCCGTTGGGACCCACTATCGCAAGCCACCCGTCCGGGCGTACCGACAGGCTGATGCCGTCGACGAGCGTCGTCCCGGACAGCCTGACGCGAAGGTCGGTGAGCTCGATCACGACAGCGCTGCCCGCGCGCGACGGGATCGCAGGACGAAGAGAAAGAACGGCGCTCCGACCACTGCGGTGACGACGCCGAGCGGCACCTCGGTCGGCGCCTGCACCGTGCGAGCCGCGACGTCGGCGAGGATCAAGAACGCGGCGCCGGCGACCATCGACACCGGCAGCAGGACTCGGTAGCTCGAGCTGGTCGTCAGCCGCACGGCGTGCGGCACGATGATCCCGACGAATCCGATCAGTCCGCTCACCGCGACCGCCGCTGCGGTCCCGAGAGTGGCTGCCGCGACAAGAATCAGCCGCAACCGCGCCGGATCGACGCCGAGGGTGCTCGCCTCCTCTTCGCCGACGCGCAGGACGTCGAGCCTCGACGCGAGCGCGAACAGCACCGCCGCGGCCACCGCGGCGTACGGCGCGACCGTCCTGACATCGGTCCAGGACGCCAGGGTCAGCTGACCGAGGATCCAGCCGTAGACCGTCTGGATCGTGGTGAGGTGCTGCTGCATCAGGTAGGTCTGCACCGCCGTGAACAGCGCCGCGACGGCGACACCGGCGAGCACGATCGAGGTGTTGCCGACGCCCGCTGCGCCGGGGGCGGTGTCCCAGCGCGCGGTGCTGCCGAGCAGGTACGTCATCGTCACGGCGATGACCGCGCCGGCGAAGGCTGCGGGCGGCAGCACGCTGCTCGGCCCGCCGGAGACGATCACGACGGTGGCGCCGAGTCCGCCGCCCGCGGCCACACCGAGAAGGTAGGGATCGGCCAGCGGATTGCGGAAGACGCCTTGGTACGTCGCGCCGCCACCCGCCAGCATCGCCCCGACGATCGCCGCCAGGACGACTCGCGGCGCGCGGATCTGCCAGACGATCGCGTCGTCCACCGAGTTGGCATGGTGGTGCGAGGCGAACGGGAGGTGTGCCGCGAGCGAGCCCCACACCGTCGAGACGGACAGCGACGTCGGGCCGACCGAGACCCCTATCGCTGCTGCCACCAGCAGCAGGACGAAGGCGACGCCGAGCGCGCGCGGCAGCGTGACCCGATGTGTCGTGGGGTCGGGCGAGCGGTCGTTCGCGAGCCGTGTGGGGCGTCGGTCGGCCCGACGGAGCTCGGTCAACTCGAGCCGGCGTTCCTGCCGACCGCGGTGGCCACCGTCCGCAGCAGATCCACGATTCGCGGACCCCACCGTGAGGCGATGTCGTCGCTCAGCGGGACGACGTGGTGCGCTCGGAGCGCGGTCATCTGCGCCCAGCCGGGCCGGTTCGCGACCTTCGCGCTCGTCTGCTGGCAGCACAACGTGTCGGCGAGGAAGATGAAGTCCGGGTTCGCCTTCACGATGAACTCCGACGACAGCTGCGGGTAGCCGCCACTCTTCGCCGCATTGCTCGCGCTGTCGGCGATGCTCTTGAGCCCGATGAGATTCAGCAGCTGTCCGACGAAGGTGTCCGACGTGATGCTGTAGTAATCCGGCGACAGCTCGTAGAAATAGGTGAGCGGCGTCGAAGTCTTTCCGGCTGCGGCCGTGATCGCCTGAAGCTGACTGCGGATCGATGCCGACTCGGTTGTCGCCTGCTGGCTGTGGCCGGTGGCTTGACCGAGCTCAGCCATCTCGCTGTAGACGTCTGCGAGCTTCGTGGCGGCGGGCAGCACGAGCAACGGCACCGACAGCGCCTTCATCCGACGGGCCAGGTCGGTCGAGGTGTTCGAAACGACGACCAGGTCCGGCTTGAGGGCCACGAGGGACTCGACGTTGAGCTGGATCTCCGACAACTGGGTCTTCGGCGTACCGGCCGGGTAGTCGGAGTACTTGTCGACCGCCTTGACCTGGCCGCCGGCGCCGATCGCGTACAGGTCTTCGGTCGCTGTCGGGGACAGCGAGACGATCGCGGTGGGGCGCGAGCGGATGACAACCGGACCACTGGCGCTCTGAACGGTGACCGGGAATGTCGTCGCAGCCGAGCCGGTCGCGGCTACGGGGGCTGGTGACGACGAGCCGCTGCAGGCCGCCGCGAACAGGAGACTGGTGGCAAGGCCGACAGGGACCATAAGCCGGCGAACCGTTGCTTGCATGATCATCCTCCGTTGGTGGGGAGGACGAAGTGCGCCCGCCGCGACACCAACGGAGTGTCGAAGCGAACCGCCCTTCCTCCGAGGGACAGTCGCTCGACGTAGACAGGTGGTCGGTCTTGTCCCCGAAGGGCATCACCGTTGCGGGACAGCGCCGGAATCGCACCGGCTTCCCTGACTGACGCCATCCCGCTGACCGAGATCGTCGGGACGGGCGAACTGTACTAGCCCTGCCTTCGCCCGGCAACGCGGGGCAGGCGGGTCATGCGACGTCGGATCCGCAGCAGCGGGGATCGTCGGATGACTCGCTGAAGAACGTCGGGCTGTCTTCGAGGACGGTGTAGATCTCCCAGCGCTCCCTGCCCGGTGCGCTCTCGACCCAGAACTTGTCCTGCTTCGCGTAGCAGCACGTCGTCCCGCGTTCGTCGACGGAGGCGAGACCGAGCTCGGCGAGCCGGCTCTGCTCGGTGTCCACGACGTCGGTCGACTCGACCTCGACGCCGAGGTGGTTGAGGGTCCCGCCCTTGCCGGGGCTTTCGAGGAGGACGAGCTTCAAGGGCGGGTTCGCGATGGCGAAGTTCGCGTAGCCGTCGCGTCGCTTCGCCGGCTCGGTGCCGAAGAGCTTGCTGTAGAAGGAGATTGCATCGTCGAGATGGTCGACGTTGAGGGCGAGCTGTACACGGGACATGAAGGCTCCAGTCGGTTGCGCGTGGTCTCAGGTTGCCCGTTGATTCGACATCTGTCAATATAGACACATGTCGAAGCAACTTCCGCTCGCCGACCAGGTCGCCTGCTGCGCGCCGCTCGGTGCAGAGCCGCTGAGCCGCAAGCAAGCCGACCGGATCGCCGGCCTGATGAAGGCGCTCGCCGACCCGGTCCGGCTCCGGTTGATGTCGATGATCGCGGCCTCGGACGAGGTCTGCGTCTGCGAGCTGATGGGACCGTTCGATGTCTCACAACCGACCATCAGTCACCACCTGAAGGTGCTTCGCTCAGTGGGGCTTGTCGACAGCGAGCGGCGGGGGACCTGGGTCTACTACCGTGCCGATCGCGAAGCGTTGGGCGCGATCGGCGGGCTGTTCACGCGCTCGATGGTGGGCGCCTGATGCCGACAGCATTGGTACGGCGGATGCTCGCCGAGTTCCTCGGCACAGGGCTTCTCGTCGCCGCGGTGGTTGGGTCCGGGATTGCCGCGCAGCGGTTGTCGACCGACCACGGCGTACAGCTGTTCGAGAACGCGATTGTCACTGCACTCGCACTTCCGGTGCTGATCCTCGTCTTCGGCCCGGTCAGTGGCGGCCACTTCAACCCGGTCGTGTCACTCGCCGACTGGGCGCTCGGTCGCCGTCGTCGTGAGGGTCTGTCGGGCCGCGAGCTCGCGCCTTACGTCATCGCTCAGGTGTCCGGTGCGATTCCCGGTGCGCTGCTGGCGAATGCGATGTTCGACCAGCACGGTGTGCTGTCGGTACACCGTCGCAGCGGCTGGCACCTGTGGCTCGGCGAGGTCGTCGCGACCGCGGGGCTGCTGCTGGTGATCTTCGCCCTCGCCCGCACCGGGAACACGCGCCAGACGCCGTGGGCCGTCGGTGCCTACATCGGTGCCGCCTATTGGTTCACGTCGTCGACTTCGTTCGCCAACCCGGCAGTGGCCATCGGGCGGATGTTCAGCAACAGCTTCGCCGGGATCGCTCCCGGGTCGGTTCCGGGGTTCATCGGTGCGCAGCTCGCGGGGGGTGTGGTGGGTCTGGGCCTGATGGTCGCGCTGTACCCGCGGGTGTCGGAGGTGGCGGGCGACGTCGTCGTCCCGCACGAAGCCGTGGGTTCGGCGTGATGACGCCCGAGGCCTAGCGATTGGGCGCCAGATGGCCGTCAAGCCACGCCCCGGCAACGTCGATACCGCGGGGTGCCCGCTTGCCCACAATGCGGATCGGCTGAGCCCGGCTCGGCTCAGTGGTGCGGCACGTGCTACCTCCCGTTCACACCCGCGCCCGCGACGGCCTTCTCCGGGGTAGCGCTACCGGGCGCCGCGCCCCCGCCGCCTCCGCCACCCGGCCCCGCGCTCTGGGCGGCCCCTGGCGGGACGCCGGCTTTTGCGGGCGCCGAGCTGCCCCATCCGCCCGGCTGGGCGCCGCCGCCCGGTCCGCCGGCGTGGCCGCCGCCGCAGCAGTACGCGCCGCCGTCGGATCCGGTCGCCGAGGGGCGGCTGCTCAGTGGGCGGGCGCTCGCGGTTGTGGCGATCTCGATCGGCCTCGGCATCGTGATGCAGCTGGCCGCGCTCGGGCTGTCGCACGACCACCACATCAACCAGGACACCCTGATCCGTGCCGACATCGTCCTCACCGTCGTGCTCTACGCAGTGGTCGGGACACTCGTCCTCAGCCAGGTCACCCCAAAGGTCCGGTTGCGTTGGGGCGAGGGCTCGCCGTTGGTGCGTGCCGCGATCGGCTTGGCGATCGGGACGGGGGTGAGCGGCCTCCTGCTGTGGGCCATCAGCTCGAGCGCAGGGCATCTCGCGCCGGACCCCCGCGTCGTACTACTCATGAGCACCGGCGACGCGGCGCACGTCATCGTCGTGACGGCGCTGTCCTGTATCGCGGCGCCGATCATCGAGGAGACGCTCTTCCGCGGGCTGCTGCTGGAGTCTCTCGGCCATTACAACCGGCAGATGGCGGTCGTCGTCTCGGCGATGTGCTTCGCGGTCTGGCATTTGAGCCCGCGCGCGCTGGTCTACTACACGCTGATGGGTGTGCTGCTCGGCGTGATCTACCTCAAGCGAGGCCTGGTCGCGTCGATGTCGGCGCACGTCGGGTTCAACGGCGTTCTCGCGGTGGCGGCGATCGTGGTCGTGCTCGGACCCGGACACACCTACGACGTCGGCGGCATGAGGTTTCAGGTGGCGAGTGGCTGGAGCGAGGTCGCCCCTCAGTCCACCGACATCTTCGGCGCTTCGCGCCTGGTCCTGCAGGGACCCGATGGATCAGCGATCGGCATCGTCGCGCGCCAGTCGATCGAGGACCCGAGCACCGTGGTGCAGCGGTTCGGACTAGAGGTGCTGCCGGGCGCGACGCCTGACCCGGCCGGACAGCAGCAGGTTCAGCTGCCGACCGTCGGGCAAGCCATCGAGACGCACTTCGCCCTCGGGGCCAACAAGGGTGAGTTCCTCGTGTTTCAGTACGGCGGCGACGACTACGTCGTCTTCTTCGTCAATGGCGGTAGCGCCAAAGCCGACCGAGACTTCACCAAGATGCTCGATACGTTGCAGCCCGACGAAGCCGCAGCGCCGGTCTCCTGAAGCGAAGTCGGCCACCTCGCGTGGTGGCCGAGGCGGTGGCAGCCTGTGCGATGAGCGCGAACAGGCCGCCTGCTCTTCAAATGCTCAGGTGCGTCCCGACGTGCAGCTGGTCCGGGTTCGGCCCGATTGCCGCGCGGTTGCGGTGGTAGAGGGCCTTCCAGCCGCCCTTCACATGGTGCGCACGAGCGATCTTGATCAGAGTGTCGCCGCTCTTCACCACGTAGTGGTCGCGAGCCGAACGGTCCACCGTCTCCTGCTTGGCGAGGAATGAGCCCTCGTGGGAGGCGGCTGCGTGGTGACGGTGGTGGCGGCGAGCGGCGCGCTCGTGCGCGGTGGGACCCGGCGATCCGGCGTACTTGCCGCAGACCGGCCAGGCGCCCCAGCCCTGCCGGGCGAGGACGTGGTTCGCGACATCGATCTGCTCTTCGCGGGTCGCGAGATCAGCGCGGTTCGCGTAGTTCTTGGTGTCGAAGGAGTCCCACGTCCGGGCCGAGAACTGCAGCCCGCCGTAGTAGCCGTTGCCGGTGTTGTCGTGCCAGTTGCCACCCGACTCGCAATGCGCCACCCGGTCCCACTGGGCGGCGGTTGCGGCCTGTGCGGCAGTTGGTACGAGGACGGTGGCCGCGGCGGCTCCCACACCGACCACGCCGGCTGCGGTCAGCCGATTGGTGGTGGTGGGTCTGCGATGACGTCCGCGATAGCGGCTTCGAGGCATGCCGAAATCCCTTCCGCGCGCCTCCGAAGTCAGCTGACGGGTTCGGGCTGGAAGGTGCCCGGCCGGCTTTCGCCGGCTTCACCCCGTGCGGTCTCACGTCGTACGACGATCGGCCGCGGGTGGGTCCCCCGGTCCTGCCGTTGTCTTTGATTGCCCGCACGGCCGGCAGGATTTGGCGCGCCGTGCGGGGCTCCCAAGCGTTTGCTGGGAGCAAGCATTAGGTTAGCAATATCCATTGCAAATAAACAAAACCGCAGGTCATATGCGGGTAAATCGCTTGCAGCCTGCTAGCGGCCGCTGGGTGCGCCGAGTCCGGCTGTTCCCCAAGATCGCGCGGATAATCCTTGGCGGAGGATGCGAGATTCGAACTCGCGAGGGGTTGCCCCCAACACGCTTTCCAAGCGTGCGCCATAGGCCAACTAGGCGAATCCTCCGTTGTCGAGTCTAGGCAATCAACATCCCTCCGCGAACGTCGCAGCCCGCGATTACAGTGGGCGCCGACCCCTCGTGCGGCGTTACCCCGCCCAATCCCCCAGGGCCGGAAGGCAGCAAGGGCAAGCGGGCTCTGGCGGGTGTGCGAGGGGTCCCAATGCTCAGCGTTGCGACGTATCGCGAGAGGCGGACCGGCGGATGTCGCTTGCGCTCTACCGCAAGTACCGCCCTGGCAGCTTTGCCGAGGTGGTCGGTCAGGAGCACGTGACCGAGCCGATCTGTGTCGCGCTGGACACCGGCCGAATCCACCACGCCTACCTCTTCAGCGGTCCGCGAGGCTGCGGCAAGACCTCGAGCGCGCGCATTCTCGCCAGATCCCTCAACTGCGAGAAGGGGCCGACGTCGAAGCCCTGCGGCGAGTGCGACTCGTGCGTCGCACTCGCTCCGAACGGTCCGGGGTCACTCGACGTCATCGAGATCGATGCCGCCTCACACGGGCTCGTCGACGACGCCAGGGATCTCCGCGAGCGAGCTTTCTTCGCGCCGGTGTCATCGCGGTTCAAGGTGTACGTGATCGATGAGGCGCACATGATCACCTCCGCGGCCTTCAACGCGCTGCTCAAGGTGGTCGAAGAACCCCCGCCACACGTGAAGTTCGTGTTCGCGACCACCGAGCCCGACAAGGTCCTGACGACGATCAAGTCGCGGACCTTCCATTACCGCTTCCGGTTGATCCCGCCGCACGTGATGCGCGAGCACCTCGCCGATCTCGCCGCGCGCGAGGGGATCGAGCTCGACCCGCTGGTCCTCCCGCTCGTCGTACGCGCCGGTGCGGGATCGGCACGTGACGCGCAGTCGATCCTCGACCAGCTCGCGGCGGGCTCTGGCGGCGAGCCGATCACGTACGAGCGCGCGCTGTCGTTGCTCGGCTACACCGACGCGGCTCTGCTCGACGAGGCGGTCGATGCGTTCGCCGCATCAGACGGGTCGGCCGTGTTCGCCTCGGTCGACCGCGTCATCGAGGCCGGGCTCGATCCGCGTCGGTTCGCCCAGGACCTGCTCGAGCGCTTCCGCGACCTGCTCGTCCTCGATGCGGTGCCGAATGCGGCAGACGCGGGGCTGATCGACGCGCCGACGGACGCCCTCGAGCGGATGCGCAGCCAGGCCACGCACCTCGGCCGCGCCGCGCTGTCGCACGCCGCGGACGTCATGGCGACCTCGCTCGTCGACATGCGCGGGACGACGTCCCCGCGCCTTGTGCTGGAGCTTGCCTGCGCCCGCGTGCTGCTGCCTGCCGCGACGGACGAAACGGCCGCGGTGCTGTCGCGTCTCGACCGCCTGGAGAAGCGCCTCGCCGCCACCGCGCAGCCGTCGACCCCGGCGCCGTCGACGGCCGCCGCGCGGCCGCCAGTGGTGAGCGAGCCGATCGCGAGTCCGAAGCCCCAGGCCGCGGCGACGCCGGCGAAGCCGGAAGCCACCGAGGCGCCGGCCGACGAGGGTTCCGCGGAGCCGCCGGTCGAGGAGAGCGCAGCCGCGGAAGCGCCAGCTGAGCCGGCCGCGCCGGTCCCCGGTGTGGTCGACCTTGCTGCCCTTCGACGGCTGTGGGACAGCGTGCTCGACGTCGTGCGAACGCAGAGCCGCACCGCGCACGCGCTGATGATGTCGTCACAGATCGACTCGCTCGAGGGCAACAACCTCGTCCTGTCCTTCACGAGCCCGTCGCTCGCGTCGCGGTTCACCGCCGATGTCGCGCCGGGACTGACGCAGGCACTCAAAGAAGTAGTAGGAGTCGACCTGCGCGTTGCCGCGACATCAGGTGCGGAGACGCCGAAGCCCGCGCCCGGCGCGACGGAGCGGACCTCGGCCCCGGAGCCGGCGGCCGAGATGACGGCCGACGACATCGAGGAGTCCGATGACCTCGAGAGCTCGACCGATGCCGACCCCGAGGCCGCGGCGCTGGCATTGCTGCAGGACGGCCTCGGCGCCCAAGTCATCGGCGAAATCGATCAAAGCTGAGTCGCGTCATCACTCAGCCGTAGGCTCAGCGCATGCCCCCGCAGCCGAACATGCAGCAGCTGATGAAACAGGCGCAGAAGATGCAGCGCGACCTGATGGCGGCGCAGGAGGAGCTCGCGACGGCGACGGTCGAGGGCACGGCGGGCGGCGGATTGGTCAAGGCGTTGATGAGCGGCGCCGGTGAGCTCACCGCGCTGACCATCGACCCCTCCGCCGTCGACCCCGACGACATCGAGACGCTGCAGGACCTCGTGGTCGCGGCGGTCCGGGACGGCAAGCGGGCTGCGGACGAGCTGACCGCAGCGACGATGGGTCCCTTGGCCGGTGGGATGGGCGGCATGCTCGGCATCCCCGGCGTGTAGATGTACGAAGGACCGGTCCAGGACCTCATCGACGAGCTCGGGCGGTTGCCCGGCGTCGGCCCGAAGAGCGCGCAGCGCATCGCCTTCCACCTGCTTGCCGCCGACCCGGCTGACGTTCGCCGTCTCGTCACGGCTCTGACCGAGGTCAAGGACAAGGTCCGGTTCTGCACCATATGCGGCAACGTCGCGGAGGAAGAGCAGTGCCGGGTCTGCCGCGACCCGCGCCGCGACCTCGCCGTGATCTGTGTCGTCGAGGAGCCGAAGGACGTCGTGGCGATCGAGCGAACGCGAGAGTTCCGCGGTCGCTACCACGTGCTCGGTGGCGCGATCTCGCCGATCGAGGGCGTCGGGCCCGACGACTTGCGGATCCGTGAGCTGATGACGCGGCTCGCCGACGGCACCGTGACCGAGCTGATCCTCGCCACCGACCCGAACCTCGAGGGGGAGGCGACCGCCACCTACATCGCGCGCCTCGTCAAGGAGATGGACCTGAAGGTGACGCGGCTCGCCTCAGGGCTACCGGTCGGCGGCGACCTGGAATACGCGGATGAAGTGACGCTCGGCCGGGCCTTCGAAGGACGCCGCGCGTACTCCTAGGCCCGAAAATCGACGATCGGCCAGCCCGGCCGGTCCGTATTCTTTTGGCATGGCTCTCGTCGTGCAGAAGTACGGCGGGTCGTCGGTCGGTGACGCCGAGCGCATCAAGCGAGTGGCACAGCGGATCGTCGACGCGCGCCGTGCCGGCAATGACGTCGTCGTTGTCGTCTCTGCGATGGGGGACACCACCGACGAGCTGCTCGACCTCGCGCAGCAAGTGTCGCCGCTGCCGCCACCGCGCGAGCTCGATATGCTGCTCACGTCGGGTGAGCGGATCTCGATGGCGTTGCTCGCGATGGCGATCGCCAACCAGGGTTTCGAGGCACGGTCGTTCACCGGATCGCAGGCGGGCGTTATCACCGACTCGAGTCACGGCAGAGCCCGGATCATCGACGTGACACCGGGCCGCATCACCGACGCCCTCGTCGCCGGGAACATCTGCATCGTCGCCGGCTTCCAGGGTGTCTCGCAGGACACCAAGGACATCACCACGCTCGGCCGCGGCGGTTCCGACACGACGGCCGTCGCACTCGCGGCCGCGATGCACGCGGACGTGTGTGAGATCTACACCGACGTCGACGGGGTGTACTCCGCCGATCCGCGTATCGTCGGCACCGCGCGCAAGCTCGACCGCATCTCCTACGAGGAGATGCTCGAGATGGCGGCGAGCGGCGCCAAGGTCCTCATGCTGCGTTGCGTCGAGTACGCCCGCCGCTACGGCGTACCGATCCAC
>JAICMG010000002.1 GCA_025929365.1 Frankiaceae bacterium
CGGGGTCTGCGGGTCGGACCTTCACTTCGTCGACCAGTTCCCGCTGCCGGTGACGCTGGGGCACGAGTTCGCCGGGTTCCTCGATGACGGTACGGCGGTCGCGGTCGAGCCGCTCGACCCGTGCTGGACCTGCCGCCCTTGCCTGGCCGGTGACGACCAGCTGTGCACGCGCGGCCCCGCGATCACCCTCGGGATCGGTCGCGACGGCGGGATGGCCGACGTCTGCGTCGTGCCGGAAAGCGCGATCGTCGCGTTGCCCACCGGGCTCGAGGCGCGCGATGCGTGTCTGGTGGAACCGCTCGCGGTCGCGGTACACGGCGTACGTCGTGGCGGGGTCAGCGCCGACCGGGACCAACGAGTCGATGAAGCAAGCTATGCGGGCCGCGGTGGCCGGCGGGACCGTCGTCATGCTCGCGACGTATTGGGGCGGACTGCGGGTGCCCGCGTTCGAGGTGTGCGGCAAGGAGGTGAGTCTGGTGCCCGCCATGCAGTACAACCGGGCCGGATCGGTCCGTGACGTCGAGGTTGCCGCCGCGATGCTCGCCTCCACACCGGCAATCGCCCAGACACTCATCACGCACCGATTTCCCCTCGACGCCGCGAGCGAGGCGTTCGCCGTCGCCCGGGACCGACGTGCCGGTGCGATCAAGGTCGTGCTGGAGCCCTGACCCTGCGGCGCGGCGCGCTCTCGGAGGCCGGCGTGATTGACGGATGCGCGAGACTTGTGGCCATGTCCGGCTCGGTAGACGTCGCGCGCGGATAGCCCGATGCCGCTCTGTCCATCCTGCGCGCAGGACAACCCGGACGTCGCCAAGTTCTGCCTGGCGTGCGGCGCCCGGATGTCACCGGCGGTCGAGTCCGCCGAGGAGCGGCGCGTCGTCACCGTGATCTTCATCGACCTGGTCGGCTTCACCAGCCGCGCCGAGACCATGGATCCCGAGGACGTGCAGGAGGTCCTGTCGCTGTACTACGAGCGAGCCCGCGCGGACATCGAGTCCTTCGGTGGCATGGTCGAGAAGTTCATCGGCGACGCCGTGATGGGGATCTTCGGCGCGCCAACTGCGCACGGCGACGATCCCGAGCGCGGGGTCCGGGCAGCGCTCGCCGTCGTCGACAGCGTCGCCGAGCTCAACGCGCAGCACGACCACCTCGATCTGCAGATCCGGATCGCGGTCAACACCGGCGAGGCACTGGTCTCGCTCAACCCGGCTCCCGGGGACGCGATTGCCACCGGTGACGTGATCAACACGGCGAGCCGGCTGCAGTCACATGCCCCGGTCAACGGCATCCTCGTCGGCGCCGAGACCTACGCCTGCACCCACGAGACGATCCGCTACGAGCCCATCGACCCGATCACCGCGAAAGGAAAGGCGGCTCCGGTCCGAGCCTGGCGGGCATTGGCCGCGACGTGCAGCCCGCGGGAGTCCGGGACGAGCCGGGCACCGCTGGTCGCGCGGGCGCGCGAGCTGCGCATCCTGCATGACTCCTGGCAGCGCGTGGCCGACGACGGTGCCCTGCAGATGGTGACGGTGTACGGCGCGTCCGGGATCGGCAAGACCCGTCTCGGCAGCGAGTTCGTCCAGCACGTCACCGACAACGGTGGCCGGGTCTTCCGGGGCCGCTCGCTGCCGTACCGGGACAGCGGTGCGTACGGCGCCTTCGCCGGGCAGGTCAAGCAGATCGTCGGCATCTTCGAAAGCGACCCGGTCGACATTGCCCTCGGCAAGCTGAGGGCCTTCGTCGAGGAGCTGCTCGGCGCAACCGAGGCCGACACCGTGTCGGGGCATCTCGGCGTGATCCTGGGACTGGAGCGCGGCGCCGTTGCCGACCGCGAAACGATGTTCTTCTCGGTGCGCTGCTTCATCGAGGCCGTCGCCGCCGCGGGACCGGTGCTGCTGGTGTTCGAGGACCTGCACTGGGCCGACAGCGGATTGCTCGACGTCGTCGAGATGCTCGCCGCTCGGGTTCGCAACGTGCCGGTGTTCATCCTCGCGCTGTCGCGCCCCGATCTGCTCGACGCGCGGCCGGGCTGGGGCAGTGGCCTGCCGTCGTACCTTGCGCTCACTCTCGATCCGCTCTCTGATGCGGACGCGCGCGAGCTCGCCGGCCACTTGTTGGCGACGGGGGGCGACGAGCTGCTACGGCGCGTCGCCGCGCTGGCGGCGACGGCGGAGGGCAACCCGCTGTTCCTCGAGCAGCTCGCGGCCACCCTGAACGAGCAGACCGCCGCGTTGCCCGCGGCGCTGCCGACGACGATTCGCGGCATCGTCACGGCACGACTCGATGCGCTGCCGGCGGAGGAGCGCTCGCTTCTCGTCGACGCAGCCGTCATCGGGCGGGTGTTCTGGCGTGGGGCGCTGGCCCGCAGCTGGGACGACGAGACCTTGAGCCGGTTGTTCGCCGCACTCGACGCCCGCGACCTGATCCAGCGCGAGACGACATCGATCATCGAGGGGCAGCAGCAGTACGCGTTCAAACACGGCATGATTCGCGACGTCGCCTACGAGACACTGCCTCGACGCCGCCGCCAGGAGCGCCACGCGGAAGTGGCGGAGTTCCTCGAAGCCGCTTCACTCACCGGCACCGAGGCGGTCGCGGCGAAGGCTCGGCACTGGCGGGACGCGGGCCGGCCCGAGCGGGCCGTCGACTACTTCCTCACCGCCGCGGAACAGGCCGGTAACGGCTGGGCGAAGGATCGCGCGGCGCTGTTCTACGGCGAGGCGCTCGACTGCCTCCCTGAGGACGACGAGCGGCGGCGCATGATCCGGGCCAAGCAGGCGCTGACCGCCGCGGCGGCTCAGCATGTCGCCGATGCTCGTGAGTTCAGACGGCAGCAGCAGCTGGCGGACTAGCGCCGCCCGTCCCGGCTCAGCTGGTCGGGAAGTCGCCGGGGCTGACGTCGCCGACGATCTCGGCGATGCGGTCCACGCGGTGCTGGCCGAGTGAGTCGGCGTGACGCTGCACGGTGTCGACGTCGGGCGCGTCGTACACGCAGTACGTCCGGACGTCGCCGGCATCGCTGAGCACGACGTGGCTGTGCTCCCACTTGATCTCGGGGAACTTCTCGGTCGCGATGTCTCGGGAGCGCCGCCCGACCTCGGACATCTCGGCCTCGTCCACGAAGAAGGTTCGCTCGACCAGGTACCTCGGCATGTTCCTCACCCGCCCCTTCCGATCCATTGACTGCGGCGGAGCCTAACCGGGCGTCGCCGTGCGGTCACGTCGAAGTGTCGGCCGGCGCACAGACCGCGCGCCCCATGCGAGAGTGCCGGTGTGACGGTCGTCCTCGTGAACGGCAACCCCGAGACGCCGGCGGTGTGGCGGCCGCTCATCGTCGCGTTGGCACGCGAGGACATCGTCACTCTTGCACCGCCCGGCTTCGGCGCAAGGGTCCCTGAAGGATTCGGCGCCACTTACGACGAGTACGTCGGCTGGCTCGTGGCCGAGCTGGAGTCGATTGGCGAGCCGGTCGACCTGGTGGGTCACGACTGGGGTGCGAACTTCAGCTTCCGGGTGGCGTGTGAGCGACCCGACCTGCTGCGCTCGTGGGCAATCGACACCGCGGGTGGCTTCGCGCCTGACTACTCCTTTCCCGGCGTGAGCCGGGTGTGGCAGACGCCGGGCGAGGGCGAGAAGGCCATGGCCAACTGGTTGGCGATGGGGATCCCCGAACGAACCGCTCTCAATGAGGCGCTCGGCATGACCGTTGACGCGGCGGGCGAGCTGGCAGCCGCATTCGACAAGCCCATGACCGACTGCATCCTTGCCGTCTATCGCTCGGTGCCCCAGCCGGTGCTCGCGCATTGGGGTGCGCGCGCGACAGATGCATCGCAGCGGCCAGGCCTGGTCGTCATCCCGACCGGCGACCAGTACACCGGTACGCCGGGACAGCACCAATGGCTCGCCGAGCAAGCGGGGGCGCGGGTCGCCGTCCTCGAAGGACTGGGCCACTGGTGGATGCTGCAGGATCCCGCGGCGTCAGCCGAAGCCTTGTCGCGGTTCTGGGCCAACCTCTAGCGGGAGCCGGCACGCGCTTAACGTGGAGACATGAGCGGGTTGCTCGTCTTCGACGGGGACTGCGGCTTCTGCACGAGCTCGGTCAGGTTCATCGACCGGTGGATCAAGCCGCCGGTTGACGCCCTGCCATGGCAACGGGCTGATCTCGCCGCGCTCGGCCTCACCGAGGTCCAGTGCGACGAGGCGGTGCAGTACCGCGACCACGCGGGACGGTGGCACTCCGCCGGGCGGGCGGTTGCCGCGTTGTTGGCCGACTCCCGGGCTCCATGGTCATGGCTGGGACGGCTCGCCCGAATCCCCGGGCTCACGTGGCTGGTCGACCACGGCTATGAAGTGGTGTCCGCAAACCGCAGCCGGCTTCCCGGAGGGACCCCCGCCTGCCAGCTGTGAAGCGTTAGTTCTCCGGGTGGGGCTGGGTGTCCGGGACGGGTTCGCGGGGCTCGTCCCAGAAGTCCTCGAGCTTGGTCCGTGCCTTGGCGAGTACGCCGACCGGCCGGGTGACCGTCTGCGTGTGACCGTCGGCGGGAGCCGGCTCGTGGCCGTCGCCGGCGGCGATCGCCGCGTGACCGTCCCCGTGGTGGTGCGGGTCGTAGCCGATCTGCTTCGCCAGCGTCTCCGCCTTCTTCGCCGGCAGTGGCTCCTCGACCTCGATGTAGGCACCGGACGGCAGCCGCCGGATGATGCCGGTCTCGACCCCATGGTGAAGGAGTGCCTCGTCGTGATGCTGCAGCCCGAGGCAGAACCGCTTGGTGACCTTGAAGGCGATCGGTGGCAGCGCGATGAGGAGCACCCGCAGCACCCACGTCGTCGCCTGTAGCGACCAGTGGAACGTGCTCGCGAGGATGTCGTTGGCGCCACCCGCGACGAGGACCATGTAGAACGTCAGCGACATCACGCCGAGGCCGGTCCGGACAGGTACGTCGCGTGGCCGGTCGAGCAGGTTGTGGTAGGCCTTGTCCTTCGTGACCCAGGCCTCGATGTTCGGGTAGAGCGCGAGCAGGTTGAACATGATGCCGGGCAGGATCACGCCGGGAATGAGGATGTTCCAGCTGATCGTGTGGTGCCAGATGTGGGTTTCCCAGTTGGGCATCATGCGCAGCGAGCCCTCGAGGAACAGGATGTACCAGTCGGGCTGCGAGCCCGCCGACACCTGTCCGGCGTTGTAGGGCCCGTAGAGCCACACCGGGTTGATCTGCGCGAACGCGGCGAGCGCGGTGATCATGCCGAAGACCATGAAGAGGAAGCCGTTGGTCTTGAGGAAGAAGCCCGGGTAGAACTTCGTCCCGATGACGTTGTCCTCGGTCTTGCCGGGCCCCGGGAAGTCGGTGTGCTTCTGGTGCCAGAGGATCATCATGTGCGCGCTGATCAGCGCGAGCAGGATGCCCGGCACGAGCAGCACGTGAATGATGAACAGTCGCGAGATGATGTCCTGGCCGGGATAGTTCCCCCCGAACAGGAAGTAGCAGACGTAGGTCCCGACCACGGGGATCGACTCCGCCACCGAGTAGGCGATCCGAAGGCCCGTGCCGGAGAGCAGGTCGTCGGGCAGCGAGTAGCCCGCGAAGCCCTCGAGGATGCCGAGGATCATCAGGATGGTCCCGATGTGCCAGTTGATCGTGCGCGGCTTGCGGAACGCTCCGGTGAAGAACACCCGGAACATGTGCACGACGATCGACGTCACGAAGATCAGCGCGGCCCAGTGGTGGATCTGGCGCATTAGCAGACCACCGCGCACATCGAAGGAGATGTGCAGCGTCGAGGCGTAGGCCTCCGTCATCTGGACGCCACGCAGCGGCTGGTAGCTGCCGTTGTACTGCACGACGTTCTGGCTGGCGTGGAAGAACAGTGTCAGGTACACACCCGACAGCAGCAGGATCACGAAGCTGTAGAGCGCGATCTCGCCGAGCATGAACGACCAGTGGTCCGGAAAGACCTTGTCCATGCTGCGCTTGAGGAAGCTCGCCGACCCGAACTGGTCGTCGACGTACTTCAGGGTTCCGCGCGTGGCCTTCTCTGCCGCACCCTGGTTCTCGGGTCGGGTCAGCGCCGCGCCGCCGTTTGCGTCAGCCTTCTTCGCGCTCATCTATCTGCGCTCCCAGAAGCTCGGTCCGACAGCTTGTGAGTACGGGCCCTTGGCGATGAAGTACCCCTCGGAGTCCAGCCCGATCCTCAGCTGTGGCAGCGGTCGTGCTGCCGGGCCGAAGATCACCTTTGCGTCGTTCACCATGTCGAACGTCGACTGGTGACACGGGCACAGCAAGTGGTGCGTCTGCTGCTCGAGCAGGCTGATCGGGCAGCCGGCGTGGGTGCAGATCTTCGAGTACACGACGTGGTCGGCGACGCCCCACTCGCGCTCCTTCTTCGACATGATCTGCCCCGGCCCGAACCGGATCAGCATCGACGGCGCGAGCGCGTCCTCGTCGACGTCGGTGAAGCCTTCGGGCATGACCGTCACGAGGCCGCCGATCTCGACCGTGCCGAGCTTGATCGGCAGCCTCGTGTCGAGATCGACCAGCCGTACGCCGGCGCGCCAGCCGGTCCGCAGCAGGCTGCGGTGGGGGAGCGGGCCGAGGTCGCGCAGCATGATGACGAGCGGCAGCGGGAACAGGCCGAGCGCTCCGAGCAGGCTGCGGCGAAGGATCTTGTGCTTGCCGAGGCCCATGTCGTCGACGCCCGCGAGGAAGGTGTTCTCGGCCTCGATCTCCTCGGCCTCCGGGGAGTGGAAGTCGTGGCGGTCCTGGATCGCCTTCTCGTGCGGGAGCAGCTTCTTCGCCCAGACGATGAAGCCACCGCCGATCGCGAACAGCGCAAGTGCGAGCGAACCACCGAGCGCGTAGTTGCTGTACTGCCCGAGGTTGTCGCGGATCGAGATCGCGAAGTAGGCGACGATGAAGAAGATCAGCATCGCCGTGCCGACCAGGAACAGCGCTGCTACCTGCAGCTCGGCGAAACGCTCCTCTTCCTCGGTCTCCGCGGTCTGCTCGAGGATGTGCTGGTCAGAGGCGCGCTCGACCGTCGCCGGGTTGTCGTCGGTGGGACGGCGTCCGACGCGCTTGCGCGGAGGCGGCACCAACCCTTCTCCGTCACTCACGCCTTGCTCCCGATCCACATCGTGATGATCACCAGTCCACCGATGCCGACCAGCCAGCTGACGGCGGTCTCGGTGACCGGTCCGACGCGGCCGAGCCCGGCACCGCCGGGGTTGGGTTCGGCCTTGATCGTCTTGACGTAGTCGATGATCGCGAGCTTCTCCGGCGGGGTGATCTGCTTGTCACCGAAGACCGGCATGTTCTCGGGGCCGGTGATCATCGCCTCGTAGATCTGTCGAGGCGTCGCGTCGGACAGCGACGGCGCGTACTTGCCGTAGGTCAGCGCGCCGCCCGAGCCGGCGAAGTTGTGGCACTGCGCGCAGTTGGTGCGAAACAGCGCGCCGCCGTACGCCACGTCCGCGCTCTGGTAGTCGAGGTTGGTCGGGATGGCAGGACCCGCGCCCAGGCTGGCGACGTAGGTCGCGAGCTCCTGGATCTGGGTCTCGTCGTACACGGGCCTCTTGCGCGGCATCTCCGGCCCGTGCGCCTGTGCGGGCATGCGCCCGGTGCCGACCTGGAAGTCGACGGCCGCGGCGCCGACGCCGATGAGGCTGGGCGCGCGGGCGCCACCCTCGGCGTTGAGGCCGTGACAGGTCGAGCAACCCTGGAGGAACAGCTGCCGGCCGGCCTGGATCGCGGGGTCGTTGTTGGACGCGGACGACGCGGCGGGCGCGAGGCCGGCGTACAACGTGGCGATCGTGCCGAGCGCGGCGACGAGCACGCCGAGGGATGCGATCCTGCGCCGGCGGGAGCGCCCGGCTCGCGCCGGTTCCGCTGACTCGACTGGGGTCACGGGCTCCACTTTCGTCACCGGATCAGGTAGATGATCGTGAACAGGCCGATCCACACGATGTCGACGAAGTGCCAGTAGTACGACACGACGATCGCCGCGGTGGCCTGGGCGGGCGTGAACTTGCCGAACGTCGTACGCAGCATCAGCAGCACGAAGGCGATGAGACCGCCGAGCACGTGCAAGCCGTGGAAGCCGGTCGTCAGGTAGTACACCGAGCCGTAGCCGTGCGAGGCGAGCGAGAAGTCGTTGTGCACGAAGTACTCGAAGGACTGGCCGCCGATGAAGACCGCGCCCATGAAGAACGTGACCATGAACCAGTAGCGCAGCTTCTCGACGTCACCGCGCTCCGCCGCGAACACCCCGAGCTGGCAGGTCACGCTGGAGAGCACGAGGATCACGGTGAACGGGGTCGCGGTCTTCAGGTCGAGCACGACGCCCTTGGCGGGCCAGTGCGGCTCGTTGACCGCGCGGACCGTGAAGTACGTCGCGAACAGCGCCGCGAAGAACATCAGCTCCGAGGACAACCAGACGATCACGCCGACGCTGAGCAGGTTCGGGCGGTTGAGCGCGCCGTGTGGGCGGTGCTCGATCGCGCTTGCGGATGCCACGGCGTGATTCTTGCAGGAGCGTTCCGGGCGCGGACCGCGACCCCCGTCGGCGAGTCGCTCGTGCCTTTGTGACCATATGGAGGCGGCGGAGCCGCTCCGCGAGCGCGCGGCGGGGGGCTGCAGGACGTGGGCCGAAATCTCGTTGGGGCGACCACCTAGGATTCGCCCCATGCAGGAGGCTCCCGCCGCGCCGCGCCGGCTGAACGTGCTCGTCTACGCCAGCAGCGCGCAGACCCGCGACCGGGTGATCCGCGCGCTGGGCGAGCACCCAGAGCCAGGCCTCGCGATCGACGTGGTCGCGCTGGACAACGACGACGCCGCAATCGCGCGGCTCGACGAGGGTGGCATCGATCTCGCCATCCTCGACGGCGAGGCTGCGCCGAGCGGCGGGATGGGGCTCGCGCGCCAGATCAAGGACGAGATCGACTCGCCGCCCCCGGTCGTCCTGCTCGTCGCCCGCCGGGACGACGCGTGGCTCGCCACCTGGTCACGTGCCGAGGCCGTGGTCCCGCACCCGGTCGACCCCGTGACCCTCGCGAACGCCGTGACCTCGCTGATCGAGGGCTCTGCGGCAAAAGGCGGGGCCGAGGCCACCGCCGCCCACTGACATGGCCGGGGGGCAGACCTGGCCGGACCTGCTGAGCCGGCTGCTGTCAGGGCAGTCGCTGACGACCGAGGACACCGCGTGGGCGATGTCCGAGATCATGTCCGGAGCCGCAACGTCGGCGCAGATCGCGGCGTTCGCCGTGGCATTGCGGGCCAAGGGTGAGTCGGCGGCGGAGATCAGTGGCCTCGTGCACGGGATGTTGTCCTACGCCGAGCCGCTGACGATCGAGGGCCGGCTGGTCGACACCTGTGGCACCGGGGGTGATCGCGCCGCGACCGTCAACATCTCCACCCTCGCCGCGCTCGTCGTACGAGGCGCCGGAGCGACCGTCGTGAAGCACGGCAACCGCGCCGCGTCGTCGGCCTGCGGGTCGGCGGACCTGCTCGAGGAGCTCGGCGTCGTCATCGACCTGCCGCCCGCGGCGGTTGCAGAGTGTGTGGCCGAGGCGGGGATCGGCTTCTGCTTCGCCCGGGTGTTCCACCCGGCGCTGCGCCACGCCGGAGATGCCCGCGCCGAGATCGGCGTCCCGACCTTCTTCAACATCCTCGGCCCGCTGGCGAACCCGGCGCGTCCGGGCGCGCAGGCGGTCGGCGTCGCCCACGAGCCGCTGGCCGAGGTGATGGCCGGCGTCCTCGCCGGGCGGGGCACGGATGCGCTCGTCTTCCGCGGCACCGACGGGTTGGACGAGCTGTCGATCCACGCCACGTCGCGGGTGTGGGTGGTCAGCCGCGGGTCGGTCCGGGAGGACGTCGTCGATCCCCGGGCGCTCGGCATCCCGGCCGCGGCTCCCGATGCGCTCAAGGGCGGGGACGCGGCGCTCAACGCCGCGATCAGCCGGCGCTTCCTGGACGGCGAGGCAGGACCGGTGCGCGACGCGGTGCTCCTCAATGCCGCCGCGGGGATCGTCGCCCACGACGGGCCGACCACTGCCCCGGTCGCGGATCAGATCGCCGCTGCCCTGCCGCGGGCGGCCGAGTCGCTCGACTCGGCAGCCGCAGCCCGAGCGCTCGACACCTGGATCAAAGCGAGCAAGTCCGCCGCGAGTTAGTCGGAGTCGGACAGGCCGATCGAGAACGCGGCTTCGAGGTCGTGCCGCGAGTAGGCGCGGAATGCGACGTGGGTCTCAGTCGCGACGACGCCGTCGACCTTGTTGAGCTTGTCTGCGACAACCGCCGCGATCGCTTCGTGCGAGCGCACGCGAACGAGTGCGATGAGGTCGATCTCACCGGTCACCGAGTAGACCTCGCTGACACCCGGGATAGCGGCGATCGCCTCGGCGACCGCGCCCAAGCGATCGACAGCGGCGGAGATGAACACGATTGCAGTGATCATGTCCACCACCCCACCCCCGCCCTGGAGCGGAGTCAACTTCGTCGACACCTCATACCGACCCCAGGACCTGCTCGCCCAGGGTGAGCGCGCGATCAATCACTCTGCCCTTGTCGAGGGTGATGTCGTCGATCGACCGACCGTGGCGGCGCTCGAGGAACGCGACCCAGTCGGGCTCGGCGAGCTGCGCGGCCCACGTCGTGAGCATCGGTCCGTAGTGCGCCGCGGCAGCTGCGGCGTACCAGTCCTCGAGTTCCTCCAACGTCACCCCGAGACCGCTCGACTGCAACCCCGCGAGGTACGACGGCAGCACCACCTGCTCGATCGACTCGATGTCGACGCCGGGCATCACCTGCATCCACACCGGATCAAGAGTCATCTGGTCCAGGTCCTGTCCGACGGCGCCGATCCCGATCTGCGACCAGTCGATTGCGACGGTCGTGCCGTCATCGGCCGCGATCAGATTCGCAGGCCACAGGTCACAGTGCACGAGGCACATGGGGGCTGCTTCGACAATCGCGAGCAGGTCCTCGCGACGTGACCACAACGATGCAAAGCGCTCACGCAGAGAAACCAACAACCGCAACGGATTCTCGGCCCAGGCGCCGTCGTCATCGATGAGGCTGACGTGACGTCCGAGGGCATCGACCCAAGCGCGGAGCCAACCGCGCGCCAACCATTCATCGGTGGGAAGCGGCGCGCTTCCTGCGGCGTATGCGCCCTGCGTGGTGCCGACATCAAACGCAACGCTTCCGTAGTCGGCGACCGGCCACGTTCCACCAGGCCGGCCCTCGACGTCCTCCATCCAGATCCAGGTTTCGTCGTCGGCGGGCTGTGTTGTCATCAGTCGCCGCGGTGCCCGCAGCTGCCCAGGGAGCGCGTCGAGGAGGCCCGAGTCATAGGCGAGCCACTCACGCTTCCAGTAGTTGCGGTGGTTGGGGGTTGACCCCGACACCCACAGCGCCTGGGGATCCGCGTCATGACCGTGCCGCACTACCTTGATGACCAGCGAGCCCGTTGACCCAGCTGAGCCCCACGTCACACGAAACACGCCGCCGGTTACCGAGTGCAGGCGAAGCCCGGGATCAATGGGCGTGACGGTGAACACGTCGGCCTCGACGCCGACCGCACGCCGGAGGTCTGTGCGGTCGATCTCCACGTCCACCACCCCACCCGCCGCCCATAGGCCGAGTCGGCTTTGCCGACGCTGTCCTCAACTAGATAGCAGCGCGTGCCGGTCGATGGACGGGACGCAGGCCGCGGCGGTCCTCGAACGGCCGCGCGGCCGCCCGGCCTTCCTCGGCGGCGTCGAGCCAGTGGCGCAGCCGGCCGGCGCCGTCGACCGGTGACGCCCACTCGCCGTCGAGGGCGATCAGCCGTGCGCCCGGCTCGGCCAGCCAGGCGAGGATCTGGCCGACCTCCTCAGCGGTCGCCGCGCCAAGCGGTCCGGGCTTGGGCAGCACCGTCTCGGCCGTGGCTACCAGTGCCCGGATGTACGGCGCGGGGGCGGCGCCGACCGGAACCGTCGCCGCCCCGGCCAGCCGGCCGTACCGCACCACCGCGAGGTCCCACCCGCCGCCGAACCCGGGTCGTGCCGCGACCAGCTGCCGACAGCCGGCCAGGCCGGCCAGGCGCTGCATCCGGTCGACGGCCCGCACGAAGGACCCGGCGCGGTCGCGGTGTGCCGCGGCTTCCTCGAAGCGCTCCTGCGCCGAGAGCGAGGCCATGCGGCGCTGCGCCGCAGCGAGCACCGGCTGCGGGTCGCCGGTGAGCAGCGCGCGGGCCGCGTCGGCCGTCTCGGCGTACTGCTCGCGGGTCATCGTCCCCTCGCAGGGCGCGCCACAGCGGCCCATCCCGGCCAGCACGCATGCCGACGTCGGCCGCGACGGGCTGATCCGCTGGGTGCACTGCCGCAGGGGGACCGTCTCGTGGACCGCGGCCATGGCGGCCTGTGCCGCGCGGGCCGAACCGAAGGGACCGAGGTACGTCGCGCCGTCCTCGGCCACCCGCCGGACGAGGGCGAGCCGGGGGAACGGCTCGGCGGTGAGCTTGAGCCAGCTCGAGCGCTCGGGGAATCGCGAGCGGCGGTTGTAGCGCGGCTTGTGCTCCGCGATCAGGCGCAGCTCACGGACCTCGGCCTCCAGGGGATGCGCACACGCCACCGCGTCGACGGACTCGGCGATCCCGACCATCTCGGCCATGCGGGTGCGTGGCTCGGAGGCGACGAAGTACTGCCGGACGCGCGCCCGCACGTTGCGGCTGCGACCGATGTAGAGCGGGCGGCCGCGCGAGTCCTTGAAGATGTACACCCCTGGTCCGACCGGCAGCCCGTCCGCGAGGTAGCGCTTGCGGCGCTGCGCCGCTGTCGCGAGGCCCGTGAACGACACCAGCTCTTCGTGGGTCCGGATGCCCAGATTTCCCAGTCTTTCCAACAATCCGTGCAGCACCTCGGTCGTCGCGCGCGCGTCGGCAAGGGCCCGGTGGCACGGCGTGGTGTCGGTGCGGAACAGCCGGGACAGGGTGGCGAGCTTGCAGTCGGGCGCTTCGTCGCGAGTCAGCACCCGACGGGCCAGGCGGGCGGTGTCGA
This sequence comes from Frankiaceae bacterium, assembly GCA_025929365.1. Taxonomy (GTDB): domain Bacteria; phylum Actinomycetota; class Actinomycetes; order JAFAQI01; family JAFAQI01; genus DASZTV01. The sequence continues at coordinate 13,031 of JAICMG010000002.1, forward strand.
CGGAGTCGAAGCCCGGCCACTCGAGCCCGAGAGCGGTCGCGCCGGCGCGCAGGAACCCGACGTCGAACGGCGCGTTGTGCGCGACCAGCACGCTTCCCGCGGCCCAGTCGAGGAACATCGGCAGGACCGCGGACAGCCGGGGCGCCGTGGCCACCATCGAGTCGGTGATGCCGGTCAGCACGGCGATGAACGGCGGCACCGACATCCCGGGGTTCACCAGAGTCTGGAACTCGCCGAGGTGCTCCCCGCCCCTGACCTTCACCGCGCCGATCTCGGTGATCGCGGAGCTTGCGGGAGAGCCACCCGTGGTCTCCAAGTCGACAATCACGAACGTCACCTCGGACAGCGGAGTGCCGAGCTCGTCGAAGGTGCTCTGGATGCCCGTGACAGGTGTTGCTCGTGATGCCGGATGTGCCCCAGATGCTGGAGTGGCAGCCGAGCCGAGCATGCGCTTCACGGTAGAAGCGGGCGCCGACAGTGTTGATGCGACGCGCGGCGCGGCGCGGCCTCACCGCAACCGGCGCCCCGAAACTGTCAGCGGCCCTGGTTAGCGTCCCGGACGACGAGACGACAACGGCACGGGAGTTCGGATGATCATCGACTGCGATCGGTGCGAGATGCGCAACGTTGCTTGCGAGGACTGCGTCGTGACGTTCCTGCTCGCGGCTCCGCCGGTGGGCGAGCTCGCCGACGACGAGGCGGGGGCGCTGGCGGCGTTGGCAGAGGGTGGGCTCGTGCCGCCGCTGCGAATGAAACACGGGGCATACGGCGCCTGATCGGCGATTATGCGTGAAATGTCCTGATTGGGACAGGCCTGATTCCGACCGCGGATCACGAAACGGACACGACGGTCCTTGAGAGCGGTCTTGCCTACCGGCTAGTCTGACCGCGGCCCTGTGAGAACCGTCGTCAGCCGGGCGACGGCGCATGGCCACCGCCGAATCATCGACTGGACGTTCCCACCGACCAGTCAGAGCCGGGGACCCAGGTCCCATTGGGGTGAATCGGTGCCACGCCACCGTGGCGGCAACGCCGTCGATGGCAAGGCATCGTAGGGCGAACTTCCCTCCCGAACCCGTCAGCTCACCCGGTAGGCGGCCCGAGGAAGAATGGAGAGCCGCCACCCGTGGCGACTACCCCACGACTACGCGTATCCGCGTTCGGCATCACCCTCGCTGCAGTTGTGGCCGCGATGGTTCCTTCCGGGATCGGCGCCGCGGCGCCGACCTCGCACCTGTCTCTTACCCAGGTGAAGGCACAAATCGCCTCTCTCAACGCAAAAGCTGAGCGGGTCACGGAGAGCTACAACAGCGCTCGCGACCGCCTTGCCGCGTTGCAGCGCAAGGAGCAGGTCACGTCGCACGAGCTCTCGCGCGACCGTTCCGCGCTGTCGGCGAGTGAGAACAAGCTCGCGGCCTCTGCGGCCGCGGCGTACCGCAGCGGCGGGCTCGACGCGACGATGTCGCTCGTCTCCTCCGGCAGCCCGCAGACCTTCCTCGACCAGACCTCCACGCTGGAAGAGGTTGCGCACTACCAGGCCGGCCAGGTTGCCGCTGCCGATGCCGCGCAGCGCACCTTGTCCGCCGACCAGATCCTGCACAACGCGCAGGTCAAGCAGCAGCGCAGCACGCTCGCCCAGATCACCGCCCAGCGCAACTCGATCAACAACCTGCTCAACCAGCAGAAGGCGCTGCTCGGCCGGCTCACCTCGGCCGCGCGGGCGGCGTACGACGCGCAGGCCAACGCCATGGCGGCGCGCGAGCTCTCGCTGCGCAACAGCTACAACGGCCCGGCCAGCGGTCAGGCCTCCGCCGCGGTGCAGTTCGCGTACAACCAGCTCGGCAAGCCCTACTACTACGGCGGTGCCGGCCCGAACTCCTACGACTGCTCCGGTCTGACGATGCGCGCGTGGGGGGCCGCCGGCGTCGCGCTGCCGCACAACGCCGCCGCGCAGCAGTCCGGGATCCCCGCGGTGTCGCTGGGCAACCTCGAGCCGGGTGACCTCGTGTTCTTCGGCAGCCCGGCCTACCACGTCGGGATCTACATCGGCAGCGGCCGGATGATCGCGGCGCCGCACACGGGCACCGTCGTTCAGATCCAGCCCATCGGCTCGCCCACCAGCGCAGGGCGTCCGTAGCCTTCCTTCCGTGCGCGGCGATTTGGACTAAGTTGTCCGTTTTGCCACGTCCGTACTTGTGACGGACGTGGCTCACGGGGCAAACTTTGTCGGTTGGGGCATCCTGGTCCCCGATCGGGAGGGCAGGCGTGCGTCAGCTCGAAGTCGTGGCCGTCAGTGATGACGGCAACCACGTGCTGCTGGCCGCTTCCGAGGACGCGGCCCGCGCCACGCACCAGCTGAGGATCGACAACCGGCTGGTCGCGGCCATCAACGGCGAGCTCGACGACGACGCCGAGCACCGCGAGAGCGAGCTGTCCCCAAAGGAGATCCAGGCCCGGCTGCGGGCAGGTGACACGGTCGAACAGGTCGCGAAGGCGGCCCGGATCCCGGTCGCGCGGATCATGATCTACGCGACGCCGGTGATCTCGGAGCGGGCTCGCATCGTCGACCAGGCCCGTGCGGCCCGGGTACGCCGGCCCCGCGGCCACGAGTCGACGGCCTCACTCGGCACCGTCACCACGAAGCGGCTCACCGAGATCGCCGGGCTGCGCCCGGAAACCGTCGAGTGGAGCGCCAAGCGGCGCGAGGACGGCGCGTGGGTGATCGGGCTGAGCTATGCCGCCCGTGGCGGCTCCAGGACCGCGCTGTGGCTGTGGCGGCCCTCGAGCCGTGAGCTGACGGCGATCAACGCCCTCGGCACCCGCCTCGGCGCTCAGGAGGACGTCGCGGCGCCGCGCCGCAAGCGCCCGGCGCCCGCTCCCGTGCCCGCTCCGACCGCGAAGCGCAAGCCCGCGACGCGCAAGGCGCCGACCGCGAAGGCCGCGGCGGCGAAGAAGGCGTCGCCGGCGAAGCCGGCGGGCAAGCGGGTCGCGGCGAAGCGGGCGGGCGCCGGATCGAAAGCGGCGTCGCCATCCAGGTCAGCGGCAAAGCCGGCGCGCAAGGGTCCCCGTCCGCAACCGCGTCCGGCCCCGATGCGCGAGCTGCCCGAGAAGAAGAACGGGCGCGTGCCGATTCCGTCGTGGGACTCCGTCCTGCTCGGCGTCGGGTCGCCGGCTGGAGGACGCCGGCGGTCGTGATCCGCCGGACTCCCGTCGTGCACTCAGCGCGGCGGCCGGTCGCCATCGTCGCGGGCCTGGTCGTGGTCGCCCTTGGCGTCGGACTCGCGCTCGTGCAGAGCCGCGGGCCGAGCAGCCCGCACGGTGGATCGCCGGCGAGGGGAGCGATGTCGGCGGCGGCAGCCGCGCGCGTGCACGCGATCCAGCGCCTGCTCCACGAGCGGTCGGTGGCGCTGGTCCGCCGCGACCGGTCGGCGTTCATGGCGACCGTCGACCCGGCGGCGAAGCAGTTTCGCAGGCGCCAGTCGCGGATGTTCACCGATCTCGCGCCGGTGCCGATCGGGTCCTGGTCCTACGAGATGACGACGACGCCACGGCGCTCGCCCCCCGACGCCGCCCGCTATCGCGACCCGGTCTGGGCGCCGTCGTTCTTCGCACTGCACTACAGGCTGGCGCGCTTCGACCCGAAGCCGACCACGCTGCAGCAGTACCCGACCTTCGTCGAACGCGACGGCCACTGGTACCTCGCGTCGCTTACCGACTACGCCCGGCGCGGCCTGGTATCGGCGACCGACATCTGGGACTACGGTCCGGTCAAGGTGCTGCGGGGTCGGGGGGTGCTCGTCATCGGTGCGCCGTCGCAGCAGGCCACGATGACCGAGATCGTGCACGAGGTGCCGGCCGCGATCGACCAGGTGACGGCGGTGTGGGGGACGCAGTGGACGCGGCGGGCTGTCGTGCTCGTGCCGGCGACGACCCGTGAGATGGGCCTGATCGACGACTACACGGGCGATCTCGGCGACATCGCGGCGCTCACCAGTGCCGAGGTGAGCACGGCGGCAGGTCATCCCGCACCGGTGGGGGACCGCATCACGATCAACCCCGCGAACTGGCCGAAGCTCAGCAATGTCGGTGCGGCTGTGGTCATCCGTCACGAGCTGACTCATGTCGCGACCCGCGCCGTCACCGGGACGCAGACACCGACCTGGCTGTCGGAAGGGTTCGCGGACTACGTCGGCTTCCTCGACGCGGGCGTGTCGGTCGACGTCGCGGCCGCTGAGCTGAAGCGGTTGGTGGGCGCCGGCCGGGCGCCGGACGTGCTGCCCACCAACCGCGACTTCAGGTCCTCCAGCACGCAGCTCGCGGCGAGCTACGAGGCCGCATGGCTTGCGTGTCGGTACGTCGCGCAGCACTTCGGGCAACGCACTCTTGTGGGCTTCTACCGGGCGGTGGGCACCTCGCCCTCGCCGTACCCGACGGTTGCGCTCGCACTCGCGTTGGAGGACGTCCTCCATCTGCGCATCGATCAGTTCGTCACGAGGTGGCGGCACTACGTGATCGGCGAGCTGTCATGAGCCGGCAGCGGCGCCTGCTGATCGTGACGAACGACTTCCCGCCACGCCCCGGTGGCATCCAGTCCTTTCTGCATGGCGTCGTGTCGCAGCTGGATCCGGAAGAGGTCGTCGTCCTCACCTCGCGGTGGCGCGGATGGGAGGAGTGGGACTCCGCGGTCGACTTCACGGTGATCCGGCAGGACACGCAGGTCCTGCTTCCGACGGCGGGAGTGCGCCGGCAGGCGGTGAACATCTTCGGCGAGCAGGGGTGCACCGATGTCTGGTTCGGGGCGGCGGCCCCGCTCGGCCGGCTCGCGCCGGCGCTGCGCGCGGCAGGTGCGCAGCGCATCGTGGCGACGACGCACGGACATGAAGCCGGTTGGGCCGCGATGCCCGGCGCCCGCTCGGTGCTGCGCCGGATCGCTGCTGATGTCGACGTGCTCACCTACCTCGGCGACTACACCCGTGCGCGGCTCGCGGACGCGATCGGGGAGCACGCGGACCGACTGCGACGCCTGACGCCGGCCGTGGATACGGCGCTGTTCAACCCGGGCGTCGACGGTCACAGCACGCGTGCGCAGCTCGGGTGGGGTGAGCGGCCGGTCGTCGTGTGTGTCTCGCGGCTGATGCCCCGAAAGGGTCAGGACGTCCTGGTGCGGGCGCTTCCCGAGATCCGCCGTCGCGTCGGCGACGTGGGCCTCCTGCTCGTCGGCGGCGGCCCGTCACGATCGCGGCTCGACGGCCTGGTCAACGAGTACGGCGTCGGCGATCACGTGGCGATCACCGGCTCGGTGCCGTTCGAGGCGCTTCCCGGCTACTACCGGGCCGGTGACGTGTTTGCGATGCCGTGCCGCGAGCGACTCGGCGGTCTCGACGTGGAGGGTCTCGGCATGGTCTTCCTCGAGGCGGCGGCGTGTGGCCTGCCGGTCGTCGCCGGCAGGTCCGGCGGATCGGTCGACGCCGTCATCGACGGCGAGACCGGCCTGCTCGTCGACGGTCGTGATGTCGGGGGAGTGGCGACCGCGATCGCAGACCTCCTGCTCGAGGCGCCGAAGGCCGCGGCCATGGGGGTACGCGGGTGCGAGTGGGTGGCGAAGGAGTGGACCTGGGAGGCGACGACCAGCCGCCTCAAGGAGATGCTCGGGTGGGTGTGAGGGTGTGGGGACGTCTACCCGGGCTTCCCGGCGTACAGCCTGTCGATCTCCTTGGCGTAGGTGTCCGCCACCACGTTGCGCTTCACCTTGAGTGACGGCGTCAGCTCGCCGGACTCCACCGTCCAGTCGTCACCGAGGATCGTGAAGGCCTTGATCGCCTCCGCCTTCGACACCGCCTTGTTCGCCTCGTCGACCGCGGCCTGGATCTCGGCACGCAGGTCGGCGTCGTCGGCGAGATCGGCAACGCTCGCCGAGTCCGGCTTGCCATGCGCGGACTTCCAGGCCGGGAACGCTTCCTCGTCGATGGTGACGATCGCGGCGATGAACGGCTTCTGGTCGCCGACGACCATGCACTGGCTGACGAGTGCATGTGCGCGCAGGCGGTCCTCGAGCACGGCGGGCGCGACGTTCTTTCCGCCGGCGGTGACGATGAGCTCCTTCTTGCGCCCGGTGATCGTCAGGTAGCCCTCGGCATCGAGCTTGCCGATGTCGCCGGTGTGGAACCAGCCTTCTGACTCCAGGGACTCCTTCGTCGCCGCGGGGTTGTTGTAGTAGCCGGCGAAGACGTTGCCGCCTTTGAGCAGGATCTCGCCGTCCTCGGCGATCCGTACCGTGCAACCGGGGATCGGCCGGCCGACGGTTCCGACCTTCATGGCGTCAGGACGGTTCACCGTGGCCCCGGCGGTGGTCTCGGTGAGGCCATAGCCCTCATAGATCGGGACGCCGGCGCCGCGGAAGAAGTGGCCCAGTCGCGCACCCAGCGGTGCTCCGCCCGAGATCGCGCCTATGGCCCGGCCACCGAGTGCGGCGCGCAGCTTGTTGTAGACGAGCTTGTCGAACACGAGGTGCGGGACTTCCCATACCGCCCGCGAGAGCGGGTTGCCGTCGAGTGAGCGGCTGTAGTTGATCGCGACCGTCTCGGCGAGATCGAAGATCGCTCCCTTGCCGTCGGCGTGCGCCCGCTGCTTCGCGGTGTTGTAGACCTTCTCGAACACTCGCGGCACCGAGAGCACGAACGTGGGCTTGAAGACCGCCAGGTCCGGCAGCAGGTTCTTGATGTCCGCCGTGTGGCCCATGCGGACGCGGCTCTGCACGCAGCCGACCTGAATGATCCGGGCGAACACGTGAGCCAGCGGAAGGAAAAGCAGTGTCGACTGGTCCTCACCGAACATCTCTGTGAGGCCCTCGGTCGTCGACGTCGCGTCGAACAAGAAGTTGTAGTGCGTGAGCTCGCAACCCTTGGGTCGGCCGGTCGTGCCAGACGTGTAGATGATCGTTGCAAGGCTGCTGGGCGTGAGCGTGCGACGGCGCTGTTCGATGTCGTCCTCGGAGACACCCTGGCCGGCTTTGGTGAGCTCGTCGACCGCGCCGTCGTCGATGCTCCAGACGTTTCGTACGCCGGCCAGCCGCGCCGACACCTCGTCGTAGGTCTTGCGGTGGGTGTCGCTTTCGAGGAACACGCCGACGGCGCCCGAGTCGGACACGATCCACTCGACCTGCTCGGCAGACGATGTCTCATAGATCGGCACCGTGACCGCGCCCGCGGTCCAGACCGCGTAGTCCAGCAGCGTCCACTCGTACCGGGTGCTCGACATGATGCACACCCGCTCGCCGGGTTGCACGCCGGAGGCGATCAAGCCGGCCGCCGCCTGCTTCACCTCGTCGGCGAACTGCTTGGCGCTGACCGGTTGCCAGGATCCGTCGACCTTGCGGTCGAAGACGACCCGGTCGGGGTACTCCGCGGCGTTGGCGACGACGGCGTCCGTCAGGTTCGCGTCGTCAGGAATGCGAAAGTCCGCGGGCACGCTGAAGTCGGGCACGGGCGAAAGCGTACGCGCGAGCGAGCCCGGCCGCCCTATGCGCCGTTTAGGTCGTCCGGAAGGCTGCCGAGGAATTACGGGTGAGCGATTTGCGCTGCCCTCGTTGCGGCGCCGTGCTGCGGCCCGGCGACCAGTGGTGCGGGCTCTGCTTCGCCGATTTCCGCGCGCCACCGCCCGTGGTGGCCGACGTGAACCCGCCGGCGGAGGCGGCGCCGGCCGCAGGCGGCGAGCTCGCGCCGCCGCTGATCCGGCCGCCGGTCCCCGGCGCCGTGCCGCCTCAGCCTGCGGCTGCGCCGCCTCCCGCAGCGCCGCCGCCGCCCGCTCAGGTCGCGCCGCCCGCGGCGGCCGCACCGGCGCCGGTCATCCCTACGCAGCCCGCGACCCCGCTTGCCACGACGGTGACCCCGACTCCGTTCGTGCCGAGCACCAACCCGCTTGCCGCGGCTCCCGCGGTGCCGGCCCAGCTGCCCGCCGGTGTGGAGCCGGTCGCGGCCCCGGCCGGCGAGACGGGGGCGGAGGCCGAAGCCACCCCCACATGGCCCTGTCCGCGATGCGGCGCGACGGTGCCGATGACCGATGACTACTGCGAGGCCTGCGGTCACGGATTCCTCGACGACGTCCGCGGCAAGACCAGCGTGAAGGTTCCGCTGTTCGGCGACGTCGGCAGCATGAACTCGGGCCAGAAGCTGATGATGGGCGTCTCGGTCGCCGTCGGCATCTTGCTGGTGATCCTCGCGCTGCTCGCCATCGGCGGCTCGATCTTCGGCTAGCGCATCCTTTCTAGAATCGGCGCATGCGGGTGCACGTGGTGTCAGACGTCCACGGCCGGGCTGACGCGCTCGCACGAGCCGGCGATGGCGCTGACGCCCTCATCTGCCTCGGCGATCTCGTCCTGTTCATCGACTACGACGACAACTCCGGCGGCATCTTCGGCGAGATCTTCGGTGCCGACAACGCCATCAAGCTCATCGAGCTGCGTAGCGAACGACGCTTCGATGAGGCTCGCGAGTTCTCGCGAGGACTGTGGGCCGAGATCGGTGACCGCCAGTCGGTCATCGAGGCGGCGGTGCGACGCCAGTACGCCGAGCTGTTCACCGCGATGCCGACACCGGCGTACGTGACCTACGGCAACGTCGACATCCCGCCGCTGTGGCCCGACTACCTCCACGACGGCATCCGCGTCCTCGACGGCGAGACGGTCACGCTCGGTGATCGCAGCTTCGGCTTCGTCGGCGGTGGGCTGCAGACACCGATGCGGACGCCGTACGAGATCAGTGACGAGGACTACGCCGCGAAGGTTGCGGCGGTCGGCGCCGTCGACGTCCTGTGCTGTCACATCCCGCCCGACATCCCTGAGCTGCTCTACGACGTGGTGGCGCGCCGGATGGAACGTGGCAGCAGCGCGGTGCTCGATGCGATCCGAGACACGCAGCCCGACGTCGCTCTGTTCGGTCATGTGCATCAGCCGCTCGCGAGCCGGACCCGCATCGGGCGCACCGAGTGCATCAACGTCGGGCACTTCCGCGGCACCGGCACGCCGTATGCGCTGATCTGGTAGCGGGCAGAGTTCGGTAGCGCGGCGCTAGTAAGGTCCGTCGGAACAGCCTTTAGGAGGCACCCGTGGCGGACGAGGCCAGCTCGAGCATTGTGATCGCGGCATCGCCGAGCGACATCATGACGGTGATCGCCGACCTCGAGTCGTATCCGGACTGGTCGACGGGGATCAAGTCCGCGACGGTGGAGGAGACGACGCCCGAAGGCCGCCCGGCGCGTGCGACGTTCGTCCTCGACGCGGGCGTCATCAAGGACACGTACACGTTGGCCTACGAGTGGTCGGGCGACGATCGCGTGGACTGGAAGCTCGTCGGCGGCGGCACGATGCTCAAGTCTCAGGTCGGCTCGTACACGCTGAAGGAGGTCGGCGGCGGCACCGAGGCCACCTACCGCCTGACCGTGGAACTGAAGGTGCCCATGCTCGGCATGTTCAAGCGCAAGGCCGAGAAGGTGATCATCGACACCGCCTTGAAGGGCCTCAAGAAGCGCGTCGAAACCAGTTGATTCACCGCAAGTAACCTTGCCCGGTGCGCGTACTGCTGTTCACCGGCAAGGGAGGCGTCGGCAAGACCACCACGTCGGCGGCGACCGCGGCCTTCGCCGCAGCCCGCGGGCACAAGACGCTTGTGCTGTCGACCGATCCCGCGCACTCGCTGGCGGATGCATTCGGTACGACGCTCGGCAACGAGCCGACCGAGATCGACGACGGCCTCTACGGCCAGCAGGTTGACGCGCAACACGCATTCGAAGCGAGCTGGCGCAGCGTCCAGGACTATCTCCGCGACGTGCTCGAGCAGGGCGGCATCGATCCACTGGAGGCCGAAGAGCTCACCGTCCTTCCCGGCGCGGAGGAAGTGCTTGCGCTGCTCGAGCTGCGCGCGCAGGTGGCCGGCGGCCGATGGGATGTCGTCGTCGTCGACTGCGCGCCGACGGGGGAGACGCTGCGACTGCTTGCGTTGCCCGAGGCGCTCCGCTGGTGGATGCGCCGGGTCTATCCCGCCGATCGTCGAGTGATGCGCACGGTTCGTCCGGTGCTGTCGCACCTTGCGGGCCTGCCGTTCCCGCCCGACTCGGTCTTCGCAGCCGCGCAGCGGCTCACCGATGACCTCAGCGAAGTGCGCGAGCTGCTGACCGATCCCGCATCGACGTCGGTCCGCCTGGTGCTCACGCCTGAGTCGATGGTGGTCGCAGAAGCGCGACGGACGCTGACCTCACTGTCGCTGTTCGGCTATCGCGTCGACGGTGTGGTGGCCAACCGGGTCTTTCCCGGTGGCGACTCCGACGCGTGGCGGCAGGGGTGGGTGCAGAGCCAGCGCGCCCACCTCGCCGAGGTGCGTGCGTCATTTGCCGGCGTGCCGGTGTGGGAGGCGTCGTACGCCGCAGCGGAGCCGATCGGCCTCACCGCGCTTGCCGAGTTCGCGACGTCGACGTACGGCGGGATCGACGGCGCCGCCGCCGGCGAGGCCGATCCGCTTGCGGTCAGTGCGACCGTCGATCCGCTCAGTGTCGAACGCGTCAGTGCCGACGAGTTCGTGATGTCGATAAGCCTGCCGCACGCCGACCGTGATCACGTCGAGCTGGTGCGCAAGGCTGACGACCTCGTCGTCACCGTGGGGCACTACCGGCGCGTGCTCGCGCTGCCCAGCGTGCTCCGGCGTTGCGTCGTCGACGGCGCGGCGCTTCGTGACGGCGCGTTGCGGGTGCGTTTCAGCGCCGATCCGGCCGTGTGGAGCCGCTCGTGAGCGCGTCATCGCCGGGCCCCCTCGCCGAGGAGGCGGCGCGGCTCGTCGAGGCGATCGGCGAGTGGGCACGTGGGGCGGTCGGTGATGGTCCGCTGGCCGCAGTGGGCGGGGGGGCGGAGTGTCAGATCTGCCCGCTTTGCCAGCTGATCGGGCTGGTCCGCCGTACGCAGCCCGAGACCTACGCGCATCTCGTCGATGCCGCGACGTCGATGGCGGCCGCGCTGCGCAGCGTCGTCGATCAGCACGATCACAGCCGCCCGTCCCGCGGTGTCGAACGAATCGATCTTGAATGAACGACGCATGAGCCTGGCGATCGGGATCGACATCGGGGGGACGAAAGTAGCTGCGGGTGTCGTCGACGAGGCCGGCCGGCTGCTCGCCACCACTCGGGTCCCCACGCCGAGCCGGGATGCCGCGGCACTGATGGCGCTCGTTGCCGAGGTCGTCACCGAGCTGAGGACCGGGTACGACGTCGCCGCGGTCGGTGTCGGCGCGGCGGGGTGGGTCGACGCAGCTCGGACCACGGTGCTGTTCGCGCCGAACCTGGCCTGGCGTAACACCCCGCTGCACGCCGATCTGTCGCGGCTCGTCGATCTCCCCGTCGACGTCGAGAACGACGCCAATGCCGCTGCGTGGGGGGAGTACCGCTTCGGCGCGGGCGAGCAGGAACCCGACACGGTGGTGCTGACGATCGGCACCGGCATCGGTGCCGGCTTCATCATCGACGGCCGTCTTCGACGCGGGCGGTTCGGCATCGGTGGCGAGCCCGGTCACCTCCGCGTCGTACCGGGCGGCCGGTTGTGCGGATGCGGCAACCTGGGCTGCCTCGAGCAGTACTGCAGCGGCACCGCGTTGGTCCGCGCCGCCAGGGAGGTCGCTCGCGCGCGACCGGCGGACGCGGTGCGCCTGCTCGAGCTCGCCGGTGGCAACCCCGAGGCGATCGACGGGCCGATGGTCACGGCGGCCGCGCAAGAGGGTGATCACGCAGCGGTCGACTGCTTTCAGGAGGTCGGGCGATGGCTCGGGCAGGGCCTGGCCGACCTCGCGGCGATCCTCGATCCCGGCCGGTTCGTGATCGGGGGTGGCGTGGCTGGCGCCGGCGAGCTGCTGCTGCGTCCGGCCCGCGACACGTATGCCTCGGTGGTCTCCGGACGGGGATACCGCCCGCTTGCCGACGTTGTCCTGGCGCGATTGGGGGCTGACGCGGGGATGATCGGCGCGGCGGACCTGGCCCGGGAGCTGCCGTGAGCGGGGCGGTCATCAAGGTGATGTCGCTGGATGCCGGGCTGTTGCGCCGCAACCCGAGCGGCACCGTCGCGGCGGTCCGCGAGGCGGCGCCCGATGTCATCGCCGTCACGGGCGCGCCGCGCTATCAGCGGTGGCGCTCGAAGCGGGCGGCCATCGCGCGTCGGCTCGGCATGGTGGTGGCCACGGCGGACCGCCAGGGCGGCATGTTCGTGATGACGACACTGCGCGTGACGGTGGTCGATCGATCGTTCGCGCTGTCGTCGTCATCGGCCGGGACGAGCCCGGCCGTCGTCACCGCCGTCGTCGAGCTGCAGGGTCAGCGATGGTGCGTCGTCGTGGCGGCGCCGGGCGGCGCGCCCGACACTCCACCGAGCGACGTCCCGGCGATAGTGGTGGGCGGGGTGGGCGGGCCCGGTTCCATTGGTGTCGGCCGGTCCGTGACGGTCGTCTCGTGCGGGCCGGTCACGATCGCCGGTGTCGCGGAGCCTCGCCCGCCGATGCTGGCCGTCGTCCAGCGCTAACGGCCTCGATCACGCCCGGTGATAGCCGGGTACCAGCTCGAGCGCGAGCTGCTCGAGGAACAGGCCGATGTCGGTGACGATGCCGACGGCTTGGGCGCTCCCGCGGTCGGCGAGCTTCGTGACCGTTGCCGGGTTGATGTCGACCGCGATCAGCGGGACCGACGCCGGGAGCAGGTTGCCGGTCGCGATGGAGTGCAGCATCGTCGCCACCATGATCGCGAAGCCGACGCCCGGCAGCTGCGCCCGCATCGCGCGCTGTCCTTCGATCACGTCGGTGTAGACATCCGGAAGCGGACCGTCGTCGCGGACCGATCCCACCAGCACGAACGGCCGCCCGGCCTCGACCATCGCGTGCATCACACCGCTGCGGAGCACGCCGGTGTCGACGGCTTGCTTGATCGACCCGGCGGCGCGGATCGCGTTGATCGCTCTGATGTGGTGCTCGTGGCCGTGCGCCACGCCGATGCCGGCCGCCAGGTCGATGCCGAGCGACGTGCCGAACAACGACGCTTCGATGTCGTGGGTCGCGAGCGCGTTGCCGCTGAACAGGACATCCACCCAGCCCTGTTGGACGAGCGCGACCATCGGGGTCGCGGCGCCGGTATGGACGACCGCGGGGCCGGCGACCCACAGGATGCGTCCACCGTCGCTCTTCACCTCGCGCATCCGTGCGGCGATCTGGCGGACCAGCAGCGCTTGCGGTTTCTCACTCGACACCGCAGACGTCATGAACTCGAAGTCGCCCTCGACGGCCTTGTGCTCGCGTTGGGGTAGCACCACCTTGACACCGCCCGCGCCGCACACGATCTCGTCGCCGGTGCGCACGTCGCTGACCGGCACTGTGCGCACCCGGCCGCCGGTCACCAGCAGGCCGCAGTCCATCTCGGGCTGTTCGACCGGCACCCACTGGCCACCGAGCCGTACGACGGTCTCGAGATTGGTCGTCGAGTAGAAGCTGTCGGGGAAGACGCCGTCTGCGGGCGCCGGCACCGTGGTGGCCTCGCCGGGGTCGACCTGGTTCACGCCATGCACCTGCAGGCGCATCAGGATCCGGGCGAGCTGGTCGGCGTTCTCCGCGCCGACGATGATCACCGCGTGTGACTCGTCAGCGTGTGCCCTGCCGAGGTCGATCCGGTCGACCGTGTAGTCGCCGCCGTAGTCGAGGACGTCGTCGAGCACCCGCGCCAGCACGCCTGAGTCCATCAGGTGGCCGGTGATCTCCACCGTCTCGCTGACCAGCACCGCCTCACCCTAGGAAAGAACTTGGCTACACGACAGCGCCGTCGTCCCAACCGGAGTCGGTGGGCGGGCCGTTCCTGACGTTCCACACGAGCGCGAGGCCGCCGCCGATGATCGCGAGGATGGCGAGCCATGCGAGGCTGCCGCCGTCGAAGTTGGTGCCCAGCACCACGAGACCGAGCGCGATGGCCGCCAGCGCGCCGACCGTGATGCCTCGCAACCTAGGCATCGGCGGGGCCGGCGGCGGCACGAAGTGCTCGTCGTCGACCTCGACCGGCTCGGTGGCGAGCCCCTCGAGGTCGAGCCCCTCGAGCGGGATGTCGTCGAGGTGGGCGGGGCGACGCGACTCCGTGACGTTCTCCCGGCTGGGCCAGGTTGCCGACTCGGCCGGGGCTCGAAGCGTTGCGAGCAAGCCCTGCCAGGCGGCATCGACATCGACATCGGGTTCGGGCCGGGGAGGCGGTGATGCGGGCTCCGCTTCGGCGCGCTCCAGGCCGACCAGCTCGATCGCGCGCTCGGACTTCGTCGTGTCGACGTAGAGCCGATCCGTCATGCGCGCCGGGAGGCGCAGCTCGAGGTAGCCGCCTCGCGATGCGGGCGTGGGCAGCGCGTACGCGGCGATCCCTTCGGCGCGAAGCGTGTCCAACATCGCGTCGGCGATCCGCGGATCGAGGTCGCCGACGGCAACGTAGGCACCGCAGCGGAGACCGTTGTCGCGAGCCCCCGACCTCGGCCCGGGTCCCGGCTCGGTCATGGCGTCCCCGACCTCATGACGCCGGTGCGGTCGCCGAGTGCGCGTGGACGAAGGACAGCGACTCCTCGACGATTCGCGGGAGATCGTTGTCGAGCGTCGCGACGTGGAAGCTGTCCTCGAGCCAGATGTGGCACTTGTCCGTGGATCCGGCTCCGGCGATCAGCCGATCCGAGTTGGCCGGCTCCACGACGTGGTCGTGACGGCTGGTGAGGACCAGCATCGGGGTGGTGATCCGCGCCAGGTCGGCATTGGCGAGCTTCCACAGCACGGCGAGCTGGTAGGCGGCGCCGAGGGGAAGCTTCTGGTAGGCGGGCTCGACCACGCCGGGCTTCTTGATGTCGCTCGCGATTGGCGGGAGTGACGGCACGAAGCGGCGCAGCAGTGGCAGCAGCTTGGCGTCCTTGCGCGTCGTGAACAGCGACGGGTTGACCAGCACGATTCCTGCGAGGTCGTTGCTGCGCTCCTCGGCCAGCCGGATCGTGAGCGTGCCCCCCATCGACAGCCCCATGACGAAGGTCGACGCGCAGCGTGCCCGGACCTCGTCCACGCAACCCTCCAGGGTGGCGTACCAGTCCTGCCAGGTCACCCGGTTGGCGTCCTGCCAGCGGGTGCCATGACCGGGCAGGAGGGGGACCCGGACCGTGAGTCCGGCCGCGGCGAGGGCTTCGGCCCATGGCCGGAGGCTGCCGGGCATCCCGGTGAGGCCGTGACACAGCACCACGCCGACCGGGCCGCCATCCTTCGCGTACGCCGCGGCGTCAACAGGAGAAAATCCGATGCCCACGCAACGATCGTCGCATGACGGGCGAGTAACTTCCGCGGTCGCTAAGATCGGCATTCCAGACCGAGGACTACCTTTCCGGCCATCGCTTGCTTATGGTCCGTTCAGGTAGGGCAGAGAGAGTCGGAATCGCCGCCGCTGCGACGGGCTGAAGGGAGGGTCGAGGGTGTTCTACTGGTTCCTCAAGCACATCGCGCTCGGCCCCATCCTCAAGACGTTGTTCCGACCGTGGGTCGAGGGTGCGGAGAACCTTCCGACAACGGGTGGCGCCATCCTGGCCAGCAACCACCTGTCGTTCTCGGACTCGTTCTTCCTGCCGCTCGAGGTCGAGCGTCGGGTGACGTTCCTTGCCAAGGGCGATTACTTCACGGGCAAAGGAATCAAGGGCAAGCTGACGGCGGCGTTCTTCCGCGGCATCAACCAGGTGCCGGTCGATCGAAGTGGCGGGCGTGCCAGTGAGGCGGCGCTGCGCAAGGGCGTCGAGATCCTCAACCGCGGCGAGCTGCTCGGCATCTACCCGGAGGGCACCCGCTCGCCCGACGGCCGGCTTTACCGTGGCAAGACCGGCATCGCGCGCATGGCGCTCGAGGCGGGCGTGCCGGTGATCCCGGTCGCGATGATCAACACCTTCGACATCCAGCCGCCCGGCCAGGTCATCCCGCGGATCATGCGGGTCGGCATCAAGATCGGCAAGCCGCTCGACTTCTCCCGTTACGCGGGCATGGAGGACGACCGCTTCGTGCTGCGCTCGATCACCGACGAGATCATGTACGAGCTGATGCTGCTGTCCGGTCAGGAGTACGTCGACACCTACGCCGCGAAGGCGAAGGAAGAGATCGCCGACGCCCGCGCCGCGGCCCATGAGGCGCTCGTCGCCGGTGCGCCGGACTACGCGCTGGCTCGCAAGGCGTCCTAGGCCCGGCGGGAAGCCGGCTCGTTCAGTAGCGTCCCGCCCGTGACGGTACGGCGAGCGCTATCCCGTGCCGTGACGGCGTACCGGCTGCTGACGCTGGTCTACGCCGCGGTCCTCATCGCGGCTGACCATCATCAATATCGGCGGCCGGCGTTGGGCTGGGCACTGCTCGCCGTGATGGCGGCGTGGACCGTCGTGTCGACGTACGGATACGCGCAGCTGGCGGGCCGCGAGCGCGTACTGCTGGTCGCGGATGTCGGAATCGCCGTCGGCATGGTCCTCGCGACACTCGCCGTGCAGACGTCCGCGCGGATCGACGCGGGGGCGCCGACTCTCCCGGTGGCCTGGGTGGCGGCGAGCGTGCTCGCGTGCGCGGTCGTCGCCGGACCGTGGGGCGGCGGCATGGCCGCGGTTGCGGTGAGCGCCGCAGACGTCGCTGAGCGGGGGGCGCTCACGCCGCACACCTTCAACGGCGTGGTGTTGCTGCTGCTTGCCGGTGGCGTGGGGGGTTACGTCGTGCGGCTGGGCGTTGCGGCTGAGGACTCCGTCGCCGAAGCGTCGACGGCGATGGCGGCGGTGGGGGAGCGCGAGCGGCTGGCGCGCGAGATCCACGACTCGACCCTGCAGGTGCTGGCGCTGATCGCGCGTCGTGGCCGGGAGATCGGTGGCGAGACCGGTGATCTTGCGGAGCTGGCGGCTGCGCAGGAGACGAGCCTTCGCGCGCTGGTGTCCTCGGCTGCACCCAGCGCGAACGGCGCCAGTACCGACATACGGGCGGTGATCTCGGCCATGGCATCCGCCACGGTCATCGTTGCGACACCTGCAGCGGCCGTCGAGCTGTCGCAGGTTGTCGGTGACGCCCTGCTGAGCGCCGTCGCGGAGGCGCTGGCCAACGTTGAACGGCACGCCGGTGCGGATGCCAGGGCATGGGTGCTGGTCGAGACCGACCCGGACCGCGTCACCGTCAGCATCAGGGACGACGGCCCCGGCATCCCCGCGGGTCGTCTCGAGGCCGCAAGAGCCGCGGGCCGGCTCGGCGTGGCCCAGAGCATCGTGGGCCGGATCGAGGCGGTCGGTGGCACCGTGTCGATCGACTCGCGGCCGAACGAGGGGACGGAGGTCGAGATTCATGTGCCCCGCTGAACCGGTGGTGCGGGTCATGGTCGTCGACGACCACCCGATCTGGCGGGAGGCGGTGGCGCGCGACCTCGAGGCGGCAGGGCTCGAGGTGTGTGGCGTCGCGTCGGACGCTGCGCAGGCGGTACGGGTGGCGAAGGCGACGCGGCCCGAGGTCGTCGTACTCGACCTTCAGCTGCCGGATGGCTCCGGCGTCGATGTGGCGCGAAGCCTCGCCGCGTTCGATGAGCCGCCCAAGGTGCTCGTGCTGTCGGCGAGCGGTGAGCAGCCCGACGTACTCGGCGCGGTCGGAGCCGGCGCGACCGGTTATCTGATCAAGTCGGCAAGCGCGGCCGAACTCGTCGATGCGGTGCGTGCGACCGCACGCGGCGAGGCGGTCTTCACGCCAGGCCTCGCGGCGTTGCTGTTGGGGGAGTACCAGCGGTTGTCGACCGGTGACGCTGGTGGCAATCCGGCGCTCACGCCGCGCGAGACGGAGATCCTCCGGTTGGTGGCGAAGGGCTTCACCTACCAGCAGATCGCGGACAAGCTCGTGCTGTCGCTGCGAACCGTGCAGAACCACGTGCAGAACACGCTGACGAAACTGCAGCTGCACAACAAGGCGCAACTGGTCCGCTACGCCATGGAGCAAGGCCTCGACGATTAGCGATGCGTACGAGTACGGCGGACGGCGTCCTGCCACCGTTCGTAGTCCGCGTCGTCCCTGGGTTCGGGCTCGAAGCGCTTGTCGAGCCGCCAGGTCGATCGCAGCTCGTCGCGCGATGACCACACGCCGGTCGCGAGACCGGCAAGGAACGCGGCGCCGAGTGCTGTCGTCTCCGCCACCTTGGGCCGGCGCACCGGCACCTGCAGCTCGGTCGCCTGCATCTCGCACAGGAGGTCGTTGGCGGCCGCTCCACCGTCCACCGACAGCTCGGGAAGCCGTATGCCGGCGTCCCGGATCATCACGTCGACCACGTCGCGAACCTCGAACGCGATCGCTTCGAGGGTCGCGCGCACCAGATGCGCGCGCGTGGTCCCGCGAGTGATGCCGGTGATGGCGCCGCGTGCGTCAGGGTCCCAGTGCGGCGCGCCGAGCCCGGTCAGCGCGGGCACGAAGACCACGCCGCCCGAGTCCGGGACCGACCGCGCGACTGCCTCGGTCTCGGCTGCCGAGCTGATGATGCCGAGACCGTCGCGCAGCCACTGCACCGCAGCGCCGGTCACGAAGATCGCACCCTCGAGCGCATAGACGAGGCCGTCGCCGACATCCCACGCGACGGTGGTGAGCAGACCCGCGTCGGAGCGGACCGGTGTCGCGCCGGTGTTCACGAGGACGAACGAGCCGGTGCCGTAGGTGCACTTGCTCTCGCCGCTGTCGAAGCAGGCCTGCCCGAACAGCGCCGCCTGCTGGTCGCCCGCGATGCCCGCGATCGGAAGGTCGAGGCCGAGGAACGCAGCGGGGTCGGACCGGCCGAGGTCGCCGCTTGATCGCCGCACCTCGGGCAGTGCCGCCATGGGCACGCGGAGCAGGTCGCACAGCTCCTCGCTCCACCTACCTGCCGCGATGTCGTAGAGCAAGGTGCGGCTGGCGTTGCTCGGATCGGTGAGGTGCTCGCGACCCGCCGACAGCCGCGCGACGAGGTAGGAGTCGACCGTGCCGACCACCAGATCGCCCGAGGTCACGCCGGCCCAGGCCGGATCGTTGCCGGCGAGCCAGGTCAGCTTGGTGCCGGTGAAGTACGGGTCGAGGCGCAGGCCGGTCAGCTCCGCGACGCGCGGCTCGTGGCCGGCGTTGCGCAGCTGCTCGCACAGCGCGGCGGTACGCCGGTCCTGCCAGACGATCGCGCGTCGTGGCGCGGCCAGTGTCTCGCGATCCCACAGGACTGCGGTCTCGCGCTGGTTGGTGATGCCGATCGCCGCGGGTGCCTGATCGACCGCCGCGAGGGCCGCCCGACATGCGGCGAGCGTCGCTTGCCAGATCTCCTCCGGCTCGTGCTCGACCCATCCGGGCTGCGGAAAGTGCTGCGTGAACTCCTGGTAGCCGCGGGCGCCGATGCGCCCGTCCTCGCTGACGACCAAGGCAGTCACGCCCGTTGTCCCGGCGTCGATGGCGAGCACGCTCATGGCGACAGCTTTCGAAGCTGCGCGAGGACGACGGGGTCGATCCTGCCCGGTAAGAGTCGTTCCTCGTAGTTCTCGATGCCGGCCCAGTTCGCGAGCGCCGCGTCGAGATCGGCGTCGGCGTGGCCGAGCCCGCGCAGCCGATCACGCACCTCATCAGCGAGCGAACCGTCGAGTGGGAGCGCCGCATCCGGATCGGGCTTCGTGAAGTAGATGTCATGGAGGTCGAGCAGGCGGACAAGCTCGGGCACCGGGTCCGGATGATCGTCGACCCGCAGGTCGGCGTACACGTCGCTGCCACCGCCGTAGCCGCCGTCCGGGGTGACGACCAGCAGTGCCGCGCTTTGCCGGCCACGCCGGTCGCCGCCGGCGAGATCACCCGCCGACAGAGCGGCCAGCAGACGCCGGGCGAGGGGGGATGCCGCGTCGCTGGCCAGCCAGGCCCGTTCCATCTCGGTGACGACCTCCGGCCCGGTGAGGATGTTGCCCTGGATCGCATAGCCGTCGTGCGCCACTCCGCCGGCCCATTCGTGGCAGGCGCTCCCGGTGTACGTCGCTGCGGTCCCCGCCGCGTCGACGACGCCGGCCTGCCGGTGGTCGCGCTGCTCGTCCGCCGAGGTCAGCGCCTGCAGAACGGCTCCGGCCTCGCTGCCTTCGCCGAGTAGTGCGAGCCCGTCCGGTCGGTAGGCGAGGTTCGCCAGGGCCTGCGTCGCGATCGCGCCGACACCAGCGCGAGCCGCCGGTACGGCAGCGCCGACCGCGAGGAACTTCGACGCGACGGCGACGCCCCACGCCGTGCCGTCGGTCGCGACGATCGAGAACGTCATGTCGCCGGAGCCTAGGGCGTCCCCGTAGGGTGAGCGGGTATGCGGATCGGAGTCCTGACCGGCGGTGGCGACTGTCCCGGCTTGAATGCCGTGATCCGGGCAGCGGTGCGAAAAGGCACGCAGGTCCACGGCCACTCGTTCGTCGGCTTCCGCGACGGGTGGAAGGGACCGCTCGAAGGCATCACGATGCCGCTCGACGTCGGGACGACACGGGGGATCCTGCCTCGTGGCGGCACCATTCTCGGTTCGTCGCGCACGAACCCGCTGAAGGTCGACGGCGGCATCGATGCGATCCGGGCGACGCTGGCCAAGGAGAGCGTCGACGCGCTCATCGCGATCGGGGGCGAGGACACGCTCGGCGTCGCGACGGCGCTCGCGGCAGAGGGTGTGACGGTCGTCGGTGTCCCGAAGACCATCGACAACGACCTGGGCGCTACCGACTACACCTTCGGCTTCGACACCGCGGTGCAGATAGCCGTCGACGCGATCGATCGGCTGCACACCACCGCCGAGTCCCACCACCGCGTCCTGATCGTCGAGGTGATGGGACGCCACGCCGGCTGGATTGCGCTGCACTCCGGTCTCGCCGGCGGCGCGAACGTGATCCTGATCCCAGAGCGGCCCTTCGACATCGAGCAGGTCTGCAACTACATCGAGCACCGCTTCGCTTCGCACTACGCGCCGATCGTCGTGGTGGCCGAGGGTGCCGTCCCCGCCGTGGGCACGATGTCGCTGCAGGACCAGGGCGTCGATGCCTTCGGGCATGTCCGCCTCGGCGGCATCGGGGCCGTGCTCGAGCAGGAGATCTCCGCGCGCACCGGCAAGGAAGCCCGCGCCACGGTGCTCGGTCATGTGCAGCGCGGCGGCACGCCCACGGCGTACGACCGCGTGCTCGCCACGCGATTCGGGCTGCACGCCATCGATGCGGTCCACGACGGTGAATCAGGGGTGATGGTGGCCTTGCGCGGCACGGACATCGTCCGGGTGCCGCTGGCGGAGGCCACGCGCGAGCTGAAGACCGTGTCGCTGGAGCGCTACGCCGAGGTCGAGGTCTTCTTCGGCTAGGTCGAGTTTCTCGTCGAGGTCGACGAAGATGGCCGCAAACCTGCCGTTAGCCGCCACCTACGTCGACCTCGGTGAACGGAGACTGCCCGGGACCTAGAGCTGCTGGTTGAACGTCGCAGTCGCCGACTGATCGCCGTTCGACGCGGTGACCCGGCGGTTGCCGGGCAGCACGGAGTTCGCGACAACATGTGCCGTGATGGCGCCGTCTGGATCAGCCGTGACGGAGGTTTGGTTCTGGCCGGCGTATGAGACGAACACCAGGCTGCCGGGCGTCCAGCCGGTTCCGGTAACCGTGATGTCGGTGCCGGAACGCCCCGACGTGGGGGACAGCGTGAGCGTCGCGATCGCAGGCGCGGAGGTAGGTGGTGGTGACAAGGTCGGGAGCACGGTGGGTGTCACCGACAGAGAGGGTGTCGGCGTCGGGCTCGGGGTGCGGTGCCGGTGCGGTGACGGCGAGACCGAGAACGACGGGACGATCGGCGTCAGGCTCGGCGCGGGGCTTGACGCCAGCGGCCCGAGCGAGTGGTTGGCCTGGCTGACCGCGCCGATCCCGATGCCGAGTGCGATCGCCAGAACGATCGCGATCACTGCGATGACCGGGGAGACGGGCGGCCCCGGGTCGTGGTCCTCGTCGACGGCGCGAAGTACGGCCTCGTGGCTGGGCAAGGCGGCGACGGCGTGGTGTGAGACCCGGTCGATCATCCCCTCACGTGCGTCGTCGTCCATCGCGATGATGGGGAGCCCGGCCGCCAGGCGCCGGCCGCGGGCGAGGGTCTCGAGCATCTCCTCGCAGGCGGTGCAGTTGGCCACGTGGCGTCGCAACGGTGCGGCGCGAGGAGCATCCAGCGTGTCGTCGGCGAGCCGGCTCAACGAGGTGATGTCGACCGTCGTACGCCCGCTGTGGCCGGCGAGGTCCGGCACGGGCCGCTCGTCGTACGCCGCAACGAGGGCGAGCCGCCCACGTGCGGTGAGCTCGGCCGATGTCTCGCTGCCACGTCGCAGCGCGACGCCCACGGCTTGCGGGGGCAGGTCGTAGGCGTCGCGCAGGATGACCGCGTCCCGCTGCGTCTCGTCAAGGCTCGCGAGAATGCTGCGGACCCGGGCTTCGCTCTCGGTGCCGGCGAGCATGCTCGTGGTCTCGTCCTCGCCGGTGGCGGCCTTGCGGCGCGCGGCAGTAGTGGTCTCGACCGCCCGCGCGAACCACCACCCGGCGAGGTCGATGACGGTCTCGGGGGCGTTGACCACGGTGTCCAGCAGCGCGAGGGCGTGTGTCTCGAGGACGTCGATCGCCTCGAGAGGGGGGATTCCGCGCCTGCGGAGCAGGTCGTTGACCCGGTCGGCGTACACCCGCACCGCGCTGACGAAGTCGTCGGCGGAGACGAGAGCGACGACGTCGCGCGGCATCCGGTTACCTTATGGCCGGTATCACCGCGACGCTCGGAGGCAACACGCGTGGCTGACAACGACGGACGCAGGTCCCGCACTGTCGACCTTCGCAGCGACACCGTGACCCGCCCCACGGCGGCGATGCGCGAGGCGATGGCCCAAGCCGATGTCGGTGACGACGTCTACGGCGAGGACCCGACGATCAACGCGCTCGAGGCCGAGGTCGCCGCGATGTTCGGACATGAGGCGGCAGTTTTCGTGCCCAGCGGCACGATGGGAAACCTCATCTCGCTCCGGCTGCTCTGTGGCGAGGGCGAGGAGCTGATCTGCGACGCGGACGCTCACATCGTCAGCTACGAAGCGGGCGCGGCTGCCGCGCACGGCGGGATCCAGACACGTACGCCGATCGTGCCGCGCGGGCTGCTGAGTGCCGAGGTGGTGGAGCCGCAGCTTCGGGTGGCGGGCTACCACGCCGTGCCGACCACCGCCCTCGCGGTCGAGCAGACGCACAACCGCGGTGGTGGCGCGGTATATCCGATCGAGACGCTCCGCGACCTTCGCGCGCTCGCCGACTCCCACCCGCTGACGCTGCACTGCGACGGTGCGCGGATCTGGAACGCGCACGTGGCGACCGGCGTCTCGTTGGCCGAGTACGGCGCGCTGTTCGACACGATGTCGGTGTGCCTGAGCAAAGGACTCGGCGCACCAGTGGGGTCACTCGTCGTGCTGAAGGACGGCGACCGTGCGGCGCGGGCGCGCGACGTCCGCCACCGTCTCGGGGGTGCGATGCGGCAGGCAGGTGTGCTCGCGGCCGCCGGGTTACATGCCGTGCGGCATCACCTCGAGCGGCTGGCCGACGATCATGCGCGTGCCCGCCGCCTTGCGGAGGAGATCGCCGCGTTCGCCCCTGGGGTCGCCGATCCTGCAGCGGTCGAGACCAACATCGTCGTCCTCGACCTCGCGCACGCACCCGTCGACACGGCGGGGCTGGCCGCGGCGTGCGCCGCAGAGGGCGTCCTGGTCTCGAGCCTGGCGCCGCGGCGGGTACGCCTCGTCACGCATCTCGACGTCGACGACGCGGACGTCGACATCGCTCTCGCCGCGATCCGCGCAGCCCTCACCCCTCGATAGTCACCACGCGTCGGCCAAGCATGGGCGGCATCTCCCTGACCGCCTTTGTCAGCGCTTCCAGATCGACGTCGACCAGCGCCTGCGGTCCGTCGCAGAGTGCGGCGCCGGGCTCTGGGTGGAGGTCGACCATGATCGCGTCCGCACCCACCGCGATCGCTGCCCGCGCGAGCGGGACGACGAGCTCGCGCTTCCCGCCGGCATGCGACGGGTCCACCATCACCGGCAGGTGCGACAGCGAGTGGACGACCGGCACGGCGCTGACGTCGAGCGTGTTGCGATAGGCGGTCTCGAACGTGCGGATGCCGCGCTCGCACAACACGATGTCGAGGTTTCCGCGCTGCGCGATGTACTCGGCGGCCATCAGCCACTCTTCGATCGTCGCGTTGAGCCCGCGCTTGAGCATGACCGGCTTGCCGATGCTGCCGACCGCCTGCAACAGCGCGAAGTTCTGCATGTTGCGGGTGCCGATCTGCAGCATGTCGGCGTAGTCGGCCACCAGTGGCACGTCGGCCGCGTCGACGACCTCGGTGACGACGGGAAGGCCGGTCTTCTCCCGCGCTTCGGCGAGGATCTTCAACCCGGCCTCGCCGAGCCCCTGGAACGCGTACGGCGACGTGCGTGGCTTGAAGGCACCACCGCGGAGCAGGACGGCGCCCGCGGCTTTCGCCATCTCGGCGGCTGCGATCGTCTGCTCCTCGGTCTCGACCGCGCAGGGCCCGGCGATCAAGGTGAAGGTGTCCGGACCGATCGGGACGCCGGCGACCGTCACGGTCGACGTCTCAGGGTGGTTCTCCCGGCTCACCAGCTTGTAGGCCGAGGAGATCCGGACGACGTCGCTCACACCGGGGAGCGCGGCGAGGTTCAGCGTCTCGAACCGCTCGACGTCACCGACGAGACCGACGATCGTGCGGTGCACGCCGCGGCTGACGAAAGCGTCGCCGCCGGCTGCCTCGACCGTGCGTACGACGGCCTCGACCTCCTCGGCAGTCGCTTCCGATGTCATGACCACCACCATCGCCTGTCCTTCCACGACGTCAGAACCCATCAAAAAAGCCCCGGGCGGTTGCCCGGGGCTCATCAAGCGGAGTGCGCGCTACTCCACCCGATCGAGCATCCGCCCGGACCCGGTGAAATAGCCAAACCAGCGCGTCACGGAGATCACCCTACTCGAAACGTTCGAATCGCGCATCCTCCGCCTTTCGAGGGCCCAGCTCGACCGTGTACATGGCGGCGAGCACCAGCAGCGCGCCGAGCACGACCCGAGGGCCGAGCGGGTCGCCTCCGAACGTGACCCCGAACAGGCCCGCGAACACCGGCTCCATCGTCATGACGACCGCCGCGCGGGTCGGCTCGAGGCGAGCCTGGGCCCAGGTCTGGATGAAGAAGGCGACGGACGTCGCCGCGATCGCGGTGAGCAGGATCGCGCCCCAAGCGGCCGCGTCGGGCGGTGGCGCCAACGAGTCGGGGGCGGCCGCGGCGATCGACAGGACGGCGACGGTCGACAGCTGTACGACGGCGAGTCCGGCGGCGTCGTGTGACGAGGACCACTCGCCGAGGCCGACGATGTGCAACGCGAACGCGATCGCACACAGCAACGTGATGCCGGCACCGCGGCCGATCGCGACGCCATGCAGGGACAGCAGTGCGAGTCCTCCCGTCGCGAGCGCGACCCCGAGCCATGTCGTGCTCCCCATCCGCCGGCGAAGCAGGACGGCGGAGCACAACGGCGTGAAGACGACGAACAAGCCCGTGATGAAGCCGGACACCGAGGCAGGCGTGTGTTCCAGGCCGAATGTCTGAGCCACGTATCCCGCGCCGAGCGCGAGGCCGAGGATGACGCCGCGGCGGCGGCCGAGCGCATCGAGCTGTGCGACGGATCGCGGTCGGGCCGCGACCATCACGAGTGCGGCGATCGCGAACCGCCAGGCGAGGAAGTCCATCACCGGCATGCGTGCGACGGCGTCCTTCACCACGACGAACGTGGAGCCCCAGACTGCCGTCACCGCGACGAGCGCGGCGATGGCGATCGCGGGACGGGAGGGCTTCATGTCGCCGTGCACGCTAGCCGCCGTCCCTCGTGCCGACGGAGATTCCGGCTCGCCACCGGAATCCGTCTTGGTGGATCGGCTTCTAGCCGGCGCGTGTCACCGAGTCCGACACCGGTCCGCGCTGTCGGGGAACGGCGGGCGTCGAGGTCGCGAGCGACACTGCGGGTTGTGGGCGGCCGATGGCGTAGCCCTGGGCGTAGGTGACGCCGAGCTCCTCGAGAACCCGCAGCGTGCGGTCCTCCTCGACGAACTCCGCGACGGTCTCGAGCCCGAGCGACCCGGCGATCTGCACGAGGGCTCGCACGACATGCTGGTCGTGCGCGGAGTCCGCGATCTGGCGGATGAACTCGCCATCGATCTTCAGTGAGTCGAACGGCAGGTGCTTGAGGTAGTAGAACGACCCGAACCCGGCACCGAAGTCATCGAGCGACAGACCGCATCCGCTCGCCCGCACCATCGCTGCGAATCGCTGCGCCTGCGCCATGTCGGCGATCGCGCTGGTCTCGGTGATCTCGAACGTGACGCAGCTGCCCGGCACGTCCCGTTGTGACAGCTCGGCGCGGACCACGTCGAGGATCGCGGGGTCGGCAACGGATGCGCCCGACAGGTTGATCTGGATGTCGCACGGGCGCCCGGCCGCGAGCTCGGAGCGAACCAGCCGGAAGGCGGCGTGCGTCACCCAGGTGTCGATGTCGCCGATCAGCCCTACTTGCTCCGCCACGGCGAGGAACTGTGCCGGGGGGATGACGGTGTCTGTGCCGGCCAACCGCAGCAGCAGCTCGTGCCGGGTGACCTTGCGGGTCGCGAGCTCAAGGATCGGCTGCGCCCACAGCTCGAAGTTGTCGTTCTCGAGCGCGTGGCGAATCTGCTCGACCCAGGACTGCCGCGTCTGCATCCGCTCCTGCCCGCTGCGGTCGCCGTTCGCGACGGCGACCCGGTTGCGACCGTTGTCCTTCGCGTCGTAGAGCGCAACGTCTGCCTCGACGAGCAGCGACTCGGTGGTCACGCTTGTGGTCCCGTCGAACGCGGCGACACCGGCGCTCGCGTTCACCCGGATCATCCTGCCATTCGCATCGGGCACGATCGTCGTGAGCGCGACCGCTCCGATCAGCTCCCGAGCGATGGCGACCGCGGCCTGTTCGTCGCAGTCCGGCAGGATCATCGCGAACTCGTCACCACCGAGCCGCGCGAGCGTGTCGCCCGTGCGCAACCGATCCCGCAGAGCGGCGGCAACGCTGCGGAGGACGGTGTCACCGAGCGCGTGCCCGCGGGTGTCGTTGATCATCTTGAAGTTGTCGAGATCGATCAGGACGAGCGCATACCGGCGCCCGTCTCGCTTGGCTTCCGTGATGCTGTTGGCGACCGCGTGCTGCAGACAGCGACGGTTGAGCAGGCCGGTGAGTGGGTCGTGATCGGCGAGATGAACCAGCTGCGCCTGCGTCGTGGCGAGCTGGTCGCGGGTGCGGTCCAACGCTTCGCTCGCGACGTGGATGCGGTCCTGCATCGTGTTGAAGTGCCGCGCCATCGTCCCCAGCTCGTCCCGGGTCCGTACGGCGACCGGCTGGGCGTGTGGCTGTGTCCGGGCCTCGTCGAGGCGGCCCTCACCGAGAGCCACCATCGCCTGTGTGAGGTCCGGCAGCGTGTGCTCGGCGAGGGAGCGGGCGGCCTCGCCCACCTCGGTGACCAGATGGCTGATGATGCCGGGCAGCACCAACCCGACCGAGACCGTCAGCAGCGCGACCGCGACGAAGATGTCCTGCAGCGCGGTGACGAGGGCAACCTCGTGCGCGGGCACGTGATGCACGGCCAGCAGGTATCCGGCGCCGTCGAGGGCGATCACGCCGATCATCGCGCCGGACAGCTTCGCGTGCAGCGACAGCCGATGCGGTCTCGGCAGTCCGACCCGGACGCGGTCGCTGTGACGTCGCCACGCAAATGCCAACGATCCGCTGTAGGCGAGCACGAGACCGAGCAGGACGTAGGTCAGGCCGAACTGCTCGAAACCGAACACCGTCGACGCGGCCCAGAACGCCGCAGCGACGAGACCGAGTCCGATCGTCCCGCGTGGCGCCCGCCATGGACGCTCGCGGTCGGGCTCGTTGCGGCGCAGCAGCCAGGCCGCGATGGAGGGTAGGCAGATGCCGATCAGGTAGGTGAAGTTCGCGGCCGCGATGATGCTCGGCGGGTCGTCGCTCAACAGGAACGCGATCGCCATTCCGGCGGTCAGCAGGGTCGCGACGTACGGCGCGTCGTGGCGGTTGCGCTTCGACAGTGAGCGCGGGAGCAGTCCGTCGTCGGCGAGCTGGGACAGCGTCCGCGCTGCTCCCGCGACCGGTTGCAATGTGCCGTGCAACATGTTCGAGACCATGAACCAGACCGCGAAGGTCTTGCCCGCGACCCCGAACACCGGCGCGAACGTCGGGCCCAGCGCGCTCGCCAGATCCCCTTCGAGGGGATGCGCCCCGAGGACGCCCAACCAGATGACCGGGACGACGAGGAAGTAGAGCGTCGCCATTCCCGCCGCACCGAACATGGCGCGGGGGAGGGCGCGCGCCGGGTCGCGCATCTCGCCCACGTGGCAGGCGGCGGCCTCGAACGCGGGCGCGGCGAAGCCGATCAGGTAGAGACCGGCCATCGTGCTCGTCAGGGCGCCGAACGCACCATGAAACGGCGTCTGCAAGTGCCACGACGCCGCCCGGTGCCAGTCGACGTGGCCGGTGAGCACCGGGATCAGCGTCGAGCCGAGCGCCAACGCGGCGGAGGCCGCCCCGATCGTCACCGCCGTGCGGGTGGCCACCTTGATGCCGCGCAGGTTCAGCAGCGCGAACGTCGCGACGATGAGGCTTGCGAGCAGATGCACAGGCACCATCGGCAGGTACCAGCTGTGGATCGCTTCACTGGCGAGAATCGCGGTCAGGCCGCAGGTCGGGATCCAGCCCCACCAGTACGACACGCCGGTGAGGTTGGCGAGCACCGGGCTGTACGGCCGGAAGGCCTCGGCGCAGGTGGCCGCGATCCCGCCGACGCGATTCGGCCACATGCAGACAAGCTCGGTCCAGCCGGGCAGGGCGGCCCATGCGAGGAGCAGGCCGAAGATCAGCAGCGGGACGGCTGCAGTGCCCTGGGTGAGGAACAGCGCACCGATGATGAACAGGCTCTGGTTGCTCCCGCCCATCGCGAGGGCGACCGTCTCGGTGACGCCGAGCACGCGCGGATGTGCGGCCGCGGCGTCGACGTCCGGGCTTGCGGACACATCGTCTGGTCGGCCGGGCGGTGCGAGTTGTTAGCGCAGTGCCGCCTAGTAGTAGTCGAGCTCGATCGTCGTGCCCTTGGGCTGCTTGCCGGTGGGGCTCTCCCGGAAGACGGTCTGCGGACCGCCTGGAGCGAACTGCTTCGGGTCGGCGTGGAACCCGGCCGCCGCAATCTCCCGAATCGCGTCGCCTAGTGGCTTATCGACGACGTTGGGTACGTCGTACAGCTTTGGCCCCTCCGAGACGACCAGGGTGACGGTGTCCCCGGCGTGCGCCGTGCTGCCGGGCTTCGGGTGGGTCGTGATCGCCTGTCCGCGGGGAACCGTCGAGCTGAACTTCTGGACCGGTTGCACGTGGAGGCCGAGTGCCTGCAGGTTGCTGGTCGCGTCGGCTTCGTTCTCGCCGGCGACCCCCGGGATGGTGACCGGCTTGGCGCCCTTGCTCACATAGAGCACCACGCTGGACCCGGCGTCGACCACCGTCCCGGACGGCGGATTCGTCTTGACGACGTCGCCCTTCGTGACATCGACGCTGTAGACGTTCGCCTGTCGGCTCACGCTGATGCCGAGGTCGCTGAGTGCGTTCGTCGCGGTGGTGACCGACGTACCGACAAGGGACGGAATGGTGTGCCTCGCCGGGCCCAGTGACATCCGAAGCGTGACAGTGCCGCCGTGGGAGATCCGATCGCCGCCGGCTGGAGTCTCGCGCGCCACCTCGTCCTTGGCGTAGCGGATGCTGTGGATCGGCGCGAGGTATCGGACGTGCAGGCCGGCGTCGTTCAGCGCGGCCTCCGCCGCCTGTCGTGTCTCGCCCAGCAGCTTCGGGGTGTGGGTGTAGCGCCCGTCGGCGAACCACCAGCCGAGGATGGCCGCCGCGATGACGGCGAGCGCGACGATGCCGGCCACGAGGGGGCCGCGCCGGCCGAAGCGCAGGATGCCGCCGCGCCGTCGGGGGCGGGCCGGGGGAGTGGCGGCAGCGGCGGGGGCGGCGGGCGGGACGACGGCGTGCGTGACGGCGTCGGTCGGTGCGGGACCGTCGTCGGTGATCGGCGTCGTCAGCGTCACGGGCAGGCCGGGCACGGCCGCGTGCAGTCCGAGCTTGTCGCGCACATCGACCAGCGATGCGTGGAGCTCGCCGGCGTCCGCGGGCCGCTGTGCGGGGTCACGAGAGGTCGCCCAGGTGACGAGTGCATCGACCTGTGGCGGGATGCCCGCGGCCCGGGTGCTCGGCGCCGGGATGTCCTCGTACGCATGCTTGTGCAACACGGCGTACGCGCTGTCGCCGGTGAACGGCACCCCGCCGGTCAGCAGCTCGAACATCACGACGCCTGCGGAGTAGACGTCGGAGCGCTCGTCGGCGGTGCCGTGCTGGAACTGCTCCGGGGCGAGGTAGGCCGCTGTGCCGAAAAGGACCGAGCCGGTCGTGGTGACCGTGCTGCCCGCAACGGCTCGAGCGAGGCCGAAGTCGGCGACCTTGACCCGGCCGTCGGCGGTGATGAGGACGTTCTCCGGCTTGATGTCGCGATGCACGAGCCCGGCGTTGTGCGCGACCGCGAGCGCGGCCAGCACGTGATCCATGACGGTGAGGGTCTCGGCAGGGGACAGCGTCCCCCGGTCGCGGAGCACTTGGCGCAGCGTCGAGCCGGGAACGTACTCCATGACGAGGAACGGCCGGTCCGCGTCGGTGCCCTGGTCGTAGACCGCGACGACGTTGGGGTGCGACAGGCGGGCGGCGGCCCGGGCCTCGCGCTGGAACCGGGCGAGGGTCTCGCGGTCTCCCGCGAGGTGGGCGTGGAGCACCTTGACCGCAACCCGCCGCTCGAGGCGGGTGTCAGTGGCGAGATACACGGAGGCCATGCCGCCGTGGGCGATGAAGGAGTCGACGGCGTACCGGCCGTCGAGCAGCCGACCGACCATCGGGTCGCTCAGCGTGGAATCCATCACGAAGAGTCTATGAGGAGGATCGCGCTGAACCCTGCTGCCGCCGCGGGAGGGAAGCGCGCCGCCCCCGCTAGAAAGTGGCTCGCAGGGCCATGACGTTTGCCACGTACTGCTTGGTCGACGGGTACATGCCGTGCGCCCGAACCGATCCCAGCCCCTGGTAGTAGCCGGCGACCGCCTGGCGGACGGACTTCGCCTCGTGCGTGAGGACCGACAGCAGTGCGACACCAGCGGTGATGTTGTCGGAGGCGTCGTACAGGTCGAGATTGCGGTGGACCACTTCCGAGGACAGGTACGCCCCCGTGTACGGCATCACCTGCATGGTGCCGATGGCGCCGACCGGCGAGACCTCACGCATGTTGAAGCCAGACTCCTGCCAGGAGATCGCGAGCGCGAGGCGGGGATCGAGATGCCAGCGTCCGGAGATCTTGCGGATCATGCGGGAGACCTGGTCGCGCGACGGCTCGCGGCGGTGCTCGAGGTAACGGCGTTCCCGCGCGATGGACGCGGCGACGCGAGGCGCATGCCGCTGCACTCGCTGCGGAATCGCGAGCCGCTCACCCAGGACGATGACGAGCGAGGCCGGCAGGTGGTTGCGCCGCGCGATCGTCTTCGGCTTCACGTGGTAGCGCTGAGCCAGCCCGTCAAGGGTGTCGCCGACGACGACGGTGTGCCACGCGGTGACGACATGGCCACGCCTGTGGTGTGAGCGGTGGTGCGGCGAGCCGTGGCCGGTCGGGATGCGAAGCGTCTGACCGGCGTAGATGAGGTCGCCGTTGCCCGGCAGGTCGTTGAGCGCGACCAGCCGGGTGACCGTCGTGTGGTACCTCGCGGCGATCGCCGAGAGCGTGTCACCGGACTGGATCCGGATCAGGGTGATCCCGGACGCGGACGCGGTGACGACGAC
Source organism: Frankiaceae bacterium (assembly GCA_025929365.1). Classification (GTDB taxonomy): domain Bacteria; phylum Actinomycetota; class Actinomycetes; order JAFAQI01; family JAFAQI01; genus DASZTV01. The sequence goes on from JAICMG010000002.1 coordinate 45,060, forward strand.
GGCCAGTGCGAGCAACAGCGGAAGCGAGCGATGCGGCAGCTTCACGGGATGCAGCTCCCTGCAGGCGAAGGGAGGGCGCGGGTAAGGGACGCGCGGTGGGCGTCTGCGACCGTAGCGCGTCTGTGACTGGTGTGACAAATGTGACACGTGGGAATCTGGCACGATCTGTGCCATGTCAGGTTCTCCGGCCGGCGGGACTCGTGGGGGTGCCGACACCGCCGACGACAGTCGATGGACCCTGCTCGCGCTGCCCCCGCTCGCCGCCGACATCCTGTCGATGCTGTTCGCCGACGTACCGGTGAAGCTGCTCGTGCCCGCGGACCGAAGTCCGGGGGCAGCGCTCGAGCTGGCCGGCGCCGCCGACGTCGTCCTCGGCGACTGGACCGCCTCGATCCGGATCTCCGCCGAGCTGCTCGCCGCCGCGCCCCGGCTGTCGTTCGTCCAGCAGCCGAGCGCCGGTGTCGACGCGATCGACGTCGACGCGTGTGCGGCGGCCGGCGTGGCGGTCGCCAATGCTGGTGACGCCAACGCGGTGAGCGTGGCGGAGTGGTGCGTCGGTGCCACGTTCGCGGCGATGCGCTCACTCGCGTACGGCGACCGGCAGATGCGAGCGGGCGCATGGCCACAGCTCGATCTGGCCAACCGTGGTGGCGGCGAGCTCACCGGCCGGCGAGTGGGGATCGTGGGGATGGGGCGGATCGGCCGTGAGGCCGCGGTGCGTTATGCCGCTCTCGGTTGCGACGTCGCCTACTGGAGCCGCTCCCAACGCGATGCCGCCCAGTCGGGTGGAGCGCGCTGGCTCCCGCTCGACGATCTGTTGCGCCATTCCGAGGTGCTCGTCGTGGTCATCGCGCTCGCGGACCAGACTCGCGGGCTGCTCGATGCGGACCGGCTGGCATTGCTGCCACAGGGCGGGTTCTTGGTCAATGCCGCCCGCGGCGGCATCGTCGACGAGGCGGCGTTGCTGGCGGCGGTGCAGTCGGGCGCGCTAGCGGGTGCGGCGCTGGACGTCTATGACACCGAGCCGTTGCCGGAACCGCATCCGTTTCGCGATGAGGAGCGGATCCTGCTGTCGCCGCATGCCGCGGGCGCGACGCGCCAGGCGCAGGCGAGGCTGATCGAGGGCATTGTCGCCAACATCCGTCGTGCCGTGACCGGCGAACCGGTGCTGTACGTCGTGAACGGAGTCGATCCCCTGATCAGGCGCCGGGGCGTTTGACGCTGACCACACCGTTCTCGACGTTGGTGGTGAAGCGGGGGGTCGGCGCGGTGGCCGGGCCGCGCACGACGGCCCCGTCGGCCAACCGGTACGTCGAGCCGTGCCACGGGCACACGATGCAGCCCTGGCCGCCCACAGCGACGAACGACCCCGCCGACAGCGGAGCGCCGAGATGCGGGCAGACGTCGGCGAGCACATCGACGTGGCTGCCGCGTCGTAGGACGAGCAGCTCGACGCCTTCGACCTCGCGCCGGGCCGGCACGCCGTCAGGAAGCTCGTCGAGGCGCGCGAGGGTGTGCCACCCGTCGGGGAAGCGCTGCAACGGCTCGGTTGCCCGCGAGACGCCTGCGGCCTGCCGGTAGGACAGGTGGGCACCGAGGTAGCCGGTGGCGGTCACGAAACCCAGGCCGGCGAAGGACCACGCGCGCCCTTGCCAGTGCCGGCCGCGCGCCCGCGCGGCGAGGGAGCTGAAGTAGCACGTGAAGGCCGTGGCCGCGAGCGCCGCATGGACCAACCCGACCCGTTGTCGCGGCTCGTCGAGCTCTGACCAGTCGGCCCAGCCGGCGGCGATGGTGGGCACATACGCCGCACACCCGGTCGCGATCAGCCCCGCGGCGGTCGGTCCGCCGCCGGGGGTGAGGTCAACGACGGCGGCGGCCGACCACATGCCGATCGGGATGTGCGTCAGCAGCGGATGCAGCGGATGGCCGAGCCACACCCCGTGAAGCGCGTCCCGGACCGGCCCGCGCTTGATCGCCGAGCGCACGATCGAGCGCACCGCGCCGACCACCGGATCGAGCCGCCGCGCGCTCTCCAGACGTACGACGGCATCAGGCACCTTGCTCGCTGTCGGCACTATTCCTCTCCCATCACGCCTTCGGTAGGCAGCCTCATCGCGCCCGCCACGGGCGACGACGCCTGGGCGTGCCAGCGCCGCGGAATCCTGCCCGCGGCGTGTGCGAGCCGGCCGGCCTCCACCGCTCGCGCCATCGCCGTCGCCATCATGGCGGGCTCGCGCGCCCGCGTCACTGCCGATGCGACCAGGACCGCATCGCAGCCGAGCTCCATCGCCTGCGCCGCGTCGCTCGCGGTACCCACCCCCGCGTCGAGGACCACCGGCACGCTTGCGCGCTCGACGATCATCGCGATGTTGTGCGGGTTGCGGATGCCGAGTCCGGAGCCGATGGGCGCGCCAAGTGGCATGACGGCGGCGCAGCCGGCCGCCTCGAGCCGGGCGGCGAGCACCGGGTCGTCGTTCGTATAAGGAAGCACCACGAATCCGTCGGCGACGCAACGCTCCGCGGCCTCGAGCAGCTCGATGGGGTCGGGCAGCAGCGTGTGCTCGTCGGCGATCACCTCGAGCTTCACCCAGTTCGTCTCGAGCGCTTCTCTGGCGAGCCGTGCGGTGAGAAGCGCCTCCTTCGCGGTCGCGCAGCCGGCCGTGTTGGGCAGCACCCGGATGCCGAGGCGGCGTACGACGTCGAGGACCGAGCCCGCAGCGTCGGGATCGAGACGACGCATGGCGACGGTCGTGAGCTCGGTGCCGCTGGCCGACAGCGCGGCTTCCAGCGCGTCGAGGCTGGTGGCCCCGCCGGTGCCCATGATCAGCCGCGACGTCAGCTCGACCTCGGCGATGACGAACGGGTCGTCACTCAACGTTGCTCAGCCTCCCTGCACCGCGGTGAGAACCTCGACCCGGTCGCCGGACGTGAGACGCCGCGCTGCCCAGTCGCGGCGAGGGATCACCTCGTCGTTCACCGCAACGGCGCACCCGGACCCGGTCGTGGCCAGAAGTGCGACAACCGCCGCAACACTGCTGTCGGCCGGCACGTCGCGGTCCTTCCCGTTGAGGGTGATGGTCGTGGTCACGCGCGGACCGCCACCGGCGAGAAGCGCTGCGGTGAGACGAGCGACGACAGCGCCGGGTCGGGCTCGGTGCCGGTGACGATGTCCGCGACCAGGTCGGCGGTCACCGGGGTGAGCAGGATGCCGTTGCGGTAATGCCCGGTGGCGAGCACCAGCCCGCGGAGCCCGGTGGTGCCGATCATCGGGCGGTTGTCGGGCGAGCCGGGTCGATGCGCGGCAATCGCCTCGACGAGCTCGAGCTCGTCGATCACCGGCAGCACCGCCCGCGCGTCCCGGAGCAGCTCACGTACGGCGCCGGCTCGAACCGTCGTGTCGAAGCCCATCTCCTCGACCGTCGCACCGACGACGAGCTCGCCGTCGCAGCGTGGAACGAGGTAGATCTCGCGACCGTTGACGATCCCGCGGATGCTTCGGTTCGGCAGGTCTGCGGGGCCGCGGGTCCGCAGCCGCAGGATCTCGCCCTTCACGGGCCGCACCCTCGGCCGTATCTCCTCCGGCACGCCCTCGATGCCGGCTGACCACGGTCCGGCTGCGATCACGACGGTCGTGCAGGTGATGCGGCCGCCGCCTAGTAGCGTTGCTCCGCGCACTTCGCCGGCCTCGACCTCGACCGCGGCGACGCCGTCACGCACGAGCATCGCGGCGCCCTCGACGGCCTCGAGCAACGCGGCGGCGAGCTTGCGGTTGTCGATCGAGTGATCGCTGCGGGCGAGCAGGCCGCATCGCACATCAGGACTGAGATCCGGCTCGAGCTCGCGGCACTCGCGCGAGGTGAGGAGGTTGGCGTCGAGCCCGAGTGAGCGCTGGAAGTCGTGCAGGTCGGCGAGCATCGCGCGGTCGCCGGCGTCGGTGGCGACGACGAGCGTGCCCTCGGTGCGCAGCCCCACGTCGTGTCCGGTCGCGTGCTGCAGCTCCGCGACGAAGGAGGGGTATCGGTGCAGTGACTCGATGCCGAGCGCGAGCAGCGCTTCCTCGCCGTACCTAACTTCCGTCACCGGCGCGAGCATCCCGGCGGCGGCATGTGACGCCGCGGACGCGGGGGACGGGTCGACGACCGCGACCGACCGGCCGCGCTGGGTGAGCCGCCATGCAGCCGCGAGCCCGATGGCGCCGGCGCCGACGACGACGACGTCGCGGTTCTCGCCTGGCACATCGGCTCCCTTCGCCGGCATTACCCGGATCAGGTCAACGGTCGGCGACTTGTGTCGCCCTCTCAGCCCTCGACTGGTCGGGCTCCCGTGCGACTCCCACCGTACGCCGGTCGAGGCGCGCATAGGGTTGACCCGTGGCACCCGCTGACCTGACCGGCCTCAGCGCAGAGTGGTTGAGCATCGGTGCGCTGGCGGAACGAATCGGCGAGCGGCCGAGCCGGATCAAGGACCTGATCCGCGAGCGCCGCCTGATCGCGGTCGAGGTCGGGGACCCGCCGGTTGCGAGCGTTCCGGTCGAGTTCGTCCACGACGGTGAGCTGGTCAAGGGTCTGGCGGGGGCGTTGACGGTGCTCTCCGACGCGGGCTTCTCGCCGACCGAGTCGGTGCGGTGGTTGCTCACCGAGGACGAGGTGCTGGCCGGACGGCCGGTGGACCTGATGGCGGCGGGGCGGCACACCGCGGTGAAGCGCGTCGCGATGGCGCTGGCCTTCTAGAGGCTGCGGTCGTGGACGGCGCCGCCCGGCGCGCCCGGCTGGCGGCGGCGCGGCTCTATCTCTGCGTCGACGGGCGGCGCGACAAGGGGGACCTCGCCGACTTTCTCGACGCGGCGCTGTCGGGCGGGGTCGACATCGTGCAGCTTCGCGAGAAGGGGCTCGAGGCGCGCGACGAGCTTGCCATGGCCCAGGTCTTCGCCACAGCGGCCGCGCGTCACGGCGCGCTGTTCGCTGTCAACGACCGCGCCGACATCGCGCGCGCGGCAGGTGCCGATGTGTTGCATGTCGGGCAGGGCGACCTGCCGCCCGATCTCGCCCGCGAGATCGTCGGACCTGAGGTGGTGATCGGCCTGTCCAGCCACAGTGCGGGCGAAGCGACCGCGGCGAGCCGCGCCCCCGACGTCGACTACTTCTGTGCCGGGCCGGTGTGGCCGACGCCGACCAAGCCGGGCCGGCCGGCACCGGGACTGCCGCTCGTCCGTCATGCCGCTGCCCTCGGCAGTGATCGGCCGTGGTTTGCGATCGGCGGCATCGACGCCGGGACCATCGACCAGGTCGTCGATGCAGGCGCCCGCCGCATCGTCGTGGTGCGCGCGATCACGGAGGCAGATGACCCGGGCAGCGCCGCGGCTGCGCTGAAGGCCCGGTTGGGCGACTGATGCTGTACCTGCTCGTGATGGGCGCATGCGTCGTGGTCACGTTGCCGCTCGAGCTCGTGATCGGCGCACGGGTCTACTCGCGGTGGCGCCGGCTGCTGCTGACTCTGCTGCCGGTGCTCGCGGCGTTCATCACCTGGGACGTGCTGGCGATACGTGCCCGGTTCTGGTCCTACCGACACCTCACCGGCGTACGGATCGGAAACCTGCCGATCGAGGAGCTCGTGTTCTTCCTCGTGATCCCGACCTGCTCGATCCTGACGTTCGAAGCGGTACGACGACTGCGTCCCGCGTGGCTCGCCGGAGACGAGCGGTGACGTACACCGATGCGGTCGCGCTCGGCGTGGTGTTCGCGGTGTTGCTCGACCTGGCCGTGCTGCGGACGAACCTGTTGCGACGCAAGGCGTTCTGGGCGTCGTACGCGATCATCGTCGGCTTCCAGCTGCTGGTGAACGGCATCCTCACCGGCAACCGGCTCGTGATGTATTCGCCCAGCAAGGTGCTCGGTGGCGCGACGCCGCAGCTGCTCGGTGGCTGGCGGATCGCCGATGCGCCGGTCGAGGACCTGCTGTTCGGGTTCTCCCTCGTCGTGCAGACCCTTGCGTGGTGGGTGTGGTGGGGCCGACGCATCGAGCAGCGGGCAGGTGCGCAGTAGTGCTCGCCGAGCGGCTGACGGCGCAGCTGCTTGCCGGCGACCAGCCCGCGACGGTCGAGGCGGCGGTTGCGCATCTGCTTGCCGTGCAAGGGCAGGACCCGCGTGGGCTTCGGCTCGCGATGCGGACCCGCACGACGGGAACGTCGGCTGCGGATGTCGACGACGCGTTCACGAACCATCGAACGCTTGTCGTGACGTGGCTCAACCGAGGAACGCTGCATCTCGTCGCGGCCGAGGACTACTGGTGGCTGCACCCGCTCACTACACCGCAGCTCGCGACCGCCAATTCGACGCGCCTGCGCCAGGAAGGCGTCTCGCCGGCGCAGGCCGATCGTGGCGTCGAGGTGATCTTCCAAGCGATTGCCGCCAGTGGTCCGCGTACCCGAAACGAGCTGTGCGACGCGCTCGATGCGGCGGGGATACCGACTGCAGAGGCGGCCATGGTGCACCTGCTCTTCGCAGCGTCGTTGCGCGGTGACTTGGTGCGCGGACCGATGCGTGGCAAGCAGCACTGCTTCGTCGGCGCCGCGGAGTGGCTGGGTCCGCCGCCGGAAGCGCTCGACCGCGGGGAGGCGCTCGCGCGACTGGCAAGGCGCTACCTGGCCGGCCACGGTCCCGCGACCGAACGGGATCTCGCGAGATGGGCCGGCATCACTCTGGGCGACGCCCGGCTTGGGCTTCGCGGGATCTCTGCGGAGCTCGTGACGCGTCCCGATGGACTGGTCGATCTCGCGGAGCGCCCTTCCGCGGCGGGAGTTCCGTCGCCCCGGTTGCTCGGGGCGTACGACCCCGTGCTGTGTGGTTGGGCGTCCCGCGACTTCGTGGTGGGCCGCCATACCGGGCTCGTCACGAGCAACGGACTGTTTCGGCCCTTCGCTCTCGTCGATGGCCGCGCCGTCGCCACGTGGGGGCTCGACGGCGGGCGGCTCACGATCCGCTTCTTGGAGTCCGTGCGACGCGGTGATCTGCGCGAGTTGGTGGCGGACGCGAGCGATGTGCTGCGCTTCCTCGGACTGCCGGCTACCGACCCTGAGGTGGTGGGGCCGGAAGCATGAGCAGCACCGCGAACAGCAACGTGAGTGCGAGCGCCGTCGTCTGACCCACCTTGTCGAAGCTGGTCAGGCCGTCGAGGTGGCCGGCATGAAACACGAAGTGCGGCAGGCTGAAGACGAACCAGGCGGCGCCGGATCACGCGATTGCCGCCTGAAGACCTTCTAACGTCGTCAACCGGCAATGGTGCAACCGCTCGATGGCGCCAGTCTCCTAGCGGGCCCGGCGCGCCCTGGCCCAGGCCGGTACGGCGACAGCGAGCCGCCGCGGCAGCGACACCTTCGCGCGCCGGTCGAGGACGCGGTAGCCCGACCGTTCGATCGCGTCGAGGATGCCGCGGTAGAGCCGGAACGCGGTCCGCACGCAGTCGCGCGACGAGGGATGCAGCAGCTCGATGCCGGGCTCCGCGGAGTGGTACAGCTCGTGCGCGCGGCTGATCTCGAAGGCGAGCAATGCACGGATGTTCGCGTCGACCGTGCCGGTGGCAAGGTCATCGACCGTCACGCCGAACGCGGTCAGGTCGTCCTTCGGCAGATACACCCGGCCGCGGGCGAGATCCTCGCCGACGTCGCGGATGAAGTTCGTGAGCTGGAAGGCGATGCCGAGCGTGCGCGCGTACGGCTCCGCCTCGTTCATCGAGCCGGGCACGCTGCCGAGGATCGGCAGCAGCTGCGACCCGATCGTGGCCGCGGAGCCCTGCATGTAGACGACGAGGTCGTGCCAGGTCGCGTACTCCGACACCTCGAGGTCCATGCGCATCGAGGCGAGGAAGTCGTCGAACAGGTGCAACGGGATGTTGTTGCGCACGATCGCGTCGTGCACCGCCGGCATGATCGGGTCCTCGCCCGCACCGCGCAACAACAGCTCGGTCCACTCGGTGAGCTGCCGGTCACGTTCCGCGGCGTCGAGCGCGGGGTCGATCGCGTCGACGATCTCGTCGGCCCGCCGCGCGAACCCGTAGAGCGCGTGCACGGCCGGCCGTTTGGCGGGCGGCAGCAGAGCGGTTGCGAGGTAGAAGGTGCGGCCATGCGCGGCGTTGACCGCGCGACATGCACGGTAGGACTCCCGCAGCTTCGGATCGGCGATGCCTGCCGCGTCGAGGGCCCGCCAGTGGTTCATCGGACCGGCCCGACGATGCGTTCGGCGGCGAGCCGCCCGGACAGCAGGACCATCGGTACGCCGACCCCGGGCTGGGTCCCGGTGCCGGCGAACACGACGTTGTCGAAGGCGAGGTTCGACGGTCGGAACGGTCCGGTCTGGCCGAAGCTGTGTGCGATCGAGAACGGCGTGCCGCGCGCCATCCCGCGGCGGGCCCAGTCGGCCGGCGTCGTGAACGACTCGACCTCGATGGCGTCGCCGAAGCCGGCGTAGCCGAGCGTCTCGAGTCGCTTCACGATCTGGTCACGGTAGCCCGGTCCCATCGAGTCCCAATCCGTCGCGCCGTCGAGGTTCGGGACCGGCACGAGGACGTACCACGACGACTTGCCTGCGGGTGCGAGTGCCGGATCAGTGACCGTCGGCACCGAGACCAGAAGCGACGGATCCGTTGCCGGGAGGCGTGCGCTGATCAGCTCGCGGAACGTCTCCCGCCAGGCCTTTCCGAAGTGGATCGTGTGATGCGCCATGCCGGTATCGGGCAGTGACGACCCGGCGAGCAGCGACGCGCACGACGGCGAGTACTCGAGCTTGCCCAGTCGCCGCGGCGCAGAGTCGACCGGAAGGAGGTCCCATGCCGAGGCCAGGTCGGCATTGAGAACGACGACGTCGGCTGCGATGCGATCGCCCGAGGAGGTGTGCACCGCAGTTGCGCGCGACCCGGCCATCTCGACCTTGGTCGCGGTCGTGTCGTAGCGGATGTCGACCCCGTGCTTCTCGGCCGCGCCGGCGAGCGCGACGGGCACGGCGTGCATCCCGCCGACCGGAAACCACACGCCCGCCACGCAGTCCATGTAGGCGATCACGGCATAGATCGCGAGGGCGTCGTACGGCGACCGCCCGGCGTACATCGACTGGAACGTGAAGATGCGGCGCAGCCGCTCGTCTGCGAAGTAGGAGTCGACCTTCGGCGCCAGCCGCCGGAACCCACCCATCGCGACCAGCCGCGCGAGTGAAGGACGCAGCAGGTCGAGTGGGCCGTCGAGGTTGCGGTCGATGAAGTCGGAGCGTTCCAGCGCGTACAGCCGCTCCGCGAAGGCCACGAACCGCCGATAGCCGGCCGCGTCGCGCGGGCTGATGACGGTGCCGATCTGCTCAGCCATCACCTCGACGTCCGCGATGACATCGAGCCGCGACCCGTCGGCGAAGCAGGCACGGTACGCCGGCTCGACCCGGCGCAGGTCGAGCCAGTCGTCGAGCTCTTCGCCGACGCACGCGAGCGCATCCGCGATCAGGTCGGGCATCGTCAGGACGGTCGGGCCGGTGTCGAAGCGGAATCCGTCGATCTCCGCGAGACCCGCCCGCCCGCCGGGCACCGACTCGCGCTCGATCACCGTCACACGGCGACCGGCACCCGCCAGGCGCAGCGCGGCGGACAGTCCACCCAGTCCCGCGCCGACGATGACCACGTGGTCGGTCGGGCCGTGCACCGTGCGCACAGCGTCGCCCTACTCGTGCCGGTAGCTGGCCGCGTCGGCCAGTGCGATGAGCTCCTCGCGCGCGGTCGGTTCGAGGGACACGCTGGACAGCGCCGCGAGCGCGTCGTCGAGCCGGCTGCTGATCATCGACTCGACCTCTGACGCGACGCCGCAGTCGGTGATCACCTGGCGCGCTCGCGCGATGTCAGCGTCGCCGACCTCGCTGCGACCAAGGACGTCGTGCAGCACCTTGGCCTCTGCCGGCGCGGCGCGCTCGACGGCAAGGGCGACGAGCACGGTCTGCTTTCCCTCGCGCAGGTCGTCGCCCGCCGGCTTGCCCGTGTTGCCCGGTTCGCCGAACACCCCGAGCAGGTCGTCGCGGAGCTGGAAGGCCTCACCCAGCGGGATGCCGTATGCGGTGTACGCCGCGATCACATCTGCGCGCGCGCCCACCATCGCCGCGCCGAGATGCAGCGGTCGCTCGACGGTGTACTTCGCTGCTTTGTAGCGCGCCACCCGCAGCGCACGCTCGACGGTGGTCGCGCCGCGCGACTGCTCCACGATGTCGAGGTACTGGCCCGCCATCACTTCGGTGCGCATCGCCGCCGCCACCGGCCGCGCCCTGCGGAGCGCCGCGTCGTGCAGGCCACTTGTCGCCATCATCGCGTCCGACCACGCCAGCAACACGTCGCCGATCAGGATCGCCGCTGCCGTACCGAAGTCGTCGGCGTCACCGAGCCACCCGGCTTCGCGGTGCAGCGCGGTGAACCGCTCGTGCACCGCAGGCCGGCCGCGGCGGGTTGCGCTGTGGTCGATCACGTCGTCGTGCACCAGGGCGCATGCCTGCAGCAGCTCGAGACTTGCCGCCGCCCACACGAGGGCACCGGAGTCCTCGCCGCCTGCGGCCAGCGCACCCCAGAAGCAGAACGCGGGCCGCAGCCGCTTGCCGCCGTCGAGCACGAACTCTTCGGCCGCGTCGGCGACCGGGACGAGGTCGTCGCCGATCGCGCGGAGCTCGTCGGTCGCGATGGACATGAAGTCACGCAGGGCGCCCTCGATGCGGTCCCGGATCGCCTCGCTCACCACTTGAGCATCTCCTACGGAGATCAGACCAAGCAGGGGACCTCTCCTGGCGCGAAAGCACGACCAGAGCAGCTCTGCGTGGCGGATAACCCGAGCGGAGCTCCTCTGCTTGGGCAGATACTGGTGAGGTGCCTGGGGTCTCCGCCGCTCGCGTGACGTCCGATGCGCGCCCGACAACGGCCAAGCGCATGACCATCCGTGAGCTGCTCGCGAGCGGCAACCGCTCGTACTCCTTCGAGTTCTTCCCCCCGAAGACCCCCGATGGTGAGCGCGCGCTCTGGCAGGCGCTGCGCGAGGTCGAGTCGCTCCACCCCACCTTCGTCTCCGTGACGTACGGCGCCGGCGGATCGACGCGGGACCACACGGTCTCGATCACCGAGCGGATCGCCGCCGAGACGACGCTTACCGCCGTCGGCCATCTCACCGCGGTCAACCACTCCGTCGCCGAGCTGCGTCACGTGATCGGCCAGTACGCCGATGCGGGCATCCGCAACGTGCTGGCACTGCGTGGCGACCCACCCGGCAACCCCCAGGCCGATTGGGTCGCGCATCCCGAAGGAGTCGCCTACGCCTCCGACCTGGTCCGGCTCGTCCGCGAGTCCGGCGACTTCTGCGTCGGTGTCGCGGCCTTCCCCGAGAAGCACCCGCGGTCACCCGACTTCGAGTCCGACGTGAGCTACTTCATCGACAAGTGCCGTGCTGGTGCCGACTTCGCGATCACCCAGATGTTCTTCCGCGCCGAGGACTATCTCCGGCTCCGCGACCGTGTCGTGGCCGCAGGTTGCGACGTGCCGATCCTGCCCGGGATCATGCCGGTGACGAACGTGTCCCAGATCGAGCGCTTCGCCGTGCTGGTGGGAGCGGCGTTCCCGGCCGACCTCGCTGAACGGCTGCACGCCGTCGAGGACGATGCGGCCGCGGTGCGGGCGATCGGCGTCGAGGTGGCCACCGAGCTGTGCGAGACATTGCTTGCCGAGGGCGCCCCGGGACTGCACTTCATCACCCTCAACCGGTCGACATCCTCGCGCGAGATCTACCAGCAGCTCGGACTACCGGCGTCGTCCTAGGTCGCGCCGGATCACGGCCGCCGCGGATCGACCGCTGGCGCCCCATACGCCGCCGCCGGGATGCGTCGACGCGCCGCAGACGTAAAGCCCCGCGTGCGGAGTGCGGTACGTCGACCAGCCCGGCAGCGGTCGCAGTCCGAACAGCGAGTCGAGCTCGGTCTCGACATGCATGACGTTGCCGCCGTGCAGACCCAGCTCGCGCTCGAGATCGAGCGGTGTCTGGACAAACCGCTGCACGACACCGGACGAGAAACCTGGCGCCCAGCGGTCGACCGCAGCCAGCAGCGCATCGCCGACACGCTCGCGTTCGCTGTCCCAGTCCGCACCTCGCAGATGTCGTGGGTGCCATTGCGCCCACACCGAGACGACGTGCTTCCCGGCCGGTGCGAGTGTCGGGTCGTCCGCGGTCGGCGTCATCACGATCAGCGGCGGCTCTCTCGACGCTTCACCCCTGAGGAAGTCGCCGTATGCCGCACGCAGCTGGTCGGGTGACTCGACGAGCAGCTGCATCGCCGTGTGCACGCCGGGGACGTCGACGCGATACGCCGGCAGCCGATCGGCCAGGACCCGCATGACCATGCCGATGCCGTCGCCGATTCGCACCGCGCGCCGGGCAACGTCGTCGCCGACGAGTCGTGCGGCATCCGTCACGTGGCACGCCGCCAGCACTGCACGCGAGGCGATCCGCTCGCCCGATCGCGTGACGACCGCCGACACCGACCCGGTGCGAGGCTCGATGCCCGTGACCGCATCCCCGGTGCGGATGGTCGCGCCGTACGACACGAGCCGGGCCGCGAGTGCCTCGCTGAGCCTTCCGCTTCCGCCTCGGGGCCGGCCGGGCCGCTTGAGGTGGAGCAAGGCGGCGGTACCGGCCATCGGTGCCGTGCCGACCGCATGCGGTGGCGGACCGGACTGCGCCGCCCACCACCCGAGTGCGCCGCGCAGGCGCTCGTCGTCGAAGCGACGCGCGAGCATCGCCTCAGCCGGCTCGACGAAGCCGCGCACGACGTCGGCGGGCTTGCCGGCCCGGCGCATGAGGGAAACACCGCGCCGGCCGAGCCAGGACGCGGTCGGGGGCCTGGAGGCGACGTCGAGGAACCACCTCATGCGCGGTGTCCACTCCGCGATGAAGTCGCGGTACGCCGCGGCGTCATGCGCTCCGCAGCTCGCCTCGATCGACGCGCAGGTCGCGTCGAGATCGCTCGACAGGCGCAGCGGCGCGTCGGGGTGGGGCAGCACGCCCCACGGTTCGACGTCGTCGTAGACGAGCCCGAGCTCGTCGAGCCGTAGATCCTCCGCGATGCCGGTGTGCCGGACCATTACATGGATGCTCGAGCCACGGTCGACCCGCACGCCCGGCCATCGCTCGACGGTCGACACGGCCCCGCCGATGACCGTGTCCGCCTCGACCACCTCGACATCGAGTCCGGCGCGGGCGAGATAGCAGGCGGCGACCAGGCCGTTGTGGCCGGCACCGACCACGACGACGTCTCGCACACGAGCCGCAACTGCCTGCGTGGCCGTCAGAGATCGACTCCCATGATCGCGTAGACCTCCGAGCTGCCCGGGAAGTAGAAGCCGCAGAGCAGGTCCTCGAAGCCGAACGACCGGTACAGCCTCCGTGCCGGTGAGTCGGCGTCGGGCGTCGACAGGACGGCACGTTTCGCGGTGGCGCGGCTCAGGACGTCCGTGAGCAGCCGGCGCCCCAGGCCGGCGCCCTGATGATCGGGCAGGACGTGGAGCTCGGCGAGCTCGAAGCCGTCCCGAAGCCATCGCCGAGCGCCGTCGCGGCCGAGCGCGTGGGCGACCGTGTCGTGCCACCACTGCCCACGGGCACCGAGATAGCCGTAGCCGAAGCCGATCAGATCACCGTCGAGCTGCTCGTCGCCGCCGTCGCCGGAGCCGCCGAACGCGGCGGCGCAGACGAAGCCGGGATAGGTCGTGTGGCTCGCGATGATCTCGCGGCGCTGGACGACGACCTCGGGGCTGCGGTGCATTGCGGCGCCGTACACGAACGCCGCCGGCCCGGCGAGGGCACGCAGTCGTGCGGCCTCCAGGCGCTCGACCCGCTGGGCGTTCGGGTGCACCAGCGGACGCTAACGCACCGCTTGGTGCTTGACTCGACCCGAGTTCGAACGTATGTTCGAACCATGACAGCACTGCTCGAGATGCCCCGGCCGATGCCCGCCAGCCGCGCGGTTCCGGCTGCTGCGCTGAAGCTGGCGGTGGCGGCGCGACGTGCGCTCGGCGAGGCCGAACAAGCACGCGATCCAGGCGAGCGGTACGCCGAGGCGCACCTGGCTGCGCTTCGCGCCGCCGCAGCGATTCTGGCGGCCGAAGCCCGTCCGGACGTCGACCGGTCGGTTCGCCGCGGCCGGCCGACGAGTGTGTGGACCCTGCTCCTGCGGGTTGCACCGGAGCTGACGGAATGGGCGACCTTCTTCGCCGCCGGCGCGGACAAGCGAGTGGCGGCGCAGGCCGGCATGCGGGGCGCGGTCACGGTCCGTGAGGCCGACGACCTCGTGCGCGATGCCGGCCTCTTCCTTGAGCTGGTGGGCGGCCGGCTGGGCCTGCCGGCGGCGCGACAGGCAGCTCTGCCGCTGGGAATCGCGCGGGTCTACCCGGCCCACGGCGAGACGCGGCGCCGAAGCACCACCGCTTCGCGCTGAGGCACGCCGTACGGTTACGGACATGTCGGCGGACCGGAGGACGCAGCGCAACCCGGCCCGCACGGCGGTGTTGTGGGAAGTCCTGCGCTCCGCGCTGGCGACCTTCCCGGGCCCGGCCGGACACGTCGACATCCTCGACGTCGGCGGCGGCACCGGCGGATTCGCCGTCCCGCTCGCTGAGCTCGGGTACACCGTCACCGTCGTCGACCCCAGCCCCGACTCGCTCGCCGCGCTCGAGCGCCGTGCCGCCGAGGCCGGCGTCGCGGATCGCATCCTCGCGAAGCAGGGCGATGCGAGCGACGTCGTCTCGCTGCTCGGCACCGAGTCCGTCGTCGCGGTGCTGTGCCACAGCGTGCTCGAGGTCGTTGACGATCCCGTCACCGCGCTGCAGGCGCTGGTGGAGGTGCTCCGGCCGCGCGGCGTCGCGAGCGTCCTCGTCGCGAACCGCGTCGCGGCCACGCTCGCCCGGGTCGAGGCCGGCAGATTCGCGGAGGCCCGCGAGATGCTGGCCAGCGATGTCGGCGTTGCCGGTGCGGGCGATCCGCTGCGGCGCAGGTTCACCCTCGAAGGGCTTCGGGAGCTGGTCGCCGCTGCTGGTCTGCGGCCGATGAGCGTTCACGGCATCCGGATCTTCGCCGACAGTGCGCCGACCGCGTTGCTCGAAGGCGACGTCGACGCCTCCGAGGATCTCGTCGCGCTCGAGCATGCGGTGGCGACCGACCCGGCGTACCTGACAGTGGCGACCTCGCTTCACGTGCTCGCCGAGAAGCCGGGACCACCAGATTGAGCCGTCGGCAGCTCGAGCGCGGCGCTCGCCCGGCCGACCTGCCCGGCGATGACAGCGGTTGCACGATCCTGCACGCCGACATGGACGCGTTCTATGCCAGCGTCGAGCTGCGCCGAAACCCCGACCTGAAGGGCAAACCGGTCGTCGTCGGCCATCCCGGGGGTCGCGCGGTCGTCCTTGCCGCGACCTACGAAGCCCGCGCGTTCGGGGTGCACAGCGCGATGCCGATGGCACAGGCGATGCGCCGTTGTGCCGGTCTGGTGGTGGTGCCCCCGGACCACTCGGCGTACGGCGAGGCCTCTCGTGAGGTCATGGCGGTCTTTCGCGATGTCACTCCGGAGGTGGAGCCGCTCGCCCTGGACGAGGCCTTCATCGACGTGTCGGGGGCGATTCGCCGCCTGGGCAGCCCGCGCGAGATCGCGACGCAGATCCGCGACCGCATCGCCGCCGAGCAGCGCCTGCCCTGCTCGATCGGAGTCGCCAGCACGAAGTTCGTCGCCAAGCTCGCGTCGTCGCACGCGAAACCCGACGGACTGCTCGTCGTCCCGAAGGAGTCCGTCCTCGCCTTTCTTCATCCACTCCCGATCGGCGCGCTATGGGGCGTGGGTGACAAGACCGAAGAGCTGTTGGGCCGGATCGGGATGCGGACGATCGGCGACATCGCTGCGACGCCGTTGTCGACCCTGGTCCACACCGTCGGCAAGGCGGCCGGCACCCATCTCCACGCCCTCGCCAACGGTCAGGATCCTCGCCGGGTCGTTCCCGACGAGCCAGACCGGAGCATCGGCGCGGAGGAGACCTTCGCGCGCGACATCGCCGACCGCGAGGGCATCCTCCGCGAGCTGTTGCGGCTGTCCGAGCGCTGCGCGGAGCGGCTGCGTGCAAGCGGTCAGGTCGGTCGGACGGTCGCGATCAAGGTCCGGTTCAGCGACTTCCGAACGATCAACCGGTCGCGCACCCTCGCCCAGCACACCGACGTCGCGCGGATGATCTACGAGACCGCCGGCCAGCTGTACGACGCCCTCCACATCGACGGTTCGCCGTTGCGCCTGGTCGGGGTCCGGGTGGAGGGGCTGGCGCGATCGGCCGAGATGCCCGAGCAGCTGACCCTCGCCGGAGATGCGGAGGAGTGGCGGGCGGCGGAGCAGGCCGTGGACCGGGTGAGCGAGCGATTCGGCCACGGTGTGGTCCGTCCCGCCACCCTGGTGAAACGTCCCCCGTCGGAGTAGCGATTCAAGGGCGCGAAAACTCCCCTGGCCGAGGGTCGGGGCGCGCCCGTATCCTGAATCATGTCCGCGAGGAGGCATCGTGCCGCTCTCTGATCACGAGCAGCGTTTGCTCGAGCAGATCGAGCAGGCGCTCTATGAGGACGACCCGAAGTTCGCACGGCTGTACCGCGCGACGGATATCCGCAGCCATTACCGCGTCAGGCTCGTGCGCGGCCTGCTCGGAGTGCTGGCAGGAATCGCGATGTTGCTGGCGGGCGTGATCACCACGCTGATCCCGCTCGGGGTCGGCGGATTCGTCGTCATGTTGGCGAGCGCCACATACGGCATCGCCTCGTGGCAACGCATGACGGGACACCGCATCAGCAATCCGCCGGCCGTGGGCGGCCCGCGCGGACGGCGCCGCAACGATCGCGGCCGTTCGGAACGACGTCGGGTCAAGCAACGGCTCGAGGATCGCTGGCAGCGTCGGCAGGACGGCAACCGCTAACCGGGCTGAGTCCTTCATCACATCTTGCGGACTTCGTGGCGTGAAGGGCCCTACGCTGCGCCTGTGTTGGGCCGCCGGTTCTCATCCGACCTGACCCGGAGGGTCGACCGTCGGCTCTGCCAGCGGATCCCGATCGCTCACCTCGTCGGCGCTCTTCTTGCCGCGGGCTCCGGCGCGCTCACGGCCGCGAACCTCAAGGGGCAGCTGGGTTTCGGTCGCTATGACGCGATCGCCTTAGTGGTGTACTTCTCGATCGTCGGTCCGCTCGGGCTCTGGAGCGGCCGTCGGTTGTTCTCGCGGGCCACCGGCTGGTTGGACGCGGGTGGCGAGCCGACCGACAACGACCTTCGCGCGTTGCTCAGGCTGCCGGCGCACTACCTCGTGCAAGGCATGGTCGGCTGGCTCGGCGCCGTAGTGATCTGGACGGGCCTCAGTGCGGTGTCGCACCCATGGCAGGACACCGTCCGCGTCGCGATGTCGATCTGGCTGGGCGGGCTCGCGACCTGCGGCCTGGTGTACCTGATTGTCGAGTGGGCGATCCGACCGCTCGTCGCCGTAGCGCTCGCCGACCGCCCTCTCGAGCACCGATTGGCTCCGGGTGTCTGGACCAAGCTGGTGCTGTCGTGGGTGATCGGTGCTGACGTCTTCCTGCTGATGATCGGCCTGACCTTCGTCGGACGGCCGGCGTCGCAACCACCGAGCGCCGTTGCCGTCTGGTTCATCATCGGCGCTGCCTTCGTCGCGGGCACCCTCGTCGTGCACGTTGCGACCCGCTCGCTTGCCGCGCCGCTGTTGGCGATGCGGCGGGCGGTACGGCGGGTGCAAGACGGTGAGCTCGACGTTCACATCCCGGTCGACGACGGCGGCGAGATCGGGATGTTGCAGGCGGGCTTCAACCAGATGGTCGTCGGCTTGCGCGAGCGTGCCGTGCTGTCAGACCTGTTCGGCCGTCACGTCGGCGTCGACGTGGCGCGAAACGCCCTCGCCGCAGGTGACGTCGTCCTCGGCGGGGAGCGGCGCGAGGTCGGTGTCGTGTTCGTCGACGTCATCGGCTCGACCAAGCTGGCGCAGACCCACGCGCCCGAAGACGTGGTCGCGGTGCTCAACCAGTTCTTCAGCACCGTGGTGCGGGTCGTCTCCAGCGAGGGCGGCTGGGTCAACAAGTTCGAAGGGGACGGCGCGCTTGCCGTCTTCGGGGCGCCGGTCGCGAGCGACGATGCGGCGGCGAGGGCGCTTCGAGCGGCGCGTACCCTGCGCCGCGAGCTGCTCGCCATCGCAGCGGCCCACCCTGAGATCGACGCGGCGATCGGCGTATCTGCGGGGACCGTCGTCGCCGGCAACATCGGCGCCGAAGAGCGGTTCGAGTACACCGTCGTCGGCTCGCCCGTGAACGAGGCCGCGAGGCTCACCGACGAGGCAAAGCATCGACTCGGCCGCGTCCTGGCCAGTGACGAGGCGATCGCGCGGGCGGGAGATGAAGCGGCCTCCTGGACGGTCGGCGATGAGGTACGGCTGCGTGGCTACGACGACAAGGTCTTGGTCTACGAGCCCGCGGACGCGGCGCGGGTCACGGCCGGGTCGGCGCGTTAGTCGAGCGAAGACGTCGCGACAGCGACGGCGCGCGCAGGCGGGACGGTCCGCGGTCGTCCAGTGTGTCGATGGCGTCTGCCCACCAGGTCGAGATGGCGCGCACGGTGGAAGGCGGCAGCAGCAGCGTTCGCACGGTGCGACGACGCGACTGGCGATGGCGAAGCGCGGTTCGGATCGTTCGAAGGTCTGTCGCGAGTGACGGGGACGTGCCGTTCGGCGTGGCCGAGTAGCGGTGCTCCTCCTCGGCGCGGGTGAGCCGTCCGAGCGCAGCGCGGACGTCGCCTGCGGCGAGGAGCCAATGGCCGAGCGCGTACGTCGACTGTCGCGGCGATCGGTCGTCGTCCCACGGCCCGCCGGCATCGATTGCGCTGTCGCGTAGCTCCGCCCATGCCGCACCGGGCGCGGGATGGGCGCCGTGCAGCTGCAGCATTCGCCGTCGCCGGGTCAGCTGTCGCGCGGCGGTCGGGGCCAGCAACATGAGGACGATCACCCCGGCAACGATGATCCAGACGACGCCGCCGAACTCCGTCGCTTTGGTGCTCGCGCTCTTGTGACCGCTGGTGGCGCCCGAGCCGCTCCCGTGTGCGTTCTTTCCCGGCAGGTTCGGGTGCTTGATCAGGGTCGGATCGCCGCTGCCCTCGTTGCGTCCGCCTGCCGGTCCGCCGTGACGGTTCGGTGTCGCTCGGGCATAGCTGGGAGTGACTGCTTGGCCGTCGCCCCGTGGCGTCGGCTCGAAGGCCAGCCACCCGTAGGCGGGGAAGTAGAGCTCCGGCCAGGCGTGTGCATCGTGCGTCGTCACGAGCCAGTTGCCGGCGGATTGCCGAGTGCCGGCGGTGAAGCCCACGGCGACGCGGGACGGGATGCCGGCGATCCGGGCCATCACCGCCATCGCGGTGGCGTACTGCTGGCAGAAGCCCAGGTGACTGACCGTCAGGAAGTAGGTGAGCGAGTCGACGTTGCCCGGTGTGACCGGTGGGTTCAGGGTGTAGTGGAAGCGCGAGCTCGTGAGGTAACGCTGTATGTCGAGCGCCGCGTCGTACTTGCTGTTCGCGCCGGCCGTGATCTCGTGGGTGAGCTGCTGCACCGTGGGGCTCACGCCGCGGTGGGCCAGGTCGGCGGCGGGCTGCCCGACGATGGTGGGCGTGCCGTGCGCCAGCTGGCTCGGTGTGGGCAGGGTGGGCGAGCTCACGACCGAGTAGCGCAGCCCGGCCGTCGTGTCGCTCGCAGAGAACACGGTCGAGGTGATCGGGTCGAACCGCCAGTCGCCGGACGCGGTCACCGCTGTCGCGGTGGCGGGCATCGGAAGCCACCTGAAGGCGAAGCTGTGCGCGACCGCGACCCGGGTCGTGACGTTCTGGGTCGACGGGGCGATCACGCCCAAGCCGTTGCTGATCCTCGCGGACGGGTCCGCCTGCAGCTCGGAGGCGGTAAAGCTGCCGTTCGCGTAGTTGTCGAGTGACGTCATGCGCAGGTAGCCGGGGGTGGGCGTCGACGTGTTGTAGGTCAGCACGGGTGCGTTGAGGCTGCTGGTGAGGTCGTGGTCGACCGAGACGATCGGGTCGATCGTCGTGACGCTGCCTCCGCAGCAGCCGTGCCCATTCCCGCTGCCGCCGTGGTGGCCGCCGAAACCCGCTTGGATTCCTGGGATCGCGAGCGGGATGACGACGCTGACCCCGATCGCGGCTGCACCGACGCGGCGCCCCAGCGAGGCCGGCGCAGATGGCAGCAGGTTCTCGGCGGACCGCGTCGGCGCCGGGCGCGCGTTGTTGCCCGCTCCCATTGCAGCGCCCCATCTGGTGACCCGTTCGCGGTTGTCGGCGTACAGCAGCATCAGGAATCCAGCGGCTGCCGGGATGAAGGCGACGACGTTGACGCCGTGGCGGCTCGTCGCGGCGCAGATGGTGAACAACGCGAGGAGGGGCAAGCCTGCGAGCGCCGCGCGTCGCAACGTCACGGTCAGCAGGTCGACCACCAATGCCACGACCGCAACGCCGATGGTGGTGATCAGCACGAGTCCGTGATGTGTCGGCACCGGCGGCGGAAGCCTGCGGATGTCGGTGAAGCCCGCGCGTGCCAGGTGGTCGAGCACCCGCATCGATGCCCCGTCGGGGACAATGCCGTACCTCGCTTGCGGCCGCGCGTACAGCCAGGTGACCCAGAGCAGGACGGTGATGCTCGCCAGGAGCGGTTCGAGTAGCGACGGCAGCGGCGACCAGCGGATCAGCGCACAGGAGCCGGACACCAGCAGGACGGCGACCATCACGGGGAAGATCCAGCCGCCGGCGGAGAACACCGCGGTCAGAGACAGGGCGGAGGCCATCGACGCGACCATTGCGTAGACGGTCAGGCGGACCGGCCCACTCATGCCCGGCCTCCCGCGCGCGACCCGACAGCGGTGGCTGCTCGCGGGCCGCTCATGAGACGGCTCGCGGGAGGTGGTGAGTCGCCGCGACCGCGGGGCCGAGGCTGCCCCAGAGCTGCGCGATCGAGTCGCCGCGGCGCACGTTGACCACTCGCCAGCCGGCTGCCGCCAGCAGGCCGACGATGCGATGGTGATCGCCGGTCGGCGCCGTCGCCGTGGCCGGCGCCCAGGTGTCGGTGTCGAGCATGAACACGACACCGGTCGATCGATCCGCGGCGCGAAGCCGCGCGAGCCGGTCGGCGTCGTCAGCATGGATGGTGCCGACGATGGCCACGATGAGGCCCTGTCCGCCGACGCGGCGGGCAGCGTCGACACCGACGTGCAGGCTTTGACCGTTGGACGGCGCCAGGCCCGCGAGGACGTCGAGCATCGCGCCGTCGAAGCCCGCCACGCCGAGCGCTGACGACGAGACCTCGCCGCCCGCGTCGGTCGCCAGCCGGACGTCGTACCCGCGCTGCGCGAGGTGACGGCTGACCGATGCCGCGGCCGAGATCGCCCACTCGAGCGAGGAGGCGGGGCCATCGCCTCGGTGCGCGACGAGCCGGGCATCCAGCAGCACGGCGGCCCGGCTCTCCCACGGCTGCTCTTCCCGGCGCACGGTGAGCTCACCGCGGCGCGCCGTCGTGCGCCAGTGGATTCGGCGCAGGTCGTCACCATGGCGGTACTCCCGCGTCGCCACGTCGTCATCGCCATGCGTGGACACGGCCCGGTTGGTGCTCTGGCCGGCGCCGCCCCACTCGCCGCGCAGCGCGGTGCCGGGCAGCACGTCGACCTGTGGCGTGACGACGAGGGTGTCGACGCTGGTGAATGCGCGCGGCAGCTCGCAGAGACCGAACGGGTCGAGCAGGCGGACCGTGAGCGGGCCGACCTTGTATCGACCGCGCGCTTCGCCGTTGATGTAGTAGCCGACGTCGATCGGCCGGCGCGGCGCCAGCCGTTCCACCACGACACGAGGCCGCCCGCCGAGCAGATAAGGAATGGTGTCCTCGACCAGGAGCAGCCCCGTCGGCAACCGCGACACGTTCTCGATCCGCAGCACGGCCCGGGCGCGGTTGCCGGCGGCGAGTCGCGCGGGTTCCAGACGCCGGGTGCAGGTCAACCGGAACCGAGTCCGTACGACGAAGACCGCCGCGAGCAGCGGCAGTGCGAGCAGGAGCAGGCCGAGGCGGAGCAAGTCCGCTTCGTTCAGCACCACGCCAGCCATTGCGGCCGTCGCGCCGGCGGCGAGGGTGCAGCGCCCGCGCAGGGTGAGCGAACGAAGCGCGATGCGAACTGCGTTCACAGTTCTGGGACGCCCATCGCCGGCCTTCGGTTCAGGCTGGTCGGCGCGCAGTGGCGGCCGGGACGGGCACGGCGGCCAGGATGTCGGCCAGGATGGCCGTCACGGGGCGTCGCGCGATCTGGGCATCGGCGGACAGCAGCAGGCGGTGGGCGAGGACGGGTTCGGCGAGGGCCTGCAGGTCGTCGGGCAGGACATAGTCGCGCTCGTCGAGAGCGGCGATCGCACGGCCGGCGCGCAACAGGTGCAGCGTGGCGCGGGGTGAGGCGCCGAGCCGCAGGTCGGGGTGGTTGCGCGTGGCGGTCACGACGTCCACCGCATAGCGGCGAACGCTGTCGGCGAGGTGGATCTGGCGCACGCCCTCGATCAGCTTCGCCACCTCGAGGTCGTCCGCGACGGGCTCGAGATCGTCCAGCGGTGATCCCGCGCCGTGGGTGTCGATCATCGCGAGCTCGGCATCGGCGGCCGGGTAGCCGAGTGCGATGCGGGCCGTGAAGCGGTCCCGCTGCGCCTCGGGGAGGGGATAGGTGCCCTCCATCTCGATCGGGTTCTGCGTCGCGATCACCATGAACGGCGCGTCGAGGACATAGGTGATGCCGTCGACCGTGACCTGGCGCTCCTCCATGCACTCCAGCAGGGCCGACTGCGTCTTGGGGGAGGCCCGGTTGATCTCGTCGCCGACGACGATGTTGGCGAAGATCGCGCCCGGCTTGAACTCGAACTCCCGGCTGTTCTGGTTGTAGACCGATACGCCGGTGATGTCGCTCGGCAGCAGGTCGGGGGTGAACTGCACCCGGCGGACCGAGCAGTCGATTGCACGTGCAAGTGCCTTGGCGAGCATCGTCTTGCCGACGCCCGGGACGTCCTCGACCAGCAGGTGGCCTTCCGCGAGCAGGACGGCAACGGCGAGCTGGACCTCCTCCGCCTTGCCTTCGATCACGCTCTCGACGGCCTCGGCGATGCGAGCGCCGGCAGCGGCGATATCGCGCGCCTGAGGCTGCGCGGCGGCCCTGCTCGTCCCGCGGGCCCCGGAGCGGGTCGAGGCTCTGCCAGCCGACGTCGCCACCGCGACTCCTCCTCGCTCACCGACCCCCGGACCGGCGCCAAGTGTGTCACAGCGTGAGGGGGCGGGCAGTGGAGTGATCGAGCCCCAATGTGGTTGACAGAGGAGCAAAGTGGAGTAACGTGGCGGGCTATGGGGAGCGGGGTGGGGACTGCGCCCCCACTGCGTGAGCAGCGGCACACGCAGCAAGCCGAGCGGAGACGTGGAGGTGGGGCGTGTTTCTCGGTACGTTCACGCCCCGCCTCGACGAGAAGGGCCGGCTGTTCCTGCCGGCCAAGTTCCGCGACGAGCTGGCGGCCGGTCTCGTGATCGCCCCGGGCCAGGAGCGATGCCTGCGGGTGTTCCCGATGGCGGAGTGGGTCCGGGTCACCGAGCGGGCGCGTGAGGCGCCGATGGCACTGCGCGAGACGCGTGACTTCCATCGAATGGCGTTCGGCGACGCGCATGACGAGGTGCCGGACCGGCAGGGCCGGGTCACCGTGCCGCAGTCGCTGCGCGACTACGCCGGGCTGACCCGCGAAGTTGCCGTGGTCGGCCTGAACAGCTACCTCGAGATCTGGGACGAACCGGCCTGGCGCGACTACCACTCCGGCCAGCGGGAGGCGTACTCGGCGCTTTCGGAACGGGAGGTGCCCGGAATCTTCTGAGCGCTTCAGGCCACCGGCCCCCGGTGTGTGTCGTGGCCCCTGCCGACGACCCCTGAGATCACTTCCCCGGTCTCAGGCGTCGGCGGCGGGGACCAGGCCACACACCACCACTCCAGCCATCCGCACGACCCGCGAAAGGACGTCATGAGCACCGGCAGTCCTGGCCAGCACGCGGAGCGCGGTTCCGACTCGCAGCCGCACGTGCCCGTGCTGCTCGACCGGGTGCTCGAGCTGCTCGAGCCCGTGGCTGGGGGAGCGGGTGCCGTCCTCGTCGATGCCACAGTGGGTCTCGGCGGCCACACCGAGGCGTTGCTGTCGCGTCACCCCGAGCTGCAGATGATCGCCATCGATCGCGACCCGGCCGCGCTCGCGCACAGTGAGCGGCGGCTCGCGGCGCATCGAGACCGGGTGCGCCTTGTGCACGGCGTCTACGACACGTTGCCACAGGTTCTCTCCGCGGCCGGTGTCGAGCGCGTCGACGGAGTGTTGTTCGACCTCGGCGTCTCCTCGATGCAGCTCGACGACGACGAACGCGGCTTCGCCTACTCGCGCGACACCGCACTCGACATGCGGATGGACCCGACGCGTGGCCGGTCGGCGGCCGACGTCGTCAACGACTATTCGGCCGCGGACCTCGCGCGAGTGCTCCGCGAGTACGGCGAGGAACGGTTCGCCCGGCGGATCGCCGACGCGATCGTGCGCGAACGCCGGTCCACGCCGGTGACGTCGTCGGCCCGGCTCGCCGAGCTGGTGCGACAGGCAGTTCCTGCGGCGACGCGGCGGACCGGCGGCAACCCGGCAAAGCGCACGTTTCAAGCGCTGCGGATCGAGGTCAACGACGAGCTCGGTGTTCTCGAGCGGGCGTTGCCGGCGGCGGTGACCGCGCTGCGTGTCGGCGGGCGTCTCGTCGTGTTGGCCTACCAGTCGTTGGAAGACCGCATCGTCAAGCGCACGTTCGCGGCCGGCGCCGCTGTCACCGCACCTGCGGGCCTGCCCGTGGTGCCCGAGCACGCCCAGCCACAGCTGCGGCTCCTCACCCGCGGCGCCGAGCAGGCATCCGAGGCCGAGATCGCCGCCAACCCGCGCGCGGCGTCAGTACGTCTCCGCGCAGCTGAGCGCATCCGGGACGCAGCATGAGCGCGACCGCCGCGGTCCGCAAGGCGCTTCCGCTACGGCCCGCTTCGTCGGCGCGGTCGCGTCCGAAGCTGGTCGTCATCGCGTCGGGGCGCCCCGTCGGTCGCACTCCCTTCGTGGTGCTCGTGGGCGGCTTGATGCTCGCCGGCTTGATCGCGTTGCTGATGCTGCACACACTCGCCGCGCAGGATGCGTTCCGCCAGACCTCGTTGCAGCAGCGTCTGGACGCGCTCACCGACACCGAGCAACAGCTCGAGCAGAAGGTGCAGGTCGACTCCTCGCCGATCACCTTGCGGCAGCGTGCGAAGGCTCTTGGCCTGGTGCCGTCGGTCGTGACCGGCTATC
>JAICMG010000142.1 GCA_025929365.1 Frankiaceae bacterium
AGGAAGCCGAACGCCAACGACACGCAGATCGCGGTCTCCGCACAGGCGATGAGTACGGCGAACTTCGACGGCGAGTGCGAGCAGACACGAATCCAGAAGTGCGACCACGGCTGAAGCCAACCGGGCTGGCCCATCGCCCGCCCACGAATCGTGTCGACGAAGTGGTCGCGAAATCCCGGGAGCCATTTCAGCGTTGCGTCGACCGCCCAGACAGCCGCGAACAGGAGCCTGACGGCGAAGTAGCGACGGACGAGCGCGGCGTCCCACGCGTGGGGCGCCGCAGTGTCCGGCGACGCCCCACCGTCGGGCTGCGCCACGACAGACCGTCGGGTCGTCGTGGTGGTCACCTACTCACGCAAGATGGACGATCCTGACCATGCCCATGAACGCGTGCGGCATCCCGGTCTTGAGGTCCGGGAAGAAGCACATCACGGCGTAGTCGCCGGCCCGAAGCGCATAGGTGAGCGTCGCAGTACGGCCCGGAGAGACGACGTCGATGCCGGCGCCACCAGGCAGCATCGGACCTGGGCCGTTGCTCTGCAGAGCCTTGATGACCTGCTCGCGCGTGGTGCCCTTCTTCACGTGCTGCAGGAACATCAGGTGCGGCGAGTTCGTCGACGCGTTGTCGAACTCAACCGTTCCGGCAGCCGGCAGGTTCACCGAGCCGCGGAACCGCTTCGCGTTGGTGGCCTTGATGACACCGTCGACGGCAGGCGTGGCTCGCCCGCCCGTACGTGCAGTGACGTGCAGCTTGAGCGGAGTCACGCTTGGATCCGGTCCCTCGCTGGTGTTGAACATGTAATAGGTGTCGGCCGTCGGCAGCACCAGGCTGCCGGACACAGACTTGTGGCCATTGCCGGTGTCGAGCCCGCCGCAAAAGACGGTGTGACGCACGAGGCGGTTGAAGGCCTTGAGGCCGGCCGGGGTCGGCTGCTGGCTACTGTCGAACTTCGCGAGATCCCGGTCGAAGTCGTGCAGCGTGTAGCCGTTGCGGAGCCGGAAGACTTCGAACGCCTGCTCGCCCTTGCCGGCCGTGAGCTTCGCACCGACCCGGCCCGCCGAGAACCGATGCGGACCCGTCACATTCAACGAAGAGTGCTTCCCGCTCATCTTCACGATGAGTTGAGGTGTGCTCACCGACGTCGATCTCACGTGCGGCGTACCGATGGCCGGCGCAGCACTGGATGCAAGCAACGCACCGGCGGCTGCCAGCGCAAGCGTGACTGTCTTCGTGCCTAAGCTCATGTTCTCTCCTTCCGCTGCCATCTAAAGGCCGCGGGACACGTGCGGCAAGAAATCTGGCGAATCGACGTTGGGGTGCGGCGATTCCCGCAGCACCCCAACGTCGTCTGGACTCGCCTACGCCTGGCCTAGGAGAGGTGAACGATCCTGACCATGCCCATGAACGCGTGCGGCATCCCGGTCTTGAGGTCGGGGAAGAAGCACAGCTGGGCGTAGTCGCCTGCCGGCAGGTTGTAGGTCAGCGTCATCGCGTGACCCATGAAGAGCACGTCGGTGCCGGCAGCACCCGGCAGCTCCGGGCCGGGACCGTTGCTCTTGAACGACTTGATGACCTGCTTGCGCGTCGTGCCCTTCTTCACATGCTGAAGGAACATGAAGTGTGGCGAGTTCGTCGAGTCGTTCTTGAACTCGACCGTGCCGCTGGCCGGCAGATGCGTGGGGCCGCGGAACCGCTTGGCCGTGATCGCCCGCTCCACCGCGGCGATCGCCGGAGCGCTCCGGCTGCCCGTCTTCGCGGTGACATGGAGCTTGACGGCCTCGCTCGAACCGGGACCGTTCGCATCGTTGAGCAGGTAGTAGGTCCCGACCCGCGGCAGCACGACGCTGCCGCTCACGCTGTTGTGCCCGGTGCCGGTGTCGAGCCCGCCGTAGAAGGTCGTGTGCTTGACGATCCGGTTGAGCGCCTTGATGCCCTGCGGCGTCGGGTTCTGCTGTGACTGACCGTAGGTCCCGAAGTCTCGCTTGAGGTCGGCGAGCGTGTAGCCCTTGTGGAGCCGCATGATCGCGATCTCCTGCTCGCCCTTCTTGGCCGTCAACGAGATGTCGAGGCGTCCCGCCGAGAATCGCCGCGGGCCGGAGACGTTGAAGGTGCCTCCCTTGCTCGCCGTCACGCTGATCGACGGCGTCGGGATGACGGTTGACTTGGCGTGCGGTGCACCGAGTGCCGGTGCTCCGCCCGCTGCCAGCAGCGCAGCGGCGGCGGCGGCAGTGAGCGACTTCTGGACAGTGTTCATCTGGGCGTCCTTCCCCCGTATCGAGAACTGAAGACCTCGGCGGACACTATCCGCGACCTCTGCCGTAAGCAAACATTTCGGCGATCAAGCGTCAGGCGTCGCATACTGTTCGCGTGCGGCTCACACGGGGGCGGCATCGCTTTGCCCGGTTCGGGGTGATCGCGACTGCGATGGTCGCGGCGGCCGGCTACTCAGCGGTGCCGCAAGATGCGGTCGCCGGGACTCCCGGCATGGTGCTCGGCCACGTCCCGATGGCCGACGCCCCGATGTCGGCGACGGTTGTGATCCCGAAGGACGCGCAGGACAAGGGCTACGCCACTAAGGTCGTCACCATCTCCCAGGGTGGCACTCTCAACGTCGTCAACCTCGACAGCCAAGAGCACACCGTCACGTCAGACGCCGTCGGCGCGAAGGGCAACCCGCTGTTCGACAAGTGGGTCGAGCCGGGCCACACCGAGACGATCAACCAGGCCAGCAGGCTCGCGGCCGGGACCTATACCTTCCACTGCACGTTCCACCCGGGGAGCATGACGGGCACCCTCGTCGTCGAAGGGGGCTCGGGCGGCGGTGTCCACCCGGTCGCGCCGCACTTCACGCTGCCGCTGCGGCTGCCCCCCGTCCTCACCGGCTCGAAGCTTCACATCCCGATCAAGAGGACCGCGGTCCGGATCTTCCCGACCGGTCCGAAGACGACGATGTGGGCTTTCGGCGGGAGCTATCCCGGGCCGACGATCGAGCGGCCGGCGGGGCATGACACGAAGATCACCTTCGCCAACCAGCTCCCGAGGTCTTCGGGCGCGGTCACCGTCCACTTCCACGGCGACCACCACAAGTGGCAGGACGACGGGCAACCCGACCGGTTCCTGATCCGCCACGGCCATCGTCGTACGTACGACCTTCCGTTGACCGACCACGGCAAGCCCGAAACCGAGGCGACGGAGTTCTACCACGACCACCGGATGAACCTGACCGCGCGCAACAACTGGCACGGGCTTCAGGGCTTCTTCCTCGTCCACTCCAAGCGCGAGCAGGCGCTACGCCTGCCCAGCGGCGAGTACGACGTGCCGCTGATGTTCACGGATCGCAAGTTCACCTCGAACAACCAGCTGACGAATCCGTTCAAGGGCCGCACCCGCTCCATGAAGGGCATGACCGGGCCCTCGGCGCCGCCGGGCGACGGCACCGTCGGCAACCGGATCCTGGTCGACGGCGAGTTCGCCCCGCACCTCGATGTCGCGCAGCATCGGTACCGGCTCCGGCTGCTCAACACGTCGGACTTCACGTCGTACGACTTCGCGCTGTCCGACGGCCGACCGTTCATCCAGATCGGGGCGGGCAGCGGGTTGCTTCCGCATCCGACCGTCCGCCAGGACATCCTGCTCGGGCCGGCCGAACGCGCCGACGTGATCGTCGACTTCAGCGGCGAGCTCCACAAGAAGGTCGTGCTCGAGAGCGTCCCGCGAACCAATCCACCGCCCTCAGGGGTCGGCAGCCCGACCGCGTCATTGATGCAGTTCCGCGTGACGCACACCGCCAGTGACCACACGAAGATCCCGAGCTCGCTCGCCGCGCCCCCACCGATCCATGCCCCCGCGAAGGTGTCGTTCACGTGGACCTTCGCCCTCGCGGGGACGGCGTCGACCGGGACCTACTGGACCATCAACGGCAAGCCGTTCAACCCACACCGGGTCGAGGTCGAGGTGCCGCTCGGCGCGACGCGGACCTGGGCGCTCACCAACAACGCGCCGATCACCCACTACATCCACCTGCATGAGGAGCAGTGGCACACGATCTCGCGCGACGGCAAGCGTCCGCCGCCAGAGGAACGCGGCCTGGTGGACGTCTGGCGACTGGACCCGGGTGAGACCGTGGTGGTCGCGGCGAAGTTCACCGACTACACCGGTGTCTTCATGCTCCACTGCCACATGCTCGACCACGAGGACGACGGGATGATGGCGCAGTTCGCCGTCGTCAAGCCGCACTCACACGAGCTGCCGCCGGGCTACCACCCGGCGCAGATCGCAACCACCGCGCACGGCGCCCGGATGGGCGCGATGTCGATGACGTCGCCGAGGTCGCTTCCGCGCCTCCGCCTCACCGGCTGGCGCCGCGGGCTGGACCGGTTCGGCAACGCCCTCGCCCTCGAGCTCGCCGCACTCGGATTCCTGTTCGGCCTGCGCCGCTACTGGCGCACGGTGTGAGAACTCAGTAGTACCAGGGGTAGTCCGCCCAGTCCGGTTCTCTGCGCTCCAGGAAGGCGTCACGGCCTTCCGCGGCCTCATCGGTCATGTAACCGAGCCGGGTCGCCTCGCCGGCGAACAGCTGCTGGCCGACCAGCCCGTCGTCGATCGCGTTGAACGCGTACTTCAACATCCTGATGCCCGTAGGGCTCATCGCGTTGACCTTGGCCGCCCACTCGAGCGCGACTCGCTCGAGGTCGGCGTGCGCGACAACCGCGTTGACCGTGCCCATCCGGTGCGCATCCTCGGCGGAGTACTCCTCGCCGAGGAAGAAGATCTCGCGGGCAAACTTCTGACCCACCTGACGAGCGAGGTACGCCGAGCCGAAGCCGCCGTCGAAGCTCGCGACCTTCGCATCGGTCTGCTTGAAGCGGGCGTGCTCACGGCTGGCAAGCGTGAGATCGCAGACCACGTGCAGGCTGTGACCGCCGCCGGCCGCCCAACCCGGAACAACGGCGATGACGACCTTGGGCATGAAGCGGATCAGCCGCTGCACCTCGAGGATGTGCAGCCGGCCGGCGCGGGCCGGGTCGATCGTCTCGGCGGTCTCCCCCTCGGCGTACTTGTACCCGTCCCGGCCACGGATCCGCTGGTCACCACCGGAGCAGAAGGCCCATCCGCCGTCCTTGGACGAGGGCCCGTTGCCGGTGATCAGGACGCACCCCACGTCGGAGGACATCCGGGCGTGGTCGAGCGCGGCGTAGAGCTCGTCGACCGTGCTCGGCCGGAAGGCGTTGCGCACCTCGGGGCGGTTGAACGCGACGCGGACCGTGCCGGACTCGCGGGCCCGGTGGTAGGTGATGTCGGCGAACTCGAACCCCGGGACCACGTCCCACGCGCCGGCGTCGAAGATCTCCGAGACCACGCGGCGATCGTAGGCGTCATCGTGGAGACTGATGTGCACGGGCTGTCGATTCCGCCCAGGTTGTCGATTCCACAGAGTCGCGGTCGTCGTCATGACGAGAGGTCCGGGAGCCGGGCCCCGACGAAAGGACATGCAGATGGCGCAGTACCTGGTCTTGATCTACGAGGACGAGTCCGTCTTCGGCGACGAAGCTGTCGGCGCTGAGGTGCACGCCGCACACACGGCGTTCTTCGAGAAGCACGGCGCAGCGGTGGCCGGCGGCAACGCGCTCGAGCCGGCGGCAACCGCGACCACGATCCGCGGGAACGGCAGCGGCGGCCACATCGTGACCGATGGCCCGTTCGCCGAGACCAAGGAGGTCCTCGGCGGCTACTACCTCATCGAGGCGCCTGACCTCGACGCTGCACTCGAGATCGCCAAGGCGGTGCCGGCGAAGTTCGGCGGCGTCGAGGTTCGGCCGATCAGGGACATGGGCTAAGACGCGCCTGTCATGGCGGATGCCGTCGACGTGGCCGCCGCGGTTGCTGACGCGCACCGGCGCGAGTGGGCCTTCGTGCTCGCCGCGACGGTGCGCGTCACGCGCGACATCGACCGCGCGGAGGAATGCGTTCAGGACGCCTACGCGAAGGCGCTCGAGGCCTGGTCGCGCGACGGAGTCCCGCAACGGCCCGGCGCGTGGCTCACCACCGTCGCGCGACGCCGCGCGACCGACCTGCTGCGACGGGAGGAGCGGTTCCGCGCCGCGATGCCGTTGCTCGTCGCCGACGATCCGATGCCGGACCATGCCGACGCCGGCTCCTCCGAGGCCGAGATCCCCGACGACCGGCTCCGCCTGATCTTCACCTGCTGCCATCCGGCGCTCTCGCAAGAGGCACAGGTCGCGCTGACGCTACGACTCCTGTGTGGGCTGACCACCCCGGAGGTCGCCCGCGCGTTCCTTGTCAGCGAGCCCACCATGGCGGCGCGGATCACACGGGCCAAGAAGAAGATCTCCTCGGCCAAGATCCCCTACCGGGTCCCGCCACCTGACGAGCTCCCGGAACGGCTGGCCGCCGTACTCGCCGTCGTGCACCTGCTGTTCACCACCGGGCACACCGCCCCGGCGGGGAGCGAGCTGGTACGCACGGATCTCGTCAACCGCGCGATCGACCTTGCCCGCATGCTGCGCGCCCTGCTCCCGCGCGATCCCGGTGTCGCAGGGCTGCTCGCGCTACTTCTGCTCACCGACTCTCGGCGCCAGGCGCGCACCGACCGGACCGGGCGCCCGGTGCGGCTCGAGGACCAGGACCGCCGCCAGTGGAACGCCGAGGCGATCCGCGAGGGACTCGCCCTCGTCGGGCAGGCGATCAACACCGGAGCACCCGACCGCTACGCGCTGCAGGCAGCCATCGCCGCCGTGCACGCGCGCGCGGCGACCTGGGAAGACACCGACTGGGACGAGGTGGTCCGGCTCTACGACGCACTGTGCGAGTCTGGCCGTCACCCGTCGTGTCGCTCAACCGTGCCGTCGCGATCGGGCTCGCGCGCGGACCGCAAGCCGGGCTCGACGTGCTGGACCAGATCGGCCAGCCGCCAGCGCTGGCCCGCTATGAATATCTGGCGGTCGCTCGCGCGGAGCTGCTTGGGCAGCTCGGACGCGGTGAAGAGGCGGAGGCTGCCTACCGTGCGGCCATCGCCCTGACCGACAACCAGGTCGAGCGCGCGTTCCTCGCGGATCGGCTTGCGGCAGTCAGCAGGACACGCAGCTAGTCGGCGCCTTCGAGCGTCGCGATCGTCACGCGGCCATCGGACCCGACCCGCCAGCCCGGGTTGGTGGCAATCTCCCAACGGAAGCCCGAGGGGTCGGCGAAGTAGCAGTGGAAGCCGCCGAAGTCGGCCTGCTGCGGTTCTTTCAATACGGTCGCGCCGGCTGCCCTGGCGCGCTCGCAGACCGCAATGACGTCGTCTTCGGACCCGACTACCTGGGCGAGACTCATCGGCGCCGGCGACTCGGTCGGCTCTGCCGGATCACGCGGTGCAGACTTGACTGGCGCGCGGGGCGCGACGTCTGCCTCGAGGGCGTGCGCGCCGTAGAACGCCAGCAGAAGCCCGTGGTTGACCTGCACGAAGATGATGTCGCCCGGCACCTCCAGCGCGATGTCCCACCCGAGTCCTTCGACGTAGAAGCGCTTCGCCTGCGAGATGTCGGCGACTCCCAGCGTGACGATGTCGATGCGCTGCTCCATGCGGTCATACTGCCGTGGCCGGAATCCGCTGGGAAGTGTCGGTGGCACCCGGCATCATCGAGGTCATGGGGATGACGGTCTTCCCGACGGCGATCGGCGACTGTGGCATCGTCTGGAACGAGCGCGGAGTGTGCGGCGTCCAGCTGCCAGAGAGCACTGCCGAGGCCACCCGTGAGCGGATCCAACGTCACTGGCCCGA
>JAICMG010000045.1 GCA_025929365.1 Frankiaceae bacterium
CGGCAGCGGGTGCGGGAGTCGTCGTCAGGAAGCGCGACCAACACGCACGTCGGGACCTTGCGGCTCACGTCCAGCAGACCCTGCCCGAAGAGCCGTCCGAGCAGCCGGGTGACGCCGAGCGACAGGCCGACGCCGGGGTAGGAGACCTCACCGTCCGACGCGAGTGCGTCGTACCGGCCGCCGGAGCACACCGAGCCGATGCTCTCGTGACCGACGAGCACGGTCTCGTAGACGGTGCCGGTGTAGTAGTCGAGCCCGCGCGCGATGCTCAGGTCCGCGACGAACAGGTCGGCCGCCTGCGACCGGCCGGCCTCGACGACGCGGGTCAGCTCCTCGAGGCCTTCGTCGAGCAACGGGTCCGTGCTCCCGAGTGCCTTGACCTGGTCGGCGAACGAGCCGTCTGTCGTGGAGATCTCGGCGAGCGCGAGGCAGGCGTCGGCTTGGGACTCGGTACAGCCGGCCTCCTTCCCCAGCAGCTCGCGGACCTTCTCGGGCCCGATCTTCGCGAGCTTGTCGACCGTGCGAAGGACACCGAGGTAGTTCTCGATGCCGAGGCCGCGATAGAAGCCCTCGGGGATCTTGCGGGTGTTGACCCGGATCCTCACCGGCGGGACCGGCAGCCTGCCCAGGGCGTCGGCGATGACGAGCGGGAGCTCGACTTCGTAGTGGAACGGCAGGGCGTCGCGGTCGACGACGTCGATGTCGGCCTGGAGGAACTCGCGATATCGCCCCTCCTGAGGCCGCTCGCCACGCCATGCCTTCTGGATCTGGTAGCGGCGAAGCGGGAACTCGAGCTTTCCCGCGTTCTCGAGCACATAGCGTGCGAACGGCACGGTGAGGTCGAAGTGCAGGCCTATGCCTGAGTCCCCCTCGCCCGCGTCGGCCTGCAGCCGTCGCAGCAGGTAGATCTCCTTGTCGGTCTCGCCCTTGCGCAGGAGCTGGTCGAGTGGTTCGACCGACCGGGTCTCGATCGGCACGAAGCCGTGCAGCTCGAACGCGTGGCGCAACGTGTCGAGCACCTGCTGCTCGGCCATCCGCTGGTGCGGCAACCATTCCGGGAACCCCGACATCGGGGCAGGCTTGGCCATGATGCCTACAGACCCCGGGTGACCGGCGGCAACGAGACGTCCCCATCCGCGAGGGAGGCGGCGATCTCCACGAGGAACGGGTTCATGCGGCGCTCGCGACCGATCGTCGTGTCCGGGCCGTGGCCGGGCCGCACGACCATCTCGTCAGGCAACCGCAACGGAACTCGCGCGAGCGAGTCGAGGATCTCGGCGTACGAGCCACCCGGCATGTCGGTACGCCCGATCGACCCCGCAAACAGGAGGTCCCCCGAGAAGAAGTCGGTGCCGGCGGTGAAGGTCACCGAGCCCTTGGTGTGACCGGGCGCCCAGTCGACCTGCAGATCCAGACCGGCGAGGCTCACCGTGTCACCGTCGCTCAGCTCTCTGACGTCGCTCGGCTCGGCCCACTCGAGCCGGCCGAAGATCGGAGTCCCACTTGGCACGCCCAGGCCCGCCGTCGGGTCGGTGAGCATCGGGCGGTCCGCTGGGTGGATCAGCGCGGGAATGTCCTTCGCGCCGCAGACCGGCGTGACCGCCCAGATGTGGTCGAGATGACCATGAGTGAGCAGGACCGCAACTGGGGCGAGCTTGTGTTCGGCAAGGACGTCGTCGAGCAGGTCCTCGGCGCCCACGCCGGGGTCGATGACGAGGCACTCCTCACCTCGCGCAGGCGCGACGACCCAGCAGTTGGTCTCGAACGGACCGGCAGGGAAGCCGACGACAAGCACGAAGATCCTTTCAGGAGGGCTTCAGGCCAGCCTAGTGGCCACTCTTTTAGACTCCTCTGTCGTTTGCTGCACCCGACCAAAATGAAACCGATCCGGAGGACGACGTGGCGACCAGCCGACGCCGTGAACGCGAGCTCGCACGACGCCGGTACGAGCGCCGACGCCAAGCCGAGCTCGAGCGCCGAGCCCGCAACAAGCGTCGCAACACGATTGCCGGGGCGGTGATCGGCACCGCCATCGTCATCGCGGTCCTGCTGGTCCTCACGTTCACGGTCTTCACGGGCGGCAGCAACAAGTCGTCGGTCAAGGCGAACGCGACGCCGAGCGTGTCCGCGAGCGCGACACCGAGCACTGCGGCCGCGGCACCGACGAAGTGCGCCGCCATCAAGCCGAACCCGCCGGTAAAGGGCGCGCCGATGGTGCCGCCGGTGACGGGCAAGGTGCCGACGAAGCTGACCACCAAGGACATCAAGGTCGGCCATGGCCCGGCAGCCAAGGCCGGCGACAACGTGTCCGTCTTCTACACCGGCGTGTCCTGCAGCGACGGCAAGATGTTCGACTCGTCCTACAGTCACCCACCGGTGCAGCCGTTCCCGGTCAGCCCGCTCGGCTCCGCCAACGTGATCCCGGGCTGGAACCAAGGTCTGATCGGCGTGCGCGCCGGCGGCGTGCGCGAGCTGATCATCCCGGCCTCGCTCGGCTACGGCGCAACCGGGCAGGGTCCGATCAAGCCCAACGAGACGCTGATCTTCGTCGTCCAGGTCAAGTCGGTCAGCAGCAAGTGAGGCGCGCGCTTCTTGGAGTGGGTGCGGCGCTTGCACTTGCCGGGTGTGGCAGCTCGAGCAGCGGCGGGAGCACCGCGGCGCACGTGCAGCCGAGCACCGCTGCCTCGTCCGCAACGTCCGGTGCGCCCAATGCCAATGGCTGTACGACGCCTCCGGCGCTGCAGAAGTCGCCACAGCACTACGGGAGCGAGCCCAAGCTCACCATCGCCCGGACGACGTACACCGCGACGATCGTGACCAACTGCGGCACGATCGTCGTCGCGCTGGACGGAAAGAACGCCCCGCACACGGTGAACTCGTTCGCCTTCCTCGCGAGCAAGGGCTTCTTCGACGACACGCCGTGTCATCGGCTCACGACGTCAGCCGCAGGCATCGACGTCCTGCAGTGCGGCGATCCGACCGGATCCGGCACCGGCGGGCCCGGTTACACGATTCCGGACGAGAACCTCAAGGGCGCGACGTACCCGGCGGGAACGGTCGCCATGGCCAACACCGGCCACCCGCACACCGGCGGCAGCCAGTTCTTCCTCGTGTACGGCCCGACGCGCCTACAGCCCGACTACACGCCGTTCGGGCGCATCGTGTCCGGGCTGGCCGTCATTCAGCGGATCGCGAAGGCCGGCACCGACGGCGCGAACGGGTATCCGTTCGACGGGCACCCCAACCAGCCAGTGGTGATCGAGTCCTTCACCGTCAAGAAGGGCTAGATCCGCCGAGCCCAACGTTTTGGATCGAATTTTCGGCCAAAACCGGTACGGATCGTTGGGCTCGGCGCTTGCTAGGCCGCTGCAGCGGCCATCGCTCGCCGCACTTGTCCGACGAACTGGTGCGGGGTTTCGTAATAGTCGGTACGGCTTGCGACGAGGACTGTCCAGCCGGCGGCGCGCATCGCGTCACGACGCCGGTCGTCGTCGCGACGCTGATCCCAGTGAAGGCTGCCGTCGTACTCGACGATGATCCGATGATCGGGGTAGGCCAAATCGGCTCGGCCGATGAAGCTGCCGCTGGGATCCGTCACCACGAACTGGGCAACCGGCCTCGCAAGGCCCGAGGTGACCAACAGGACTCGAAGCCGCGACTCCATCGGTGATTCGCTCAATGGCTCCACCAAGTCGGCGACAAGATCTGCCTGCCGTACGCCGCGAAGGCCACGATGAGAGCGGTTGTAGCTTTTGAACGCGTCCGGCGCGATGAGACGCGAAGACGCGAGCGCGTCGGCCACGACAACTGCCTCAGACAGCGCGAGCCACCGCGCGCAGTCGAACGCGGTCCGCAACGGGGTGGTGATGAACGACCCGTCGATCAGGTCAAGATCGGAGGCTTCCACGGTGAGCTCGCGGAGCAGACAACCCGGCCGGGTCCGCCGCCAGCTACCGGTTGGCCGGCCGACCCAAACGAGAAGGCCACGCCTGTCTTGGACCTCGACCCCGTAGATCCAGGCCGCGGTCAGGCCACAGAGGAATCCTTCCCGGCCGAGAACCAGGCGAGTCGCCGCCACACGCATGTACATGTTGTCGGGTACCGATTCGTGCACCCACACATCGCGGAAGACGTGCCGCCACTGCTTGCCGCGCAGCACCGCCGAGGTAAGTCCGTGTGCGTGCGCCTGAGCGGTTGTAAAGGGGCGAGTTCGCAATGCGTCGGGAATGTGCACGGCCCGGAAGCCTTGCGGAACCTGGGGCGAGCGCGTCGGGCCTGTCCACAGGTCCGACAGCAAGCCGTCGAGCCCAACCTTTTGGACCGAAATCCGGGCGGAAATTGGTACGGATCGTTGGGCTCGGCGCTCAGATTCCGGAGGTGACCCGGTAGGCGTCGTACACGCCCTCGACTCCGCGCACGGCGCGAAGCAGGTGGCCGAGGTGCTTCGGGTCGCCCATCTCGAAGGTGAACTTCGACAGCGCGACGCGGTCCCGGGACGTCGACACCGCGGCCGAGAGGATGTTCACGTGCGCGTCCGACAGGACGCGAGTCACGTCGGCGAGCAACCGGCTGCGGTCCAGCGCCTCGACCTGGATCGCCACGAGGAAGACCGAAGCCGAGGTCGGCGCCCACTCGACCTCGACCAGCCGGTCCGGTCGGGTGTGCAGGTCGACCGCGTTGGAGCAGTCGGTGCGGTGCACCGACACGCCGTGACCCCGCGTGACGAAGCCGATGATCTCGTCCCCGGGCACCGGCGTGCAGCAGCGAGCAAGCTTGGCCCACACGTCCGGTGCGCCCTTCACCATGACGCCCGGGTCGCCCGCGGCTCGCCGCCGGCGCGGCGCCTTCGTGGCGGTCTCGGTCTCGGCGATGTCCTCGACGGCGCCCTCGGGACCGCCCAGCGCCTGTACGAGGCGGGTGACGACACTCTGCGCCGAGACGTGCCCCTCGCCGACGGCCGCGTAGAGCGCCGAGACATCGGCGTAGTGCATGTCCTTGGCGAGCGTGACGAGGGCGTCTCCGCCGAGCAGGCGCTGCAGCGGTAGCGCCGCCTTGCGCATCGCGCGGCTGATCGAGTCCTTGCCCTCGTCGATCGCGTCCTCGCGGCGTTCCCTGGCGTACCACTGCCGGATCTTGTTGCGGGCGCGCGGTGACTTGACGAATGATAGCCAGTCTCGGCTCGGGCCCGCGGTCTCCGACTTCGACGTGAAGACCTCGACGACGTCACCGTTGTCGAGTGCCGACTCGAGCGGCACGAGCCGGCCGTTGACGCGTGCACCGATACAGCGGTGACCGACCTCGGTGTGCACGGCATAGGCGAAGTCGACCGCGGTCGCGCCGGCGGGAAGCCCGATCACGTCGCCCTTCGGCGTGAAGACGAAGACCTCTTGGGCGTGCAGGTCGAAGCGCAGCGAATCGAGGAACTCGCCGGGGTCCTGCGTCTCTCGCTGCCAGTCGACGAGCTGACGCAGCCAGCTCATGTCCGTCTCGCCACCGCCGCCGCTTCGGCGGTCGGACTCCTTGTACTTCCAGTGCGCCGCAATGCCGTACTCGGCGGTGCGGTGCATCTGCGCGGTGCGGATCTGGATCTCGACCGGCTTTCCTTGCGGCCCGATCACGGTCGTGTGCAGCGACTGGTAGAGGTTGAACTTCGGCATCGCGATGTAGTCCTTGAACCGGCCAGGGACCGGGGACCAGATCGTGTGGATCACGCCCAGCGCCGCGTAACAGTCGCGCTCCGTGTCGACGGTGATGCGTACGCCGACCAGGTCGTAGATGTCGTCGAACTCGCGGCTGCGCACGATCATCTTCTGGTAGATCGAGTAGTAGTGCTTGGGGCGACCGGTGACCGTGGCCTTGATCTTCGCGCCGCGCAGCTCGGTCTGCACCCGCTCGCTCACGCCGGCGAGATAGGTGTCGCGTGACGGCGCCCGCTCCGCCACGAGACGCACGATCTCGTCGTACCGCTTCGGGTACAAGGTGGCGAACGACAGGTCCTCGAGCTCCCACTTGATCGCGTTCATGCCGAGGCGGTGCGCGAGCGGTGCATAGATCTCGAGCGTCTGCTTCGCGAGCCGCTGCTGCTTGTCGGGTGGCAGCCACGACAGCGTGCGCACGTTGTGCAGCCGGTCGGCGAGCTTGAGGATCAGAACCTTCGGGTCCTTCGCCATCGCGATGACCATCTTGCGGATGGTCTCGGCCTCGGCCGACTCGCCGTAGCGGACCTTGTCCAGCTTGGTGACCCCGTCGACCAGCCGCGCCACCTCCTCGCCGAAGTCCCTGGTCACCTCGGCGAGCGGAAGCGCGGTGTCCTCGACCGTGTCGTGCAGCAACGCGGCACACAGGGTCGGCGCGTCCATGCCGAGCTCGGCCACGATCTGGGCCACCGCGAGCGGGTGGGAGATGTAGGGATCGCCACTGCGGCGTAGCTGTCCACGATGGCTGCGCTCGGCGACTTCGTAAGCGCGCACGATCAACCGGGTGTCGGCTTTCGGATGGTTGGTGCGCAAGGTCTTCAGCAGGGGCTCGAGGTCACTCGGCGGGCCGGCCTTGGAGTTACCGGACAACCGGGACAACCGGGCCCGCATTCGCGCCGCGGCGGCCGGCTCGGCGATCGGCTCGACGGTCGTCGGCGAGGACGTGTCCTCGTCGGACGGCGCCTCGCTGTTTGCGGCACGCGCGAGCTCGTCCGCTACCGGGACGACCTCGCTGGACACGATTTCACCTCTCGCCGCTCGTCCTACGAGTCTAACGACGCAGGTGCGAGGGGCGTTCCCGCACGAGCAGAGCGATCAGTAGGACAGCAGCGAGTGGACGTCGAGGTCGCTCAACCGAGCCCTTCCGCCGAGTGCCGTGAGCTCCAGCAGCACGCTGCACCCGACCGCGCGTGCGCCGGTCCGCCGGACCAGCTCGACGGCCGCGCCCACCGTCCCGCCTGTCGCGAGCACGTCGTCGACGATCAGCACGCGCTCCCCCGCGCTGAATGCGTCACGGTGCACCTGGAGCACCGCCTCGCCGTACTCCAGCGTGTACGAGGCGGTGTACGTCGCGCTCGGCAGCTTGCCGGCCTTGCGCATCGGGACGAAGCCCGCCCCGAAGTGGTAAGCGACGGCCGCGGCGAGGATGAACCCGCGAGCCTCGATTCCCGCCACCTTGTCGACCGTGCCGCGGCCGTGGTGGCTCACGATCGCATCGACCGCGCCGGCGAACACCACATGGTCGGCGAGCAGCGGCGTGATGTCCTTGAACGTCACCCCCGGCTCGGGAAAGCCCTCGACGTCGCGCACCCGGGTGCGCATCGCGGCCTCGAGGTCGAGCGGGCTCACCGCCGTTTGCGGGCCTTGCCGCCACGCCCGCCGCGCGGCCGGCTTCGCCCTGCCGGGCGCGCTCCCGCCCGCGGCGGAGGTCCGGTACGCCGCGGGCTCATCGCCTTGCCCTCGGCTTCGGCGAGGTCGTCCGGCGAGAGGACGTCTGCGGCAATCCCGGCGGGAATCGGACCCGCGGCCGTCGTGACGGCGGGGCCGCTCTCGCGGTCGGCCTTGTTGCGCCGGGCGGCGACGCGTTTCGCGAGCTGCTGGTAGGTCGGCTCGCGCTCCTTGAACTCACAGAGCAGTGGCGAGGCGATGAAGATCGACGAGTACGCCCCGGACGCAAGACCGATGAACAACGCGAAGGCGAGGTCCTTCAGCGAACCCGCGCCCAGCAGCCCGGCGCCGATCGCCAGCAAGCCGGCCACCGGCATCAGCGCGATGATCGAGGTGTTGATCGACCGCACCAGCGTCTGGTTGACGCCGAGGTTGGTCGCCTGGCTGAACGTCATCCGGCTACCGCCGGCGATGCTCGCGGTGTTCTCGCGCACCTTGTCGAACACGACGACGGTGTCATAGAGCGAATAGCCGAGGATCGTGAGCAGCGCGATGACGGTCGACGGGCTGACCTGCAGCCCCGAGAGCGAGTAGATGCCGGCCGTCACCACCAGGTCGTGGATGAGCGCGATGATCGCGGCGAGCGCCATCTTCCACTCGAACCGAACCGACAGATACAGAATCACGACGATCAGGAAGACGATCAGACCCTCGATCGCCTTGTGGGTGATCTGAGTCCCCCACGTCGAGCCGACCGTGGTGGGGCTGATCTGGGACTCAGTGATTCCCAGCTTGCTCGCGAGTGCCCGATCGATCGAGGTGACCTGGTCGGCGGTCAGCGTCTTGGTCTCGACCTTGAACTGCCTGTCGGACCCGGTACCGACGGTCTCCGCGACCTCGGTCGTGACACCGGTCGAGTTGACGGCTGAGCTGACATCCGAGATCGAGTGGTGGTTGAGCGGGCCGAGGAACTGTGCCCCGCCCTTGAAGTCGATCGACGGGTTGAGCCCTTGAATCGCGAGGCTTATGACGCCGACGATGATCACGATGCCTGAGCCGATGTACCAACGCAGCCGCTTGCCGATGAAGTCGTAGGAGACCTCACCGCGGTAGAGGCGGGTGGCGAGAGAGTCGCGGTCGCGCGCCACGTCAGGCCTCCTGTCCACGTAGCCGGCGTCTCGGGCCTTCGGGGCTCTCATCGCGCTCCACCCCGGCCCGGGCGCGACCGATGCCGGTCCATGCCTTGCCGGAGTCGAACGCCTTTCGGCGACCGAGCAGCTGGAGCAAGGGCCGGGTGAAGAAGAAGACGATGAACAGGTCGGAGATCGTGGACAGGCCGAGGGTGAACGCGAATCCCCGCACGTCGCCGATCGAGACGAAGTAGAGCACCCCGGCGGCGAGCAACGACACGGTGTCCGCGGAAAGGATTGTGCGTCGTGCCCTCGGCCAGGCGCGGTCGACCGCGCTGCGAAGTCGTCGGCCTTCGCGGATCTCGTCTCGAAGCCGCTCGAAGTAGACGACGAACGAGTCGGCCGTGATGCCGACGGCGACGATGAATCCGGCAATGCCCGGAAGTGACAGCGTGTAGTGGACCGATGAGTGACCGAGCAACGTCGTGACCGAGTACAGGATCAGGCCCGAGACGGCCAAGCTCCCGACCGTGACGAGTCCGAGCGCGCGGTAGTAGAGCAGCGAGAACACGATGACGAGGCCCAGACCGATCGCACCCGCGATCAGACCGCCGCGCAGCTGCTTGGAGCCGAGTGTCGCCGAGACCGTCTGCACGTCGGACTGCGTGAACTTCAGGGGCAACGAGCCGTACTTCAGGACGTTGGCGAGATCGGTGGCCGACTTCTCGCTGAAGTTGCCGCTGATCTCAGCGCGACCACCCGCGATGCCGCCCGCCTGGCTGATGTACGGCGCCGACTTCACGACACCGTCGAGGACGATCGCGACCGCGTTGCACCCGGTCGGCGGGCTGCAGGTCTGGCTCGGCACGCCGTGAGTGAC
The DNA here is from genome assembly GCA_025929365.1 of Frankiaceae bacterium. Taxonomy (GTDB): domain Bacteria; phylum Actinomycetota; class Actinomycetes; order JAFAQI01; family JAFAQI01; genus DASZTV01. The sequence goes on from JAICMG010000045.1 coordinate 9,375, forward strand.
GTTGTACGCCTTCTTCGTCACGGCGAGCCAGGCGTTCGACCCGCTGTGGTTGAAGGTGAGGTTCACGACCCAGTTGACGCCTTGCGGGTTGAGGCCGGCCGACGCGCCGCTCAGCTGCGTGCCTTCCACGGCTGCGGGCGCGAGCAGGTACACCGCACGCGCCTGCGGGTCGCAGGCGATGATGTAGTCGCCGGGGACGTCGTTCCCGTTGGTCGGGTTCGGGTGCCTGACGCAGTCCCAGGTCTGGAACGCCTTGGTCAGCGCCGGCGTCAGGGTCGGGGCCTCGCTGTTCGGTAGCGGCTGGTTGCCCTGAGTTGCCGCGCTGGTGCTGGTCGGCGACGGGGTCGCGCCGGGCGTCGCGCTCGCGGTGGGACTCGGCGCGGTCGACGTCGTGGGTGACGGCGTCGGGGATGCCTTGGCCAGCAACGACGACGACAGCGCGTCGCCCTGCGACTTCTTCGCCGAGCCCTTCTTCTTCGAGGCGGTCGGCTTGACCGAAGGCTTGGCCGTGGCGGGGCTCGTCGTACTCACCGACGGCGAGAGCGTGGCCGTCGGCGCCGGCGAGTAAGGGCCGATCGACAGCGCCTGCCGGAAGCGGAGCAGCGCGGTCTGCCCGACCTGCTGGGCGACGGCGTACCCCTTGCCGGGCACCGACACGATGATGGTGTTGCCGCCCTGCGTGTTGATCTCGGCGCCGCCCACGCCCCGGCCGTTGACCCGGGCCCGGATGATGTTGACCGCCTGGGCCAGCGCGCCGTGCGTGAGCTTCTTCCCGACCAGCGGATGAGCGGTCAGCGTCACCTCGGTGCCGCCGCGCAGATCAAGTCCCAGAGCGGGAGTGGACGACGGCCCGAGGAACACGCCCAGGTAGAGCGCGACGATCGCGATCGCCACCGCGGCGAGGGGGCGGCCGGGCCGTTGCTTGGTGGCTTGTGCCACGAGTCTGTCTGCCTTTCGGAGTTCGGGATGCTGCCGTTGCTGCTCGCTGGCGGTGCTTAGGTCGAGGTCGACCCCTCGGTGCCCTCCCCAGGCTGCTCGGGCTCGATGACCTCGTGGTTGCTCGGGTCGGCTCCCGGCTCAGCCTCCGGCTCGTCGGACAGGACCCGCAGGATCGCGGCGGGCACGTACCTGACGCGTACGCCGGGAGCGATCTCGAGGGTCAGCGCGTCGTCGCCCACCTCGGCGACGGTGGCGATGAGGCCCGACGTCGTGATGATCTCGTCGCCGACCGAGACCTGACGCCGAGCGCCGACGGCGGCACGCTGCCGGTTGCGCGCGGGCCTGATGAAGAGGAGGTACACCGCAAGGAAGATGAGGACGAGGAACAGCAATGGCGCGAAGCTGCTCCCGCCACCGCCGCTGCTCGTACTGCCGCTACTCCCCGCCGCCGGCAAGGCAGCCGCGATCGCGCTCAGCAAACTGGCGTGCACTCGCCCCGCCCTCTCGTATGGGGTTCCTGGCGGCGCTTAGGTCCGGCCAGCCGGGGCGTCAGTCTACGTGTCGGGCGCTCCGCCGAGGCTGAAAGGCAGTTCCGCGACGTCGGCGCCGCCGCCGGGCTTCGGGACCAGCCCGAGGTGACGCCACGCCGCCGGCGTGGCCACGCGGCCTCGCGGGGTGCGCGCAAGCATGCCGACCCGGACCAGAAACGGTTCCGCGACCGTCTCGACGGTTTCCGGCTCCTCGGCGACGGCCACGGCCAGCGTGCTCAGCCCCACCGGACCGCCACCGAATCGCACCAGCAGGGCCTCGAGCACGGCGCGGTCGAGGCGGTCGAGCCCGAGCTCGTCGACGTCGTACATCGCCAGCGCGGCCCGTGCGATCTCGCGGTTGACGACCCCGTCGGCCTTGACCTCGGCGTAGTCGCGGACGCGGCGCAACAGCCGGTTGGCAATCCGGGGCGTGCCTCGGGCGCGGCCGCCGATCTCCGCCGCGCCGTCGGGAGTGAGGGTCACCCCGAGCAAGGTCGCGCTGCGGCGAAGGACGGTCTCGAGCTCCTCGGGCTCGTAGAAGTCCAGGTGCGCGACGAAGCCGAACCGGTCTCGCAACGGGCCGGGCAGCAAGCCGGCCCGGGTGGTCGCACCCACCAGGGTGAAGGGCGCGACGTCGAGCGGGATCGCGGTCGCGCCGGGACCCTTGCCGACGACGACGTCGACCCGGAAGTCCTCCATCGCGACGTACAGCAGCTCCTCGGCGGGTCGTGCCATCCGGTGGATCTCGTCGAGGAAGAGGACCTCGCCATCGGACAGGGTCGACAGCAGCGCGGCAAGGTCGCCCGACCGCTCGATCGCCGGACCGCTCGTGATGCGCATCGGGGCGCCGAGCTCGTTGGCGATGATCATGGCGAGCGTCGTCTTGCCCAAGCCCGGGGAGCCGGAGAGCAACACGTGGTCCGGGGGGCGGCCTCGGCCTCGCGCGGCCTCGAGCACGACCGACAGCTGCTCGCGGACCCGAAGCTGGCCGACGAAGTCCTCGAGCCGCTTCGGTCGAAGCGCGGCGTCGACGACCTCGTCGTCCGGGCTCGCGGCGGCGGCGACGAGCTCGTTTGCCTCGCTCACGCTCGGCTCAGCGTCCGCAGGCAGGACCGCAGCAGGACCGCAACGTCCGGGGTGTCGCCGACTGCGATCGCGGCTTCGGCTTCCGGTCCGACCGCGGCGAGCGCCTCGTCGACCTCGCGACCGGTCCAGCCGAGACCCGTGAGCGCGTCGCGCAGCTGCTCGCGCCACACTCCGGGTCCGGCGCCGCCCGGGAGACGAACGACGGTGCCGCCGCCGGTCGGCGTACCGAGCTTGTCCTTGAGCTCCAGCACGATCCGCTGAGCGCCCTTGCGCCCGATGCCGGACACCAGGGTCAGCGCGCCGACGTCGTCGGCCGCGACCGCCGTGCGAACCGCGTCGGGAGAGTGCACGGCCAGCACTGCCTGCGCGAGGCGCGGCCCGACCCCGGTGACGCCCTGCAGTGTCTCGAAGACGATGCGTTCGTCGTCCGTCGCGAATCCGAAGAGGGTGAGTGAGTCCTCGCGCACGACCAGGCTCGTCGACAGCCGAGCGGTCTCGCCGACCCGGAGCGTGCCCAGCGTCGCCGGCGTGCAGTGGATGGCGAGACCGACCCCGCCGACCTCGATGACGGCGCCCTCGGCGGAGACCGCGGCGACGACGCCGGCAACGGTGGCGATCATCGTGTGCCGGCCAGCGCCGTCGCCTGCGCCGCGGCTTGAGCCTGGGCGAGCTTCGCCATCGCACCACCACGCCAGACGTGGCAGATCGCAAGGGCGAGCGCGTCGGCGGTGTCGGCAGGGGTTGGCGGGGCTGACATCGCCAGCAAGCGGGCGACCATGTGGCCGATCTGCGCCTTGTCCGCGCGACCGGAGCCGGTGATCGAGGCCTTCACCTCACTCGGGGTGTGCAGGGCGACGGGAATCCCGGCTCGAGCCGCCGCGACGATCGCGACGGCGGAGGCCTGTGCGGTGCCCATGACGGTCCGGACGTTGTGCTGGCTGAAGACGCGCTCGACGGCGACGACGTCCGGCTCGTGCGCCTCGATCCACGCGCTCACGTGCTCCTGGAGCACGAACAGCCGCTGCGAGATCTCCTCGTCGGCGGGCGTGCGCACCACGCCGTAGGCAACGGCGGTGAGCCGGCGACCGGCCGCGCCCTCGACCACGCCGAGCCCGCACCGGGTCAGGCCGGGATCAACGCCGAGCACGCGCACCGCAGAGTCCTTTCCGAACATACGTTCGGAAAGGACTCTAGGCCGCGAGCCGGTCGAAGGCCGGGAGCGACGCGCCCAACCCGGTTTGTGAACCGTCGGGCACGCCAGGGTGTGTCCACCGGTTCACAAACCGGCGCGCCCGTCCACCGTTGGCACTTACTGCCTCGCGTCAGCTACGAGCGACCCGAACCGTCGCGCCATGATCGATCCCGCTGAGAACCTGCGCGCCGACTCGTACGGCGCAGTGAGCCTCGACGAATGCCGCCGCGCGGGGCTGTCTCGGCGGCGTCTCCAGTGGCTCGTCGAGTCAGGCCGATGGCAATCACCCTTCCCTCGCGTCTATGTGATGTTCAGCGGGCCGCCCCCGCTCGAAACGGTCCAGGTTGCCGCCCTGCTGTACGCGGGTGACGGCGCAGCCACGAATCCGCCGGCGCCCTGTGGGGACTATGCCGAATCCCGGCGAAGGTGCATGTCACGGTGCCATACGACCGGCAGGTGGATGAGCAGGTAGCACTCGAGCTACATCGCTCGCGCACGCTGACACCTGAGGATGTCCATCCGACTCAGCTCCCACGGCGAACGACGATCGAGCGAACTGTCCTTGACCTGCTGGCCACCAAGCGCAGCGCGGACGCGGCACTCGGCCTTGTCGGCGACGCGATCCGAACTCGCGCGACTACCGCCGACCGGCTTCGGCAGGCCATCCGTGCGAAACCGCGGGCACGGTGGCGCAAGGTGATCCTGGATGCGCTTCCTGATATCCGCGCCGGCGCACACTCACCCTTGGAGGTCAGAGAAGCCGCGATTCGTCGTCGTCATGGCCTGCCTGCGGGGGTGCGGCAGGCGCGGCGCCTCGCGGATGGGACCGAGTACCTCGACGTGCTGCTTTCGGAGTACGGCGTCCACGTCGAACTGGACGGTCGGCTCGGCCATGACCGGGCCCGCGAACGGTGGCGCGACATGCGACGCGACAATCGCAGCGAGCTTGCGGGCCTTCGCCACTTGCGATTCGGCTGGTCGGACATCGTCGACCGACCCTGCGAGGTAGCAGCCCAACAGGCCGAAGTGTTGCGGCAGCAAGGGTGGCCAGGCGCATTGCGGCGCTGCCCAAACTGCCTGGAACCGAAGGGTCTGTGAACTGCCTGGCACAGCCTGGCGTGCCCAACGGTTCACAAACTGGCGTAGAGCTCGTCGCTGACGTCGAAGTTGGCCCACACGTTCTGGACGTCGTCGAGATCCTCGAGCGCGTCGACGAGGCGCAGCACCTTGCCGCCTGCTTCGTCGTCGAGCGGCACGGAGACGGAGGGCAAGAACGCAACGTCGGCCGACTCGTAGGCGATCCCGGCAGCGTCCAGCGCGGCGCGGACCGCCATGAAGTCGGTGGCTTCCGAGACGATCTCGAAGTCCTCGCCCAGGTCGTTGACCTCCTCGGCGCCGGCATCGAGCACGGCCCCGAGGACGTCGTCCTCGGTGAGGCCGCTCGCCTTGGACACGATGACGACACCCTTGCGGGTGAAGAGGTACGCGACGCTCCCCGGGTCGGCGAGCGTGCCGCCGTTGCGGGTCAGCGCGGTCCGGACCTCGCTCGCGGCGCGGTTGCGGTTGTCCGTCAGGCACTCGACCAGCAACGCGACACCGTTCGGCCCGTAGCCCTCGTAGGTGATCGCCTCGTAGTCGGCGCCACCGGCATCGAGCCCGGCACCACGCCGTACGGCGCGGTCGATGTTGTCGTTGGGGACCGAGTTTCCCTTGGCCTTGGCGATCGCGTCGGCGAGCGTCGGGTTGCCCGCCGGGTCACCGCCACCCGTGCGCGCGGCGACCTCGACGTTCTTGATCAGCTTGGCGAACAGCTTGCCGCGGCGTGCGTCGACGACCGCCTTCTTGTGCTTGGTCGTCGCCCATTTGGAATGGCCGCTCACGTCTTCACCCGTCCTGTGTCACTTCAAGCCCGAGATCATCGCCACGAAGTACTGATGGATGCGCGGGTCGCCGGTCAGCTCTGGATGAAACGCTGTCGCGAGCAGCGGCCCCTGCCGCACCACCACAATCTTACCGTCGCGCCTCGCGAGCACCGTCGCGCTCGGCCCGGCGGACTCCGCCCACGGCGCGCGGATGAAGACCCCCTCGACGTCGCCCACGCCGTCGACGGCGACCGTGGCTTCGAAGGAGTCCACTTGCCGCCCGAAGGCGTTGCGCCGGACCGTGACGTCGAGCCCGCCGAGCGTCACCTGGTCGGCCGTGCCGTCCAGCACCCGGTCGGCGAGCAGGATCATCCCGGCACACGAGCCGTACGCCGGAAGCCCGCCTTCGAGCGCCTTCTTGAGTGGCTCGAGCAGCTCGAAGATGACGAGCAGCTTGCCGATCGTCGTCGATTCCCCACCGGGGATGACGAGGCCGTCGATGCCCTGGAGGTCGTCCGGCCGGCGCACCGGCACCGGATCGGCGCCGGCCACGGTCAGTGCGGCCCGATGCTCCCGGACGTCGCCTTGCAGGGCGAGGACCCCGACCTTCGGCAGCGATGTCAGCACAGCGCTCGGGAAGCACTCACCAGCCGCGCTGGGCGAGCCGGCTGTCGACCGGCAGTGACTCGACGTTGATGCCGACCATTGCCTCGCCGAGCCCGCGGCTGACCTTGGCGACGACATCGGCGTCGTCGTACATCGTCGTCGCCTGCACGATCGCGCGCGCCCGAGCGGCGGGGTCACCGGACTTGAAGATGCCACTGCCGACGAAGACGCCGTCGGCGCCGAGCTGCATCATCATCGCCGCATCGGCCGGGGTCGCGATTCCGCCGGCCGTGAACAGCACCACCGGAAGGGCGCCCGTCTCCGCGACCTCCTTCACGAGCTCGTACGGCGCCGCGAGCTCCTTCGCGGCGACGTACAGCTCGTCTTCGCTGAGCGATGACAACCGGCGGATCTCCCCGCGGATCGCGCGCATGTGGGTGACCGCGTTCGACACGTCACCAGTGCCGGCCTCGCCCTTCGACCGGATCATCGCGGCGCCCTCGGTCAGCCGCCGCAGTGCCTCGCCCAGATTGGTCGCACCACACACGAACGGCACCGTGAAGGCCCACTTGTCGATGTGGTGGGCGTAGTCGGCCGGGGTGAGCACCTCGGACTCGTCGATGTAGTCGACGCCGAGCGCCTGCAGGACCTGCGCCTCCGCGAAGTGGCCGATCCGTGCCTTCGCCATCACCGGGATCGACACCGCCGCGATGATCCCGTCGATCATGTCCGGATCGCTCATCCGCGAGACGCCGCCCTCGGCGCGGATGTCGGCCGGAACCCGCTCGAGGGCCATGACGGCAACCGCGCCGGCGTCCTCCGCGATCTTCGCCTGCTCCGGCGTGACGACGTCCATGATGACGCCGCCCTTGAGCATCTCCGCCATGCCGCGCTTGACCCGCGCCGTACCTGTAGTGGTCACGATTCGATGCTAGGCCGCGTGGCAACCGAAATCGCAGGCGTCGGAAGCTCCTCGTCGTGGATCTCGAAGTACGCCGGGTGGGCGGCGTGGCCGGCGAGGCGGAGCCATCGCACCGCCATGCGGTCGCGCACGACCAGAGCATCGCGAACGGTGTCGTTGTAGAAGCGGCGCGCGATCGCCGCGCGCAACGCGTCGTCGTGGACCGCGACCGCAGCGGCGCTCGGCGACAGGAACACCGTCGGCCGCGTCCCGGCCAGCCGAGTCAACGCCACCGACAAGGCGTTCTCCGCGACCTCCCGGTCGTGGTCGAGACCGCTCACCTGCGAGGTCGCTTCGGCTAGCGCACGCAGCTCGTCACCGATGCCGCCGCGCAGCTCACGCGCGAGCTCCAGGACGGCCTCGCACCGCAGCCGCAGCTGCCCGTCGAGCGCGACCGCGGCGACGTCCTTGCGCACGTGCAGCCGATCGAGGCGCCGGGCGGTGTAGCGGCAGTACATCGCCACGACGGCGAGAACCGCGGCGACCCCGAGCAACCTGACCGCCACGCCCCGAAGTTACAGCCCTATGGTGCTCTCCAGCGCTGCGGTGTCGATCTCGACCGGGTCCTCCTCGACCACTCCCGTCGAGGCCGCGATTGCGGTCTCGTAGACCCGCAGGATCTCCCCCGCCACCACCGACCAGTCGTAGCGCATGACCGCGACGCGTCCGGCTTCCCGCAGTGCCTCCCGCCGCTCCGCCGAGCGCAGCAGCGCCGCGCAACCGGCCGCCAGGGACGCCGGGTTACCGACGTCGACGAGCTCACCGAGGCGGCCGTCCTGCAGCACCTGCGCGAACGCGTCGAGCCGGCTCGCGACGATCGGGGCGCCTGCCGCCATCGCCTCCAACAGCACGATGCCGAAGCTCTCGCCGCCTGTGTTCGGCGCGACGAAGACGTCCACCGACGCGAGCATCCGGGCCTTGTCGGCGTCGCTGACGCGGCCGAGCACCGTGACCCCTGGCGGCACCGCGTCGATGCTGCCGGGGCCGGCGACGAGCACCTGCAGATCGGGGAACTCCTTGCGAAGCACGGGCAGCGCGTCGAAGAGGACGCGCAGTCCCTTGCGCGGCTCGTCGACGCGGCCGACGAAGCCGAGCGTGCCGCCCGGTCTCGGCAATCCGGGGATTGGCGCGGCTCGGGCGTACCGGCCGACGTGCACGCCGTTCGGCACGACGAACGCGTCGCCGCCGAGGTGGTCGACGATGGTCTTACGCGCCGCGGACGACACGGCGATCCGTCCCGAGAGGCGCTCGAGGTAGAGCTGCAGCGGGTTCTGGAGGAGCAACAGGATCCGCGAGCGCGGCGCGGAGGCATGGAACGTCGCCACCATCGGACCGCGCGCGTTCATCATCGCCAGCAACGACAGGGAGAACGTCTCCGGCGAGTGCAGGTGAAGCACATCGAACCGACCGTCGTGAAGCCAGCGCCGCAACCGGGTCTGGCTGACCGGCCCGATCAGCAGCCGCGACACCGACCCGTTGTACGGGATCGGGACGCTCCGGCCGGCGCGCGTCACATAGTGCGGAAGCGGTGCGTCGTCGTCGTCGACGGGCGCGATCGCCTGCACATGGTGCCCGCGGGCGAGCAGCTCCTCCGCGAGGTCGCCGATGTGCGCGACAACACCGCCCGGGACATCCCACGGGTACGGCGATACCAATCCGATGCGCAGGGGCATGGCCTACACGGCCAAGTCGTCACTGAGGCGGGTCTGGTCGAGGTCCTCGACCCAGACGCGTTGCAACATGTGCCAATCCTCGGGCTTCGCGAGGATTGCCTCGCCAAAGGCGTCCGCAAGCCGCTGGGTCATGGCCCTGACCTTGGTCTCGCGGCTGCCCCGGCTCGGCCGCTTCACCTCGGGGTGGATGCGCGCCGCCCAATGCCGCCGGTCGGGATAGGTCAAGGTGACCGGGAGCAGCGCCGCGCCGGTGTCGTGGGCAAGCGCCGCCGGACCCGCCGGCATTCGCGCCTTCCCGCCGAAGAAGTCGACCTCGATACCGGTCGCGGTCAGGTCGCGATCGGCGAGCAGACACAGCGTCCCGCCGGCGCGCAGCCGCTCGGCGAGCAGCTCGTACGGCGGCCGCTCCCCGCCGGTGAGCGGGATCACCTCCATGCCGAGCGACTCACGGAAGGTGACGAACCGCTCGAACAGCGACTCCGGCTGCAACCGCTCGGCGACGGTGGTGAACGGAACCCCCGTCCCCGCGAGCCATGCGCCGGCGTGGTCCCAGTTCCCCATGTGCGGCAACGCAAGGATCATGCCCTTGCCGGCCGCGACCGCATCGCGCAACCGCCACTCATCGGTGCAGATCATCCGGCTCACGACGTCGTGCGTCGAGAGCTTCGGCAGCTGGAACACCTCGCACCAATAGCGCATGTAAGAGCGGACACCTTCGCGCGTCAGCAACCGCAGCTCGCGCTCCGACAGCTCGGGCCTGACGCGCCCGAGGTTCTCGTGCAGCCGGACGACGCTCGGGCCGGACCGCAGCCAGTACGCGTCGGCGAGTGCGTCGAACTGGCGACGCCCGACCCGCTCCGGCAGGCCGCGCATCACCGCCCAGCCTGCGGCGTACACCGCGTCGGCGATCGACTCGTTCACGGCGTGGGTGCCGCCGCCTTGGCTTGGCGGTGCACCTCGACGATGCGCTGGACCACCGTGATGGTGGTCGCTGCGGCCAGCCCCCACAGCGCGATGGAACGCAACACCGGGACGTGGAACAACCCCGACAACCCGGTGAGGACAAGGATCGTTATCAGCCGTTCCGAGCGTTCTGCGATCCCGACGTTCGCGGTCATCCCGAGGCTCTCGGCGCGAGCCTTGGAGTACGACGTGACCACGCCCGCGACGAGGTCGTACAGCGCGACCGCACACAGCGTCGTGCTGTTGCCGCGGCCGGCGTACCAGAGCGCCAGCGCACCGAAGACCGCGCCGTCGCCGACCCGGTCCAGTGTCGAGTCGAGGAACGCACCCCACGGTCCGCTCGTGCCGCGCACCCGAGCGACCGCGCCGTCCATGAGGTCGCTGAAGACGAACGCGGTGATGACCAGAGTGCCGACGAAGAACTGACCGCGCGGATAGAAACCGAGAGCGCCGCCCGAGACGCCGACCGTCCCGACCACGGTCAGCGCGTCGGGCGTTATCCCGATGGCGACCATCTTGCGGGCAATCGGCTCGACGACCCGGTTGATTTGCGGGCGCGCGTGGATCCCCAGCACAGTGCGCAGAGGATATCGAGGCTCCTCACGACTACCCCTTGTGGACGCGCCCTAACAGGAGCAGGCTGCCGGAAAGGGCAGGACGAGGAGGCGTGCATGGCTGACAAGACGAGCACCGCAGGAGCCGCCGGCAGGGCACCCGTGGCCGACGAGCCAGGGCGAATCCGCAACGTCGTGCTCGTCGGCCATTCCGGAGCCGGCAAGACCACGCTGGTCGAGGCCCTGCTCGTCGCGACCGGGACGATCCCTCGAGCCGGTCGGGTCGAGGACGGCACCACAGTCAGCGACTTCGATGAGGCGGAGATCCGCCAGCAACGCTCGATCAGCCTCACGGTGGCACCGTTCGAGCACGGCGGGGTCAAGGTCAACCTGCTCGACTCCCCGGGTTACGCCGACTTCACCGGCGACCTGCGCGCGGGGCTGCGCGCCGCGGATGCGGCGCTGTTCGTCGTCAGCGCGGCGGACGGCATCGACGGCACCACCCAGATGATCTGGGACGAGTGCGCCACGGTTGGCATGCCGCGCGCCGTCGTCATCACGCGGCTCGACTCACCACGCGCAGAGTTCGACGCAACCCTTGCAGCGTGCCAGTCCGCGTTCGGTGACGGCGTCATGCCGCTGTACCTCCCTCTGCACGGTGACAGCGGCGAGGAGGTCGCCGGCCTGATCGGCCTGCTGTCGCAGCAGGTCTTCGACTACTCGAGCGGCTCCCGCGTGCAGCGCGACCCGGACCCGCAGCACCTTCCGCTGATCGCCGAGCACCGCAATGCGCTCATCGAAGGAATCATCGCGGAGTCTGAGGACGAGACACTGATGGACCGCTACCTCGGTGGCGAGGAGATCGACGTCAAGGTGCTGATCGACGATCTCGAGACCGCGGTCGCCCGTGGCAGCTTCTTCCCCGTGCTCGCGGCGTGCGCCGGCAGCGGGCTCGGGATGGCCGAGCTGCTCGAGGTGCTGACCAGCGCGTTTCCGTCGCCGCTCGAGCATCCGCTGCTCCCGGTGACCCGCCCCGACGGCACACCGGTGGAGCCGCTCACATGCGACCCGGCGGGACGGCTGTGCGCCGAGGTGGTGAAGACGACCACGGATCCGTACGTCGGCCGGATCTCCCTGGTCCGCGTCTTCTCCGGCACGTTGCGCCCCGACGCGGTGCTCCATGTGTCGGGCCACGGCCTGGCCGACCGCGGCCACGACGACCACGACGTCGACGAGAAAGTGGGGGCGCTCGCCGTACCGCTCGGCAAG
>JAICMG010000157.1 GCA_025929365.1 Frankiaceae bacterium
AGGCTGATCTTGCCCAAGAGTCCATATCGACGGCAAGGTTTGGCACCTCGATGTCGGCTCGTCGCATCCTGGGGCTGGAGTAGGTCCCAAGGGTTGGGCTGTTCGCCCATTAAAGCGGTACGCGAGCTGGGTTTAGAACGTAGATTGCTGCGTCCCTGTGGAGTAATCCACAGGTGCCCACCGGCTCATATCGGTGAAACCCTGAACTGTCATGACCGAACGCTAGGTTCAGGGCAATACCGAGGGAAGGCCACATGAGGGCGCACGACGCGGCGTATGTCGCAGGGTTCCTGGACGGAGATGGAAGCATCCACTTCCCGCTCGTCCGGCAGAAGGAGTACAGGTTCGGGTATTAGATCCGAGCGAGTATGTCCTTCACGCAGAGCACATCCGCGCGAGCAGGCCTGGAGGAGATCCAGCGCCTGGTCGGTGGTGGCTATCTGCGTGACCGCGGTACCGGCATGAGTGATCTGGTGATCACCAGCCGGCCGCTGCTCGTCCGCACGCTGTGGGACGTTGCACCGTTTGTGATCTTCAAGCGGCGCCACGTCGCTGAGGCGCTCGACTTGCTCGAGCGGATCAGGCCACGCGCGGAAGCGGAGGAGTTCCTGCGACTTGCACGCCGAGTCGATGCGTTTGCAACCCTAAACTATTCGAAATCGAAGCGGATATCCGCCGTAGATGTTGAGCAACATCTGCGTGACATGGGTTTGTGTGCCCCCGTAACGACTCCTACGAATGCCACATCGTAGGGATGGGATTCCGGTTTGACACCCGGAAGCAATTCCCATAACACGCCGGCTCCTGGAAACAGGATGAAGGTATAGTCTATGCCCCTAGTAATAGGGGAGTCACATGCGCGAGACAGTTCGGTCCCTATCCGCCGCGCGCGCAGGAGACTTGAGAAAGGCTGTCCCTAGTACGAGAGGACCGGGACGGACGAACCTCTGGTGTGCCAGTTGTCCTGCCAAGGGCACTGCTGGTTGGCTACGTTCGGAAGGGATAACCGCTGAAAGCATCTAAGCGGGAAGCCTGTTTCAAGATGAGGTCTCCCACAGGGTCAACCTGGTAAGGCCCCCGCCAGATCAGCGGGTTGATAGGCCGGAAGTGGAAGTGCGGTGACGCATGGAGCTGACCGGTACTAATAGGCCGAGGGCTTGACTACAACAATTACTGCTACGCGTCCACTGTGCGGTTCCCGAGATGCGGTCGGTTTACGACCAACATCTCCATAGAGTTTCGGCGGCATATAGCGCAGGGGAAACGCCCGGTCCCATTCCGAACCCGGAAGCTAAGCCCTGCAGCGCCGATGGTACTGCCCTGGAGACGGGGTGGGAGAGTAGGACGCCGCCGGACATCTTCAACGAATGGCCACCTGATTACTCGGGTGGCCATTCGTGGTTGTCTGTCGATTCGATTCGTCACCTCGAGGAGATTGCCGTGCCGCCTGCTCGCCGAAGCCCCGGGTCCTCGGGAGGCGAGCGACGGGGCGGAGTGCCTCGCGGCCCGCGCCCGGACCGCGCGGGCCGTCCCGAGCGCAAGCCCCGCGACGAGCGTCAACAGCGGGACCCGAAGGCGGCCCGCCCGTCGCGCGAGGACCGCCCCTCGCGGCCTCAGCGGGACCCGAAGGCGGCCCGCCCATCTCGCGAGGGCCGGCCCGTCCGCCCGCCACGGGACGACCGACCGCCGGAACCGCCGCTCGACGACGGCATCCTCGCGAAGGACCTCGATCGAGCCGCCCGCGCCGGGCTGCGCAGCCTGAGCGAAGGGCTGGCCGAGAAGATCGCGCGCCACCTGGTCGCGGCCGGACGGGCCCTCGACGACGATCCCGAGCTCGCGCTCGCCCACGCCCGCTACGCCCGCGCGCTCGCCCCCCGCATTGCCATCCTCCGCGAGGCGGTCGGGGTCGCCGCCTATCGCGCCGGCGACTACCCGACCGCGCTCTCCGAGCTGCGTGCCGTACGCCGCATGACCGGCGACCCGTCGTACCTGCCGGTGCTTGCCGACTGCGAGCGCGGTCTGGGCCGGCCGGAGCGCGCGCTTGCGCTCGTGCGCGACCCGGATGCCCGCCGCCTCTCGCCGGCCGAACGCGTCGAGCTGGCGATCGTCGAGTCCGGCGCGCGGCGCGACCGCGGCGAGATGGAGGCCGCCGTGGTGGCCCTGCAGGGACCGGCGCTGCGCCGCCAGGAGACGGCACCCTGGACGGTGCGGCTCTGGTACGCCTACGCGGCGGCTCTCGCGGACGCCGGCCGGACCGACGAGGCTCGTGAGTGGTTCTCGGCTGTGGCGGCCATCGACGACGAGGGCGAAACCGACGCCGAGGAGCGCCTTGCCGAGCTCGACTAACTGCCCTGGACCGGCACTTCCGGATCGCCGAGCCCAACGAAATGAACGTTTCCGTCGGCGTGTCGAGGCCCAAAACGTTGGGCTCGGCGGACAACGAGTTGATCGGGAGCGCCGGCTGTTGGGACGAAGCTAGGTCCCTTGCGTCGCCTCGAGCTGATCGAGCCAGCGGTTGATGCCGTTGATGTTCGCTGCGGTGGAGCTCAGCAGCTCGAACTTCTCGTCGACCTCCGGGTCGGTGTAGAGCCGTCCGTAGCGCTCGGCGGTCCGCTCCCGCAGCATCGTCACGGCGTGATCGAGGTCGAGGGCGTTCGCGCGCGTCTCCTTCACCCCGTCCACCCAGTCGAGCAGCTCCGTCGCCGCTTCCTCGAGGGCCGGCCCCACGTGCGTGACCGGCCCGAAGTGGCTGAAGAGCAGCCGCTGCGGACCGAGGTCGGCGAAGTGGCGCAGCGAGGCGAGCGCGGTGTCGAGGTGGAAATCGGGGGGCGGGGTCGACGGCCGGATCGCCCCGGTCTCCGGGATGAAGATCCCCGCGGCATCGCCGACGTACAGGTCGCCGCTCTGGGAGTCGAGCAGTCCGACGTGGTGCTGCGCGTGCCCAGGGGAGTAGTACGTCGTGAGCATCCGGCCGCCGCCGAGGTCGATCTCGCCGACGTCGTCAACGGCCCGGATCCGGCCCGCATCAGTGGGGCGTAGCTCGCCGAAGACGCTGTCCATCAGGTCCCCGAAAACGCGATGGGCGCTGCTCATGAGCTTCGCCGGGTCCGCGAGGTGCCGCGCGCCGCGCTGGTGCACCACGATCTCGGCGTTCGGGTAGGCCTCGGCGAGGTCACCGACGCCACCGGCGTGGTCGAGGTGGATGTGGGTGACCGCGATGGTCGCGAGATCGCCCGGCCCGATCCCCAGCGCCGCCAGGGCACGTTGGACCGCCGGTGCAGATCGCGCAGTGCCGGTCTCGACGAGGCATGGCCGGGCGCTGGCGATCAGGTAGCCGGCGGTGATGCCCTCGTACCCTGACATCAACGTGTCCAACCCGTGGACCTCGTTGCCGAGGTCGACTGTCACCACGCGCTGCTCATCCACGGCTTCCAGTCTCCGCCCGGCTGTCCACCGTGGTGGGCCCGGGGCCGCGGACCCGTCGGTGCCGGCCCCGAGTGTCGCCTCCTCTGCGACCAACTCCGCATCTGGCGGCCGAGGAGGAAACGATGCGTGCAGCGAGCGTGAGGACAGGCTCCGGTAGCGACATCCGCGGTGCCGGTCACCGCAACGAGGTCTTCGTGACCGGCCGGCTTTCCACGCCGGCCGAGTCCCGCGAGCTGCCGAGCGGCGACCAGGTGGTGAGCTGGCGGCTCGTCGTTGACCGCCCGGCCACGGCGCAGCGCAGCGGGATCGACGCCATCGACTGCGTCGCGTACGCAGCGAGGGTGCGTCGTACCGCGCTGAAGTGGCAGCCGGGGGAGGTGATCGAGGTCGAGGGCTCGCTCCGCCGGCGGTTCTGGCGCGCCGGCACCGGTACGGCGAGCCGGTTCGACGTCGAGGTCAGCCGCGCGGCACGGGTGGGCTGAGTCAGCGGCCCGTCGGGCTAGTGCGCGTCGGCGAACGCGCGGATCAGCAGTCCGGTCGCCGGCTTCGGCACGAACAGCGTCGACTTGCGCGGCATCCGGTCGCCCGCGGCGGCGACCGCCGCGACATCGGCGACCGGCGTCGGGTTGAGCAGCAGAGCCGTTCCCCCGCTCGCCCTCGCCGCAGCGACGGCGGCCGGCACGTCGTGATGGAACTCGACGACCTGCTCGCTGTCGTCGAGCTGCCAGAGGGCGCGGATCAGAAGGGTGTGCGCGACCGCGACGTCGAGCGCTTTCCATGAATCGGAGCGATCGCTCGGCGTCGCCGCGGCGAGCTGGGCCGGATCGGGATCGCTCAGCAGCCACGATGCCTCACCGTCGGTGACCACGAACGCCGTCCCCGCCTTGCCGGCACGCTCGAGTGCCTCGAGTGCTGCGTCCAGGTCACCGTCGACCGCTGTGACGGTGAATCCCGCCGCGGCCGCCGCCGCGGCCTCGGCCGGCGCGAGGCCCGGCACCGCGCGGTGGATGGCGTGCACCTGCGGCCCGAACGCCGAGCCGTCGACCAGGAAGGCCAGGCCCAGGTCCCACGGGCCGGGCCCATCGCCGGCGGCGTGGCGATCGGCCTGGTAGCGCAGGAAGGTCGCGTAACGGTGATGCCCGTCCGCGATGACGGCTCGCCGGGGGTGCAGGTCGGCCGCGATCGCGTCGAGCGTCGACGGCTCCGTGATTGCCCAGATCCGATGCGTGACGCCATCGGGCGTCGTGGTCTCGACCAGCGGCGGCTGGGCACCCGCGTCGGCGACCGCCTGGCTCGCGGCGCCGCCTCCGTCGTAGACGAGGAAGATCATCTCGAGGTCGGCCTCGGTTGTGCCCATCAGAGCCAGCCGATCCGCGACCGGCCCGGCCATGGTGTTCTCGTGCGGCAGGACGATCTCGTCCTCCGCCGGTGTCAGCCCGATCGCGCCGACCAAACCGCGCTGCGCGTGACCGCCGGCGTTCTGTTCGTAGACGTAGAGGGCGGGGTCGGCGTCTGGCCGTAGCGTCCCGTCGGCCCGCCACTGGGCGAGCAGCCGGCCGGCCGCGGCGTACTTGCTGTCCGGGCCGGCGTCGTCGCGCGGGAGCGTCAGCCGGACGACGTTGTGGGCCGACCGCGCCTCGAGCTCGGCTTGCTGGCTCGCGTCGATCACGTCATACGGAGGCGCGAGCACGTCCGCGAGTGAGGCACCCGGCCCGTAGCGAAGTGCCCGGAACGGCGCCAGGACCAGGCCGTCCGGGCGCGGTACGCGGTTCGACGAAGCGGGCTGGGTCATGCCGCGATGCTACGGCTCGCGCGCTGCCCGCCGGCACACAGGTCAGAGGACTACAAGCCGAAGAACGCACGCAGCCGCAGCATGTCGCGCATCGACGCCGAGACGTGGACCCGCCCGCGCAGCCAGGCGGCGAGAAAGTCGTCCTCGCGGTTGGACAGCGCGATCAGATCATCACTGTCGAGCGCAAGACGGACATCGGCCTGCGGGTCCCCGCCGGCACCGCACTGGGTGAGGTCGTGCACACCCGCGGGGTCAAGGCGCGCGGTGTAGCTGACATCGAGATCCCGGATGCGCACCAGCACCGTCCGGCTTGGAACGTGCTTCTCGCGGAGCTCGGCGGGGACGCTGTCGAGCTGCTTGCTCAGGCGGCCCAGGGCTGCGCGGCACTGCCGGACGGTCGCCATCCGCGCAACGCTAATCGAGTCGCGGCCGGAGCCCTCGCGGTGGCCCGTCGGCTACCGTCATGGCGTGGACGACGCAGCTGTCGAAGCGGTCGGGACTCCTGAGCCCGCTGCGCCGGGTGACGCCGTCGGGCAGCCGACCGGCGTCGCCGCTGTCGACACCGCGCTGGAGCGGCTGCGCGATCTCGATGGCGCCCCGGTCGAAGCCCACGTCGAGATCTTCGACGACGTCCAACGCCAGCTGCACGAGGCGCTCGTCGAGCTCGACGAGTAGCCCGGCCGGGACGAGCAGGACGCTGTGACGAAGAAGGCGCGGCTCGACGCCGAGCTGGTACGGCGGGGGCTCGCGCGCTCGCGGCAGGATGCCGTCGACCTCGTCAACGCCGGCCGGGTGAAGGTCGCCGGCATGCCGGCGCAGAAGGCCGCCACCGCGGTCGACGCCGCGACCCCGGTCGTCGTCTCATCGGGAGTGACCGATGACGCGGTGTCGCGCGGCGCACACAAGCTCGCGGGCGCCCTCGATCACTGGTCCGCCCTACCGGTCGCAGGCCGGCGGTGCCTGGACGCGGGGGCGTCGACGGGCGGCTTCACGCAGGTCCTCCTTCGCCGGGGGGCGCAGGAGGTGGTGGCGGTCGACGTCGGTTACGGCCAGCTCGCGTGGTCCCTCGCCACCGATCCGAGGGTCAAGGTGCTCGACCGCACGAATGTGCGCACCCTGACCCCCGAGATGGTCGACGGGCGTGTGGGTCTCGTCGTCGCCGACCTCTCGTTCATCTCGCTCACCGTCGTCCTCGACGCGCTCGCCGGCTGCCTCGAAGCGGGCGGCGACCTCGTCGTGATGGTCAAGCCGCAGTTCGAAGCCGGGCGCGGGGCGGTCGGCTCCGGCGGCGTCGTCCGCGACCCGGCTCTTCGGGCGGCGGCGGTCACCCGGGTCGCCGCACGCGCCTTCCAGCTCGGTCTCGGCACCGCCGGTGTTGTCGCCAGCTCGCTGCCCGGGCCGTCGGGCAATGTCGAGTACTTCCTGTGGCTCAACGCGCAAGCCGCCGCACCCGACGACGCGGCGGTCGAGCTCGCGGTGGCGGCGGGCCCGCAGTGAACGACGCAGCGAAGCGGGCGGTCCTGCTCGTCGTCCACGTGAGTCGTGATGCCGCGACCGCGGCGGCGCGCGAGCTCGGCGAGCTGCTGGTCGGCGCCGGAGTGGCCGTGCGCGTGCTCGCCGACGAGGCCGACGCGATCGGCTGCGACGGAGCAGCAGTGGTGGCCAACGACGAGCAGGCGGCTCGCGACGCCGGACTGGTGGTCGCGTTCGGCGGCGACGGCACGTTGCTTCGCGCCGCGGAGTACGCACGGCAGGAGCGGACGCCGCTGCTGGGCGTCAACCTCGGGCACGTCGGGTTCCTGGCCGAGGCCGACCCGATGTCCCTCGATGTCACCGCCGCAAAGATCCTCGCCGGCGACTATGCCGTCGAAGAGCGACTGGTGCTCGACGTGCGGGTGCTGCGCGGCGGCGAGGAGGTGCTGCGCG
>JAICMG010000059.1 GCA_025929365.1 Frankiaceae bacterium
ACACCGACCTTGCCGACCAGGGGCTGCGCGACAAGCTCGCGACGTTGGTGGCGCCGGCGCCGGCGCTGTTCGTCAGCGCGAAGCTCGAGTCCGAGCTGATCGGTCTCGACGCGGCCGATGCCGTCGAACTGCTCGCCGAGTACGGCCAACCCGAGTCGGGCCTGGCGACGCTCGCCCGCGTCGGCTTCGAGACGCTCGGCCTGCAGACGTACCTCACGGCGGGACCGAAGGAGTCGCGTGCGTGGACGATCAAGAAGGGGGCGACCGCACCCGAGGCCGCGGGCGTGATCCACACCGACTTCCAGAAGGGCTTCATCAAGGCGGAGATCGTGTCGTACGACGACCTCGTCGAAGCCGGCTCGATCGCGGCCGCGCGCTCGGCCGGAAAGGCCCGGATCGAGGGCAAGGACTACGTCATGGAGGACGGCGACGTGGTCGAGTTCCGTTTCGGAAAGTCATGAGGTCCAGCGGTACCCGATGACTCAGAACTGCACTTCTGCGTCGTCTGGCGATGCGGAGTGACTAGCGGTCCAAGAGCGCGGCGAGGGCTGACCGCCAGTCGCGCACAGCTTCTAGAAACGCATCGCGCGTGCTGGTCACCCTGACCATCGAGCTCCGATTCTTCAGACCGTCAGATGGCGGCACACGCCAATCGAGCGTCACAGCCTCCGGCGTAGCCGCGACGAAGCGGACGCTCAGGTCTTGTTCCGTGAACAGCAACTCAACGTCGGCGGGTTGACCGTCCGACGCCTCGATCAACCATGCCCCAAGCCGTTCGGCCTCATCGGTGGTAAGGCATGCCTGTTGCCACGACCAGCAATCGCTCCCATCGGTCACTTGGCCCGCCACATCAAGCCAGCCGGGGTCATCTTCGAACTCGAAGCCGACGACGTGGATCTCGACGGACCGAGCGCGCGCGACATCCACCAGAAGCACGTCAGGACGCTAGCCCGATCCGCGCTACCAGCTCAGACCAATCAGCCGCGAACGGTACCTATTGTCCTTCGCGCTCATTGCGGCTAGGCGTGAAGCGCCACCATGCGTACAGCGTGATGATGGCGAGCAGTGCGAAAGCGCCCATTACATGTCCGACAGTGGCGGGCCGGTCGCTTGTCGCGAAACCGACGGCGATGCCAGTTGCGCCGGATCCCGACACGAGCGCAATCAGCAATCCGCTCCGCTTCTTGTTCACCGGGCTGGGCGGATGCTTGCACAGATAGGTAACGCGTGTCACGAGGCCTGCAGCCGCGAGGACCCCTGCAAAGACAAGTACCGCGACGACGACTGTCGTGACTGCCGCCCTCCGATCTGGCTCAGCTGGGTACTGGCCCAGGTAGTAACGCTATTGCGCGGCCGACGCGAACGGCACTTTCAATCCATCCCGCGCACCCGAGAATGGGGCACGATCTCCGCATGCTGGAGCGTGTGCTGATCGAATTGTCCGTTGGCGTCGAGGTGACCGATCACGACGCCCTGGTCGCCGCCGCACTAGCCCGCTACGACACCGACCGACCCGCAAACACCCCGCCGGACCACGTTGAGGAGTTCAAGGAACTGATCAGAACCAATCCAGCGTTCGCCATCCACCAACTCCGCGACGCCGAGGATGCAGTGCGGTCGATACCCGGTGTGCGCTATGTCGGACACCACGGTTCTGACCGCCTGCTCGAGCAAGGAGAACCATTTCCTTGGGCTCAGCAACCCACACCGACGTGAGCCGGAAGATCACCTCGGCGCGGCGTGTTGGGGGCAAGCGATGTGGCATTGCCTCCCCGTTTGCCTCGAAATCAGATGAATTTGCGTACGCAATGCCACATTGCTTACCCGCACGCGAACGCCGGTTGTGGCCGCTCGGCCTCACAGAGGCCTCCGATCCCTCTTGGTTCCGCCGCCGATAGAAGGGGGCATGCCGTGCACGCCCGTCTTGCTAACTGAGTGTGCGCTTCGATACCCGGTTGCGAGACGGTGGCGCCGGGCGCGATCGTCAGCCGGTGAGCGACGAGCAGCGGGTCGTCAGTGCGAGCGGTGTGATCGATGCGCCTGCCGCCGTGGTGTTCGAGCAGATCGCGGACCCGTCGCGCCAGCCCGCATGGGACGGCAACGAGAACCTCAAGCGTGCCGACGAAGGACAGCGGGTCCGGCAGGTCGGCGACATGTTCGTGATGTTCCTGACCCGCGGCGGTGAGCGGCACAACCGCATCGTCGAGTTCCAGGAGGGCCGGCTGATCGCATGGCGGCCGTCCGTTCCCGGCAAGCCGGAGCCAGGGCACCTGTGGCGGTGGGAGCTGCGGCCGATCGGCTCCGGGCGGACCGAGGTGACGCACACCTACGACTGGACGGACCTTCGCGACCGCAGCCGCCTCCCGCGAGCGCGGGCGACGACGTCGGATCGGCTGAAGGCGTCGATCGACCGGCTTGCGGCACTGCTCGCCGAGGGGTAGCGCAATCCGTTAACCCCGGTCTACGATCGGAGTCGTGAGCCGCTCCGGTGAGGTGCTTCGCGAGGTGCGCCATCGCGCCGGGCTGTCACAGCACGAGCTCGCTAGGCGCAGCCACGTCGCCTCGACGTTGATCAGCGCCTATGAGAACGGCCGTCGGGTCCCCGGCGGCGACATCCTCATCAAGCTGATCGAGGCGTGTGGGGGATCGATCGATGTGACCACCACCGTCGAGCGCGGGCGTAACGCTGCAGCGCAGCTCGAGCAGGTCTCGGCGCTCGCGATGGCGCTGCCCCGACGCGACGCCGGTCCGCTCACTTACCCGTCGTTCCGGGCGCTGAAAGCGCGGTGACCACCTCGCCGTTGATCGTCCTCGAACGGACGGTCGACGTGCACCGGCGGCTCGACCGGGCCGGCGTCCCGCACGCCATTGGCGGAGCCCTCGCCCTCGCCTACCACGTTGCCCAAGCGCGAGCGACCAACGACATCGATCTCAACGTCAGCGCTGATCCGAAGCGGGCGAAACGCGTGTTCGAGCTGTTACCGGCCGACGTGCCGTGGACTGATCGCGAGGTTGCCGCGGTGCGCCGCGACGGGCAGGTGCGGCTGCTCTGGCCGTTGCCCGACGGCGGGCCGGCGATTCCGCTCGACCTGTTCTTTCCGCAGCATGAGCTGCACGAGGCGATCGACGCGCGGGCGGAACTGGTGCCGATGTTGGATGCCAGCGTCCCGATCTTGTCTGCCACCGACCTCCTGGTCTTCAAGGCGTTGTTCGATCGCCGCAAGGACTGGGCCGATATCGAGGAGCTGCTCAGGTTCGGCAAGGTGGACCTGCCTGAGGCCCGCCGCTGGCTTGCGAGGATCGTTGGCGCGAAGGACAAGCGGCTGAAGACGTTGGCGGAGGTCGCCGGCGATGTGGCTGCCGACTCGTAGGGGTGCAGATGCTGGAAGGCAAGTCCGTGCTGGTGGTCGGGGTCGGTCCAGGCCTCGGCAAGGAGATCGCGAGTGTCGCGTATCGCGACGGCGCGAGTGTGTTCCTTGCCGCGCGTCGTGAGGAGAACCTCCGTGCGGCGGCGGACGAGATCGATGCGTCCGGTGAGCGAGTGGGCTACCGGGCGACGGACATCACCGACAGCGATCAGGTGAGCGATCTGATCGACGCGGTGCTCGAGCGCTTCGGCAAGCTCGACGGCCTTGCGGTGTGCGCGAGTGCGGACAGCGGGATGGGCGGGCTCGAGACCACGTCCGACAAGCAGTGGCGCGCGACCTTCGAGGTCAACGTCTTCGCCACCGCCGCGCTCGTCCGGGCGGCATTTCCTGCCCTGAAGAAGCAGGGCGGTGCCGTCGTCTTCGTCGGTTCACAGCAGTGGAACAACCCGTCGCGCGACGTGCCACAGCTGGCGTACGGCGCATCGAAGGGGGCCGGCGTCTCGATGATGTACGGCATGGCCCATGAGCTCGGCGCGCACAAGATTCGCGTGAACACGGTCGTGCCGAGCTGGATGTGGGGGCCCAACGTGGGCTTGTACGTCGACTGGCAAGCGGGCGAGCAGGGCCGCCCCAAGGAGGACATCCGCGCGGAGCTCGACGCGAAGTTTGCGATGGGCGAGATGGCGACTGACCGCGACGTCGCGGAAGCGGTCGGGTTCCTGCTGTCCGACCGGGCGCGCAGCATCACAGCGCAGACGCTGCACGTGAACGCGGGGGAGTTTCCCCGCTGACCGACAACGTCAGTGGTCGAGGTCGATCCGCAGCGTGTTGATGAAGGTCGCGAGCATCGCGTAGTGGCCGGCGAGCAACAGGAACTCGATCGCGTCTCGCTCTGACAGGTGCGCGCGCATCGCGGCCCACGTCGCGTCGTCGAGGTTGCGGGTCGCGTGCAGCTCGTCGCAGGCGGAGAGCAGTGCGAGGTCTCGACCGTTCCAGCCATAGAGGTCGGGACTCGTCGCCTGCTCGATCTCGGCGTCGGTCAGTCCGGCGCGCTTTCCCAACCGACGATGGTGGTCGAGCTCGTAGTCGCAGCCGTTTCGCCACGCGGTGCGTAGGATCACGAGCTCGGTGTCCCGGCGCGGCAGCTTGCCTCGCGGCATCATCCGGCCGGCGAAGAACAGCCAGGCGCGGAACAGTGACTTGTGTCGCGCCATCGTGGTGAACAGGTGCGGCGGACCCGGGACCCGGGCCGCCTTCGCGCCGGCCGAGATCATCGTCCAGTTGACGACCCCGATGTCGCGCCGACCGCCCGGCGCGATCCGTGCCTGCGTCACCACATCCACCGGCCCCGCCTGCCACCCTTCTGCGGTGCCGGCTGCGCCGGCGCTGTCATTGTTTCATCGCGCGGTGCATCCCGCTGTTGGCCGTTCGCATGATCACGTTGTACACGTGCGGGGCGAACCGCTTCACCAGATAGAGCAGTCGGATGTCGCCAGACGTGTAGATGAGGTAGCGCTTGGCGATCACGCCCCGGATGATCGCCTCAGCCGCCTGCTCGGGAGTGACGGCACGCTTGCGGAAGCGGCCTTGCAGCTTCTGAAACCGCTTGCTCGACGTATCGACCCCCGCGACCTCGATCGTCGAGGTGAGCGGGGTGTCGACGCCACCGGGCACGACGACGCTCACCGTGATCTTGTGGCGCCGCAGGTCGTACCGAAGCACCTCGGACAGCCCGCGCAGCCCGAACTTGCTGGCGCTGTACGCACCGTGCCAGGGCAGCCCGAACAGTCCCGCGGCCGACGAGACATTGACCAGATGGCCGCCGCGGTCCGCTTCGACCATCTTCGGCAGGAAGGACTCGATGACATGGATCGGGCCCATGAGGTTGATGTCGATCACCGAACGCCACTGCTCGTGGCTCATCCGGTCGACAGCTCCCCAGATTGCGATCCCCGCCACGTTCATCACGAAGTCGGCCGCAACGGCCTGCTCGTGCACGGCTCCCGCGAAGCGGCGGACGTCGTCGATGTCACGAATGTCGAGAGCGTGTACGACGCCGACCCGCCCGCCCGCATCGCGGATCGACGCCGCGGCTTGGTCCAGCAGGGCCGAGTTGCGGTCCGTGAGGTGCACGATCGCGCCTCGGTCGGCGGCGGCAACGACGACCGCGCGGCCGATGCCGCTTGCGGCGCCGGTGACCACCACGTGCTTGCCGTCGAAGGCCGGGTGCGGGTTCACGGGCGGGACGCTAGTCCAGCCCGGCGACGTCCGCGATCAGCCGGCGTCGGCGAGCAGCGGCTCGATCCGGCGGGCGTACTCCAGGTCGAGATGCGTCACACCGCCCGCGGAGTGGGTCGACATCATGATCGTGACCTCGTCGCCGGCGATGTCCAGGTCGGGGTCATGGTTGAGCTCTCGAGCGACCCGCTCCATCTCCTCGAGCAGCGCCGGCTGCGCGCTCGCCGGGATCGTCACGGTGCGGCTGATCGCCGCTCGGTCCCCATGCCACCCGCCGAGGGTTTCGAGGGCGGTCCGCAGCTCGTCGTCGTTCAGCAGTTCGGCCATCGGCTCCTCCTCGCGTCCACGAGCCCGTCCCTGGAGACATAGCCTGCCAGCGTGGACGTCAACCCTCGATCGACGTCCTCGGCGCACTCGGCGGCGCGGCGCATGCTGCTCGTCCACGCTCACCCGGACGACGAGACGATCTCCACCGGCGCCACGATGGCGAAGTACGTCGCAGACGGCGCAGGCGTCACTCTCGTCACCTGCACGTTGGGCGAGGAGGGCGAGATCCTCGTGCCCGAGCTCGCGCACCTCGCCAGCGACAAGGAAGGCGGGCTCGGCGACCACCGCATCGGCGAGCTGACCGCCGCGATGGCCGCACTCGGTGTCACCGATCACCGCTGGCTCGGGGGCGCGGGCCGATGGCGTGACTCCGGAATGATGGGGACGCCGACGAACGACCGCCCGGACTGCTTCTGGCAGGCCGACCTCGATGCAGCGATCGGTGAGCTGGTACGCGTGATCCGCGAGGTGCGCCCGCAGGTCGTGGTCGGCTACGACGACAACGGCGGCTACGGGCACCCCGACCACATCCAGGCGCACCGCGTCACGGTGGGTGCGTTCGAGGCCGCGGGTGATCCGCAGCGGTATCCCGACGCCGGGGAGCCCTGGACGCCGAGCAAGCTCTACGAGACGGCCGTGCCACGGTCGCTGCTCGAGCTGGCGTACAACAGGCTCAAGGAGCTCGGTGACGAGGCGCCGTTCGGGGTGGCATCACCCGACGAGCTGACCTTCGGCGTGCCGGATGAGCGCATCACGAC
Organism: Frankiaceae bacterium; assembly: GCA_025929365.1. Lineage (GTDB taxonomy): Bacteria > Actinomycetota > Actinomycetes > JAFAQI01 > JAFAQI01 > DASZTV01. Next base: position 6,692 of record JAICMG010000059.1, read on the forward strand.
CGCAATAGACGCGCGCGACCACCTGCCGGCCAAGGTGGCGGCGATGCGCGCCTACCCGACGCAGATCGAGGTGGACGGCCACTTCTTCGCGCTCTCCAACGACGTCGGGCAGGGGTTGTTCGGGCTCGAGCACTACCGCCTCGTCATCGGTGGCCGGCCGGACGCCGGCGAGCTCGAGGCGGATCTGTTCGCCGGGGTGTAGCACGCCATTCGGCGCACCCGCAGGTCCGCTGAATGGGCGAACCTCTGCTACGCCGGTTTGCGCAGGCCCCGCGGGGGCGACATTGTTGCTGTGGAAAGTTCCGCCGCCTTCGGGCGGCTGCCTGCCGCGGGCGATGCGGTGCTCGACGTGGGACACGCCGACGTCGGGTACGACCGCGAGCGGATGCGCCGTCGGCGGCTGCGGAGGGTCGCCGCCTGGGCGGCGCTGCCTGCCGGAGTGCTGTGGTGGCGGCTCGGTCACGGGCGTCCGATCGACCTGTTCCGGGTGCCTCACGTCGACTGGCTCGTCGTCGTACCGATCTTGTTCTTCGTCCTGCTCATCGGCGGGTACGCCGCGATGTTCCTGTGGGCCCGCCGCTCACCTCATGTGACCTACCGTCCGGACCAGATCGACGTCCGGCTCTCCGACGTCGTGGGCATTCAGCCGGTCAAAGAAGAGGTGGTGCGCTCGATCAACCTCTTCCTGTCAGCGCGCAGCTTCTCCACCGAGATGGGCGGTCGGGCTCGCCGCGGCCTGCTGTTCGAAGGCGCGCCCGGCACCGGCAAGACCCACATCGCGAAGGCGATGGCGGCCGAGGCGGGGGTGCCGTTCCTGTTCGTGTCGGGGACGTCGTTCCAGTCGATGTTCTACGGCGCAACGGCTGGCAAGATCCGCTCCTACTTCAAGGCGCTCCGCAAGGCAGCGCTCGCCACCGGGGGAGCGATCGGCTTCATCGAGGAGATCGACGCGATCGGCGGCGTGCGCCACGGCATGGGCATGACGTCGCGATCTGCTGTCGAGTCCGCCGTGCAGTGCTGCAGCGGGGTCACGACGTTGCCGTTGACGTTTCTCCATGCCGCCCCCGCACCGGTCAGGAACGGTTATGTCAGCGAGGGCGTCGGCGGAGTGGTGAACGAGCTGCTCGTGCAGATGCAGTCCTTCGACGAGCCGCTCGGGATGGCGAGGGTCTGGAACGCGCTGACCAATCTGCTCAACCTCTTCCTGCCCGCGCACCGCCAGATGCACCCCGTGCCGCCTCGCCGCGCCAACATCCTGCTCATCGCCGCGACGAACCGCGCCGACGCCCTCGACCCCGCGCTGACTCGGCCGGGTCGTTTCGATCGCGTCCTGCACTTCGATCTCCCCGACCAGGTCGGTCGGGGAAGGCTGATCGACCACTTCCTCGAGCGGAAGGCGCACCACGAAGACCTCGACGACCCGGCGACCCGCAACGCGCTGGCCAGCCTGACGCACGGCTACACGCCGGTGCGGATCGAGCAGCTCCTCGACGAGGCGCTCGTCGGAGCCGTACGCCGGGGAGACCGGCGAATGGGCTGGCACGACGTGGCGAACGCCAGGTTGGTGCTCGAGGTGGGTCTCGGGCAACCGGTCGGCTACACAGACCACGAGAAGCGCCTGATCGCGACGCACGAAGCGGGCCACGCGACGGCGGCATATCTGGTCGCGCCGAACCGGCGCCTCGAGATCCTGTCGATCGTCAAGCGCCGGGAGGCGCTGGGAATGCTGGCGCACGGTGACGCGGACGAGGTCTACACCAGGTCCCGCGCGGAGATGATCGCGCTGATCCAGATCGCCCTCGCCGGTCAGTGCGCCGAGGAGATCTTCTTCGGTGACGTGTCGACCGGTCCGTCCGGCGACCTGCTGTACGCGACGAACGTGGCGGCGCAGATGGTCGGCGCGGCCGGCATGGCCGGGACCCTGATCTCCTTCGCGGCGGTCCAAGGCAGCGCCCTGTCCGACACCAACATCGCGGGACGCGTCCTCGCCGATCCCGACGGGCGGACGCGGGTGGAAGGGCTCCTTCAGGAGCAGAAGGCAACCGTGAAGGCACTCCTCGAGGCCAACCCACATCTTGTGGAGGCGCTACGCGATGCGCTGCTCGAGCGCGAGGAGCTGATCGGCAGCGAGATCCAGGAAGTGCTCGCCGCGGCTTAGCCATAGCCTCATCGCGTGCCGGAGGGGTCGGTCAAGGGCGGGTTCGAGCAGGCGCTCCTCGCCGTGACCTGTGTGGTGCTCTTCGGGGTTGGCATCGGGCTTGCCGTCGTCGAGGCCTTCCTCGTCCCGCTGCGACTGTTCGGCGGGGTCGAAGGGCTCTCCGCAGTGATCGCTCTGCTCGGCAACTTCGGCGTGGGGATGATCGGGGGGTTCGGGACTGCGACCCCGGCCGGCGCCGCGTCTCCCGCCGCAGGATGGTTCACGGCGATGGCGACGCTCTCTATATTTGCGCCGGGCGGGGACGTGGTGATTCCAGGCGCGCTCCCGGTCGATCCCGGGGTCGTATGGGTGGGCTCGATAACCCTTTTGGGGGGACTTTCGGCCTCGATCGTCCCGATTGCTCTGACCAGCCGCTACACCAGGCGGGTGAATCCGCCGAAGGGACTTCCGTGACCGACTCAGCGCTCGGGTCACTCGCCGACGACGAGGCGAGGGACGACGAGGTTGCCGCTGCGACCGACGCCATCGTCGCGCGCCTCGGCGGTGGCCGGTTCGCGGTCGAGCTCTCGCGCGTGGCGGAGGTCGGCCGCGCACCCGGGATCACGCGCGTTCCGGGTCTGCCGAACTGGCTGGCCGGCGTCGCGAACTGGCGGGGTCGCATCCTGCCCGTCCTCGACTTGCGCGGCCTGCTGGGCGCGGACACCGATCCCCTCGACCACCGGGCGCGACTGCTGGTGCTCGCCGAAGGCTCGATCGTCGTCGGCATGCTCGTCGACGCGGTGGAGGGGACCACCATGCTCGGCGGCGACGTCGCGGCGTTCCCGCCCGTCAGCGGCCCGACCGGCAGTGGTCTGCTCAGTGGGCAGGTGCCGCGCGACGACGGCCCGATCGCCGTACTCGACGTTGCAGCCGTTCTCCGGCTGCGGGAGAGCCTGCCGCGCGGCCGCCGTACGGCCTAGGCGCGACAGGCAGAGCAGCGAGAAGGGACCGAAGTGGCCACCCAAGTTCATGCGGCGCGGGCGCCCAGGCAAGCGCCGACGGTTGACTACAACCGTCGGCTCAGCATGGTCGCGGCCGGGTCTACCTGGGTCGGGATCGGCCTGGCGATCGTCGGCGCGGTGGTGCTCGACCGTCACCCGGCGAACGGCATCCACGTCCACCTCCACGCGGTCTATGTCTGGGAGGGGGTCGGCGCCGCCAACGCGTTGTTCCTGACAGTGCTGCCCAGTCTCACCCGCACCAGCGAACACGTCCGGAAGCGGATCACCTTCTACCGCGCTCTCCTGCTGATCTCGACGATCGTTGCCGTCAGCGGAGCAGTGTCGATCACCGGGGGCCTGCGCGGACCGTTCTGGATCCTCTACCTGCCGGCGCTGCTGTTCGCGGCAACCACGTTGCGGCAGTGGCAAAGCGTGCTGCTCGGCGTGGTGACCGCCGGGGCACTCGTTGCGGCGTCGGAGATCGCGCACAGCCTCGACTCATCGACCGTCGCCTGGATGGTGCTCGTCCTTCCCGTCTTCCCCGCGATCACCTGGTTCAACGGTGCGCTGTCGCAGTCCATCTGGGCGATGCGGGCCATGGCGCGCGCCGAGCGCGACGAGCTGCAGGCGCGCGTCGGCGACCTGTCGAAGGTGCTGTCGAGAGCAGCCGAGGGCGACCTCACCGTGCAGCTGGCTGCCGCCGATGCCGACCATGAGGCGCTCGAGCTGCTCTCCAACGCGTTCACCTACACGCTGACGAACCTGCGCAACCTCGTGGCGCAGATCCGCAGTGGCGGTGACCAGATCGGAGCGGCTGCGGGCGAGCTGCTCGCGACAGCGGAAGACCACGCCGCATCGGCGACCCAGCAGTCGTCGGCGGTCACCGAGACGACCTCGACGATCGAGGAGCTCGCGGCGACGGCAGCTCAGATCGCGGAGACATCCGAGGCGGTCGCGCGGTACGCGGCGGAGACGCTTCGCCACGCCGACGACGGTCGCGCCGCGGTTCAGTCGAGCGTCGACGCGATGGACGCGATCGCGACCCGCGTCGACACGATTGCCTCGCGCGCGCTCTCGCTCGGCGGCAAGAGCCAGGAGATCGGGCGGATCCTCGAGGTGATCAACGACCTCGCCGACCAGACCAACCTGCTCGCGCTCAACGCGGCGATCGAAGCCGCTCGTGCCGGCGAGCACGGCCGCGGTTTCGCGGTGGTCGCCGCCGAGGTCCGCAAGCTGGCCGAGCGGGCGCAGGAGTCGACCGGCCAGATCGCCTCGATCGTCGCCGAGATCCAGTCCGAGACCAACGCGACGATCATTGCGAGCGAGGAAGGATCCAAGGAGGTACGCACCGGGTCCGATCTCGCTCGCGGCGTCGTCGAGGCGCTCGAGCGGATCAGCGGAATGGTCGACGAGACGACCACCGCGGCCAAGGAGATCTCGATCGCGACGCAGCAGCAGCGATCGGCATCCGACCAGGTCGTGTCAGCGATGACGCAGGTGTCCGATGTATCCCGTCAGTACGCCGTCGGCTCCAAGCAGGCGGCCGCCTCGGCCGCTCAGCTCAACACACTCGCCGCGGAGCTGCGCGCATCGATTGCCGCCTTCAAGGTGGGGGCGTAGGTCGAAACCGTGCTCGACAGCTCCGCGAGCGCGCTGCCTCCCAGTCTGAGCCGGCCGGCCGAGATCTCGACCGCTCTGCCACCCGACGTCGAGCGCCGGCTCGCGCGGCTGGTCGGTGTCGAACCGCTCGAGCTCGACCTCGACCTCGACGAGGAAGGGCCGCCGGCCGCACGGCTTTTCGGCTTCCGCAGCGAGCAGCAGTTCCGCCATCGCGTCCTGCTGGTCGCACAACAGGTCACCCTCGGCAGCCTGCTCCTGCTCGTCGCATGCGCGACCGTTGCCGCGCGCGTCGACTCCTCCTCCCTCGTCGTCCACTCCATCCCCGTGATGGTGTGGGGACTCATCGCGGCCGTCTCCGCGGTGTCACTCGCCAGTCTGGTCACCGACCCGACGGTCTCGAAGAACGTCAGCGTCGCGAAGAAGCGCGCGCTGGGCGTCATCTTCATGGCGACGCTCGTCGCGGCCCTGACCGGCGTGGTCTCCAACGCCGACGGGCTCGCCGGGCCCGCGTGGGTTCTCTTCCTTCCGCTCGTCGTCGTCTCCGGCGCGGTGCTGGGCCCGGCGCTCGGACTGACCGTTGGTGCCCTGGCGGCGGCCGGGATCTACGCCGCGGCCGGGTTCTCGCACACCCTCGACATCGCCGGGGTCGGACAGCTGATCGTCATCCTGCCGGCGTGTCCGCTGTTCGGCTGGGCCGCCGGTGGGCTGGCCGGTCTTGCCCATGAGGCTGTGGCGACCGCACTGCGCCAACGCGCTGGGCTGACCGAGGACGTCGCACGCCTGTCGGCGCTGCTCAACGACGTCGCTGAAGGCGACCTGTCTCGCGTCCCCGTCCTCGACAACGCCGCCGACCAAGGGACTGCGACGCTCGCCGTCGTGTTTGCCGACACCGTGCTGTCGCTTCGCCGCCTGGTCCGCCAGATGTCCGACGTGGCCGATCAGCTCGCGGGCAGCGCGACCGATCTGGCGCGTACCGCGCAGCTGCACGTCGGCACCGTCGAGCAGCAGGCAACGGCCGTCGGGCAGACGACAAGCACGATCGAGCAGCTCGCCACGACCGCCACGACGATCGCCGGCACCGCGCTGCTCGTGGCGCGCTACGCCGGCAACGCCCGCCGCGACGTCGACCTCGGCGTCGACTCGGTCGAGAAGGTGAGCGATGCGATGGGCGTCATCCGGCGCCGGGTCGCTGAGCTCGGTCTGCGTACCGGCCGGCTCGACGAGCGGGTCAGCCGGATCGCGTCGACGACGCGGCTCATCGACGACCTCGCGCGGCGGACGACGATGCTGTCGCTGAACGCGTCGATCGAGGCGGCCCGGGTGGGCGGCTACGGCGACGGCTTCGCCAGCGTCGCGTTCGAGATCGCGGCCCTTGCCGCCAAGGCTCGTGCCGCCACGGCTGACATCGCGAGCATCGTCGCCGAGCTCGAAGCCGAGGTTGCCGCCACGGCCATGGTCAGTCACGAGGGGATCGCGGCCGTCGAGATCGGCCTGGAGCGCCAGGTCGAGGTCGATGCCGCCCTCGAGCTGATCAACCAGCGGGTCATGGACACGACCGCCGCCGCGGACCGGATCACCGAGGCCACCCGGCAGCAGCGTGTCGCGAGCGATGCCGTGGTGCAGGCGATGCGCGTGGTGGCTGGCACGAGCGCGGGAGCCACCACTGCCACGCGTAGCCACGCGGAGTCGGCGGCGCGCCTGCGGGACCTGATGTCCTCCCTTCGCGACACCGTCGGGAGGTTCAGGCTGGAATGATGGGCGCCGAAGAAAGAGAAGTGAACCGCGGGAAAAGGGGCCGTTGATGGCGGGGTGGGCGGACGACCCTGAGCTCCTGGCGACGTTCCGGGGCGAGGTCGAGGAGCGAGTCGCCTCGCTTCAGGCTGGGCTGCTCGCGCTCGAGGCGCATCCGTCGCCTCGGCAGGTGGTCGCCAGCCTGTTCCGCGACGCGCACACGGTGAAGGGCTCCGCCCGGATGATGGGCCTGTCCGAGGTCCTCGCGGTGGCGCACAACGCCGAGGACCTGCTGGGCGCTCTCCGTGACGGCCGGCTGTCGGTCCGCCGCGACTTGGTGGACCTCCTGCTCGCGTCCTGCGACGGCATCGCCGGCGCCCTGCCGGGTGTCGAGGAGCCGGTGCCCGAGGACCATCTCACCGCGCTCGCGGGTGCGATGCAGCGCGCGCTCGCCGGTGAGGAACCCGTCGTCGTGCCGCGCTGGGATCCACGCACCGCCGAGGACGAGGATGGCGCCGACGAGAACAAGCGCCGCGGGGTCGACTCGGTCCGGGTCACCACCGCCAAGGTCTATGAGCTGATCGACGTCATCGGGGAGGCCGAGCTCGACGCCCGCCGGCTCGAACGCGCCAGCGACGGGATCAACGCGATCGCCACGGACAACTCCCGGTGGCTGCGGACGCTTCGAGAGGCCCTGCACTCCGCCGAGGTCGGCGACGAAGCGTCGATGGCGATCACCCGCCTGACGGCGGTCGACGACCAGCTCCTCGCCGCGTCGCGAGATCTCCGCGAGCTGGCGGAGGACTCCCACAGCCGGCTCGCCGAGGTGCGCGACGGCGCGATGGGTCTGGCGATGGTTCCGGTACGACGCGTCGTCGCGGGTCTTCCCCGGGTGGTCCGCGACCTCGCGGCCGCCACAGGCAAGGACGTCCGGCTGATCCTCGAAGGTCAAGACGTCGAGCTCGACAAGCAGGTCCTCGACGGCGTGTCCGATGCGCTCAAGCATCTGGTCGTCAACGCGGTCGACCACGGATGTGAGCCGCCGGCCGAGCGGGTTGCCGCCGGTAAGCATGCGCAGGCCACCGTCACCGTGACGGCGCGCGCGTCGGGCGGCACTGTCGTCATCGAGGTCACCGACGACGGCGTGGGGATCGACGAGAACGTGCTGCGTGCCGCGGCGATCGAGCGCGGCGTTCTCCTGCCTGACTCGCTGCTGTCCGGCCAGGCGCTGATGAACGTTCTCTTCCAGCCGTCGTTCTCGACGGCAAAGGAGGTCACCGAGACGTCGGGTCGTGGCGTCGGCCTGGACGTCGTGCGCAGTGCGGTAGAGGCGCTCGGCGGACTGGTCGAGCTCCACACCACGCCGGGATCCGGTACGACCTTCGCGCTGACGCTGCCGGTCACGCTCGGGGTGCTGCGGTGCCTGATGGCGCGGGTCGGCGTGGAGCGGTTCGCGCTGCCGGTTCCGGGCGTCGTCGAGTCGTTGTCGCTGAAGAACGCGATCGTGCACGAGCTCGCCGGCAAGCCGGTCGTCGTCCGCCACGGGGAGACCCTGCCGTTGCTGGATCTCGGCGCCGCCCTCGGTGTTCCGGGCGATCGCGATGCGACTGCCGCTGTCGTCGTCCGCCACGGCGAGCGTCAGGTTGCGTGGGCGGTTGACGGACTCGAGGGCGAGCTCGAGCTGGTGGTGAAGGACCTCGGCGCCTTCCTCGGCCGCCCCCCGGTCATCAGCGGCGCCACGATCGACGGCGACGGCAGCGTCGTGTGCCTCGTCGACCTGCGCGAGCTCAGCGACGACAGCGACACCGGCTCGCCGGCGTACACCGCGATGATCAATGGCGCCGAGCCCGGCATGTCCGAGACGCAGGTGCGCCCACGGGTGCTCGTCGTCGAGGACTCGGTCGGTGTGCGTGAGCTCGAGCGCGCGATTCTCGAAGGCGCCGGCTACGAGGTCATCACCGCGATCGACGGAAGCGATGGTGCGTCGCACCTGCGCGAGAAGCCCACCGACCTCGTGCTCTCAGACGTCGAGATGCCGGGAATGGACGGCTACCAGCTCACTCGCACCATCCGCCGTACCCGTGGGTGGGAGCACGTACCGGTGGTCATCATGACCAGCCGCGTCAGTGAGGATGATCAACGTGCCGGCATGGAAGCCGGGGCGAGCGCGTACCTGCTCAAGACCCAGTTCGATCAGGAACAGCTCGTCGAGACGGTTCGCCGTCTCATCGGACGTTAGGAGCGGCAGTGCCCACCGTTGTGATCGCGGACGACAGCCCTACGCTGCGCCGGATCTTGACCTCCGTGCTGACCAAGGAGGGTTTCGAGGTCGTGGTGGCAGAGGACGGCGTCTCTGCGGTCCAGCAGGTGTTCGCCACGATGCCTGACGCGGTGGTCCTCGACGTGCAGATGCCGCGCGTGTCGGGCTACGTTGCGGCGCGCTTGCTCAAGGACGACTGGCAGACCGCGGACATCCCGGTGATCCTGCTGACCTCGCTCGATGCCGCAAGCGACCGCTACTGGGGTGCGCAGACCGGCGCGGACCGCTACTTCACGAAGGACTTCGAGGCTCCGCAGCTGGTGGTTGCGGTGCGCGAGGTCATCCAGGCGGCCAGCGAGAGCGCCGACGGCCGGCGCAACCTGCGCCCCGACCCCGTCGACCTGGGTGACGACGACGTCATGTCGCGCGTGTGCGACCTGCTGGACCGCAAGCTCTTCGAGACCTCGGTTGCCGCCGAGGTGACCTCGCTGGCCGCCACCATGACCGGCTTCGAGCAGACGGTCGCGGGTGTGCTCGAGGTGTTGCGGCGCTTCGTCGACTACGACCTCGCGTCGGTCCTGCTGCTCGAGGAGCGCACGGCGTACGTCGCCGTGGCGCAGGAGACCTCTCAGGCCCAGTACGCCGAGCTGCTCGGGGGCGCGGTCGACGCACTTGCGGCGGTTTCCGGGGTCCAGATCGCCGTCAGCGACCTCGAGCTGCGCCTCGCCGACCCCGACAACTTCCTGGGCGAGGAAGACGAGCGCGGGATGGCGACCTTCCTGTCGATGCCGCTGAAGGGGCACGGTGGGCACGTCATCGGTCTGCTGGCGCTGTCGAGCGGGCAGAAGAACGCCTTCGGGGAGACCGCGCTCGCGACGCTGCGGCTCGTCGACGGCCCGGCCGCGATCGTGATCGACAACGCCCGCCTCGCCCAAGTCCGCGCCGAGGCTTAGCCCGCTCCCGGGCCTTGCCTTCGGCTGCGGCCCGGCTCCCTGGCCTCGCCTTCGGCTGCGGCCCGTTAACCCAAGAGCGCAACAACCAGGGGATGGCTTGCGCTCCCACTCTCTTCCGCTGCCTTGTCGCCTTCCAGCCGCTTCCTTGCGGATTTGTTCTGTGTCCTGCCTGATCCGGCCGATCTGGCAGTACCGCGCATAAATCCGGAGAGGTTTGCGCCTGGCGTGGCAGTGGCCTGGCGTAGCAGTGGCCTTCGTCACATTGGTCGATCACGCCTTGACCGCCGTAACTTAGCGTCAATAACTTATCGCCGTTAAGCAAAGCGTAGGGGGAGCCATGCTCACGGCACTTGCAAACCGCGGAATCGCCGCCCCGAGGCGGGTCCTGGGGATCGCCGGCATCCTGCTGGTCATCGGCGTGGTCTTCGGAGCACCGGTCGCCTCGAAGCTCGGTGCCGGCGGCTACAACGATCCGCACTCGCCCTCAGCCGCTGCGCGGGAGTTGCTGTCCAGCCGCTTCCACACCGGCAACTCGAACCTTGTGCTCGAGTTCCAGTCGCCGAACGGAGTCGATAACGCGGCCGCGCGGGCGCTCGGCGTTCGCGATGTGCGGGCGCTCGCCGCGCGTGAGGGCCTCGATCACGTCACGTCGTACTGGACCGCTTCCAAGCACGTTTCTGCCGCGCTGGTGAGCCCCGATCACCGCGCCGCCCTGATCGTCGCCCACGTCGCGGGAAGTGACTCGGTGGCGCCGGATCGCGCGGCGAGTGCCACCGACCCCTTGGTAGGGGTCCATGACGGCATCACGGTCAAGGCCGGCGGAATTGCCGTTGCTTACCACCAGGTCAACAAGACCGTGAAGTCCGACCTGACGAAGTCGGAGATGGTCGCGATCCCGTTGACGGTCGTCGCGCTCACCTGGGTGTTCGGCAGCTTCGTCGCGTCGATCCTCCCGGTAGCCGTCGGGCTGGCCTCGATCGTCGGCACGATGGCGGTGCTTCGACTGCTCGCCCTCTTCACGAATGTCTCGGTCTACGCGCTGAACATGACGACGGCGATGGGCCTTGCCCTCGCGATCGACTACAGCCTGTTCATCGTCAGCCGTTACCGCGAGGAAGTCGGCCGCGGCCTGTCTCCGGATGACGCGGTACGCCGCACGATGCAAACCGCTGGGCGCACCGTTCTTTTCTCAGCGCTCACCGTCGCGCTGTCGCTCGCCGCGATGCTCGTCTTTCCGCTGTACTTCCTGCGCTCCTTCGCCTACGCCGGCATCGCCGTCGTTGCGCTGGCCGCGCTGGCAGCTCTGGCGGTGCTGCCTGCGGTTCTGACCCTCCTCGGCGGTCGCGTCAATGCGCTGGACCTGCGGGCCTGGCTGCGCCGCGTGCTCGGACGACCGGAACCGATGGCGAAGGCGGTCGAGCAGACGTTCTGGTACCGCTTCGCGCACGTCGTGATGCGCCGGGCGGTGCCGTTCGCAGTTCTCGTCACCGCCCTGCTCGTCTTCGTCGGGCTGCCGTTTGCGCACGTGAAGTTCGGCTATCCGGACCAGCGGGTCTTGCCGCCGAGTGCCTCGGCGTACCAAGTCGGACATGACGCGCTCACCGAGTTCCGCGCCGGGACCGGAGCGACCATCAACGTCGCTGTTCCCACCGTGCAAGGGCACGCGCGTGAGATCGGCGGCTACGCCGCAAGGCTGTCGAAGATCAGCGGTGTGCAAGCCGTGGAGTCGGCTGCGGGTGAGTACGCCGGTGGTGCCAAGGTGGGACCGGCCAAACCGTCGATGCGTTCGGGCGCCGCGACCTACCTCACACTTGCCGCCTCCGGCGACCCGCAGTCGCAGGCGCTCAAGGACATGCTGAGCGCGGTGAAGTCGGTGCCGGCACCGTGGCCGGTCGACATCGGCGGTCAGACGGCCGAGGACCGTGACAGCCTCGCCGCGCTCGGTCGCGCGATGCCCTACGCGATCGCGATCATCGCGCTCGCGACGTTCCTCCTGCTGTTCCTCTTCACGGGCAGCGTCGTGATGCCGCTCAAGGCCCTGCTGCTCAACACGCTGTCGCTGTCGGCGACGTTCGGCGCGATGGTGTGGATCTTCCAGGAGGGCCACCTCGGCTCGCTGTACCCGGACTTGACGGTGACCGGCTTCCTCACGCCGACCATGCCGCCGCTGATGTTCTGCGTCGCCTTCGGGCTGTCGATGGACTACGAGGTCTTCCTGCTCTCGCGGATCCGTGAGGAGTGGCTGGCCTCAGGGCGAACCGCGGCCGACAACACGCGCGCGGTGGCGCTCGGCCTCGGGCGGACCGGCCGCATCGTCACCGCGGCGGCGGTGCTGATGGCGATCGTCTTCGCGGCAATCTCTCGTGGCCAGGTCGCCTTCATGATGCTGTTCGGCACGGGCCTGACGCTCGCGGTTCTCATGGACGCGACGATCGTTCGCGGCACGCTCGTGCCGGCGTTCATGCGGCTTGCCGGCCGGTGGAACTGGTGGGCACCGAAGCCGCTCGCCCGGCTGCACGCACGGTTCGGTCTGTCCGACGAGGCC
>JAICMG010000121.1 GCA_025929365.1 Frankiaceae bacterium
CGCAGTGCCGCGGTCATGCTGGCGGCGCCTTCGGGCTCGGCGCCGATGATCCGTACGCCGGGGCGGTCCTCACGCAGGTACACCGCGATGCCCGCCGCCAGGCCGCCGCCGCCGATCGGTACGACGACGGTGCCGATCGGCTCCGGGTGCTGGTGGCAGATCTCGACCGCGACGGTGCCCTGCCCGGCGATGGTGCGCGCGTCGAAGGGGCGCACGTAGGTCGCGCCGGAGCCGGCCGCTTCCTCGATCGCGATCGCGCTGGTCTCGTCGTACGTGCTGCCGCGCACCAGGATCTCCACCGCGTCGCCGCCGATGGCGCGAATCCGCTCGCGCTTCTGTCTTGGTGTCGTCGCGGGCAGGAAGACGCGGCCGGGGATGCCGAGCGCTGCGCAGCTGAACGCGACGCCCTGCGCGTGGTTGCCGGCGCTCGCACACACCACTCCTTTGGCGCGCGCGTCCTCGGGCAGGCCGGCGATCAGGTTGTAGGCGCCGCGAACCTTGTAGGAGCGGACGACCTGCGTGTCCTCCCGCTTGAGCAGCACCGGCGCGCCTGTTGCGATGCTCAGGCGCTCGCATCGCTCCAGCGGGGTGGAGCGGACGACGGGAGCGAGCAGCAAAGCCGCACGGTTGATCGCCGCGGCGTCGACGGCGCCGAGCGCTGAGGGTCGAGCAGGAGGCTGCACCGGGGAAGTCTGCCAAACGCTAGGAAGCGCGGCGATCAGGGCCGCGACCGGTGCGTGCAATCGACGACCGGCTTTCCACTCGCCCGCCGAATCTACGACCGTCGTACGACGCTCGCCTTGCGCTGATGGCGATAATGAGCCGGCGATGAGCGACACCACGGGGCGGCAAGACATCGCGCGGACGCTGACGGCGTCGGTGCTGTTCGTCGACGTCGTGGGCTCGACCGCGATGCGCGCAACCCTCGGCGAGGAGCGCGCCGATTCGCTGGCGCGCGACCTCGAGGCGCGGATCACCGAGATCGTCGGCCAGCATCAGGGCCGCGTGGTCAAAGGCCTCGGCGACGGCGCGATGGCAGTGTTCGAGGCCGCGGTCGACGCGGTCGGTGCCGCGGTCGCGCTGCACCAGCAGGCCGACCTCGCCGGGCGGGAGGATCCGGCCCTCGCCGTACAGCTGCGGATCGGGATCTCCGCCGGCGACGTGTCTATCGACGGCGCCGACGTGCTCGGCGCGCCGGTGGTCGAGGCCTCACGGCTGTGTGCCGCCGCCCAGCCCGGACAGGTCCTGGTCGCCGACCTGGTGCGCTCGCTGTCGCGGGGCAGGGGCAGCTTCGTCTTCGAGTCGGTCGGCGACCTTCCGCTGAAGGGCATCCCGGAGCCCGTGCCGGCGTGCCGCGTGATGTGGGAGCCGATTGCTGTCGCCGACACCTCCGCTGAAGTGATGCCGTTCCCCGGCCTGCTCGCGACCGGCGGCGGCGTCACGTACGTCGGGCGGCCGGCCCTCACCGGCTCGCTCGGCGCGATATTGGACAGGGTGCTTTCCGGCGAGGCGTGCATGTCCGCGGCTCTGCTGTCAGGGGAACCGGGCATCGGCAAGACCCGTACCGCCGCCGAGCTGGCCCGGCGGGCGCACGCCGAAGGCGCGGTCGTCCTGTACGGCGCGTGCGACGAGGAGCTGGGCGTTCCGTTCCAGCCGTTCGTCGAGGCACTCAACTTCTATACGACGCACCGCTCGACACCACGGCTCGGCCGGCTGCCCGGCGAGCTGGTCCGGCTCTGCCCGGAGGTAGCAGTCCGCGTGCCGGGCTTGCCGGAGCCTGTGGTGTCAGACGCGCGGACCGAGGAGTACCGGCTGTTCGAGGCGGTCACCTCCTGGCTGATCGAGGCCTCCGCGGAGTCCGGCCTCGTGCTCGTCGTCGACGACATCCACTGGGCCACCCGGGCCACGTTGTTGCTCCTCGTGCACCTGCTTAAGGCTGCTGCGGCCGATCCCTCGGCGCGGCTGCTGGTGGTCGGCACCTATCGCGACACTGAGCTGGGACGCAACCACCCGCTGACCGGCGTACTCGCCGACCTGCGCCGTGTCCCCGGAGTCGAGCGGCTCGACCTGCACGGGCTCGACCTCGCCGAAACCATCCAGCTCGTGCAGTCCGTCGCCGGCCACGAGCTCGACGCCGGTGGGCGGCAGCTCGCGGAGGCGGCGTTCGCCGAGACCGAGGGAAACCCGCTGTTCATGGGCGAGGTGCTGCGCCACTTCGTGGAGACGGCGACCGTGCAGCTGGTCGACGGCCGCTGGCAGGTCAATGACCCCGGCCAGATCGAGGTCCCGGAGGGGGTACGCGACGTCATCGGCCGGCGCCTCGGCCGGCTGTCCGAGACCGCCAACCGCATGCTCTCGGTGGCGGCGGTGATCGGCCGCGACTTCGACCTCGAGCTGCTCGCCCAGCTCAGCGACATCGACGACAACGCCCTGCTCGACGCGCTCGACGAGGCGTCGCGGGCGCGGGTGATCGAGGAGACCGGGCGCGACCGATTCCGGTTCTTCCACGCGATGGTGAAGGAGACGCTCTACGGCGAGCTCACCTCCGCGCGCCGGCGGCGGCTGCACCAGACCGTGCTCGAGGTGTTGGAGAAGCTACGGCCGGACGACGCGGTCGCGCTCGCGTATCACGCGGTCGAGGCCGGGCCGACCGGCGGTGATCTCAATGCTGCAGTCGGTCACCTGCTCAGCGCCGCCGATCAGTCCGCCGCGTCGAGCGACCTCGCGAGTGCCGAGATCTACTACCGGCAGGCGATCGATCTCATCGACGCTGGCCATCCTGATCCGGAGCGGCGGGTGGCGGCCGCGATCGGTCTCGGCTCGGCGCAGCGGGACCAGAGCAACCAGGAGTTCCGCGAGACGTTGCTCGAGGCGACCAACGCGGCGCTCGCCCTCGGCCGGCCCGACCTCGCTGCGCGTGCGGCGATCGCCAACTTCCGTGGCGTCACCAGCGTGATCAACGACGTCGACCGGGAGCGTGTCGAAGCGCTCGAGCAGGCGATCGCTGCCCACGAAGGCCAGCGCAGCGCGGAGGTCGCGATGCTCCTCGCGACCCTCGTCGCGGAGATCGGGTACGACGTCGACGTACCGGTCAGTCGCAGACTGACGCTGACGGATCTCGCCATCGACATCGCGCGGGAGGTCGACGATCCGAGGGTCCTCGCGGAGGTGTTGGTCCGCTCGGCCCGTTCGAACCTGCTACCCGATCGGATGGAGGTGGCGCGCGCGCTCGTGCCGGAGTCGGTCGCGCTGGCGGACGCCTCCGGTGACCCGACACTCGCGGCGCTGGCGCGGCTGTTCGAGCAGGTCATGTGCCTTGGGATCGGAGACATCGAACGCGCCGAACAGACGCTGGCGGATGCGATTCGGATCGCCGAGACGAACTGCCCGCCGTTGGTGCTCGCGCTGTGTCAGGTGAACACCGTGCAGTACCTCCTCTACAGCGACCGGATGCAGGCCGCGACCGACCTCAACAACGAGATCCTCGCCTTCACCCAGCAGATCGGCGTCGCGGACGCCGAACAGTGGTGGGGCGCCGTAGTGATGGCGATCGAGTTCCTGAAGGGGGCCTTCGGCAGCGTGGCGGACGCGGTGGGCGAGTTCGCTGCACGATTCCCGACGGCGAAGACCTGGCAGGGCACGCACGCCTGGACCCTCGCCGAGGCGGGGCGCCTGGACGAGGCGCGGGAGGTCGTGGCCCGCCATCGAATCGACCGCCCTGATCTCTTTCCGGTCGACGACTTCATCCTGGCCGGCTGGACCTACCCGGCCCTGCTGGCGCTGATGCTCGACGACGCCGCGCTGGGCGCGGCGGCGGAGGCAGTGCTGCGCCCGTATGAGGACCTGTGGATCACGATCGACGTCTTCTGCCTGGGCCCGGTGTCGTGGCCGCTGGCGACCGCGATCGGCGCGCAGCGGCGCTTCGAGGAAGCCGACGCGATGTTCGCGCGGGCCGAGTCGCTGCTTCGCGAGCGCGGCCTGCACCCGGGACGTCGCGTCGTGAAGCTGTACCGCGCGATCTCCCTGTCGCGCAGCGATGACCCCGAACACCGACGTCGTACGGCGCAGCTGGTCGCGGAAGGAATCGCGGAGTCCGCCGCGGCCGGTCTCGACCCGCTGCGCGAGAAGTTCGAAGCGCTCCTGCAGGGCTGAGGAAGACCTCGAGCCCAACGATCTCAGCCTTTCGCGGGCCTCAAGACGCCCACGACGGCGGGACTGAGCGGCTCCGGGTGCTGGTGGCAGATCTCGACCGCGACGGTGCCCTGCCCGGCGATGGTGCGGGGGTCGAAGGGGCGCACGTAGGTCGCGCCGGAACCGCGGCCTCCTCGATCGCGATGGCGCTGGTCTCGTCGTACGTGCTGCCGCGTACCAGGATCTCCACCGCGTCGCCGCCGATGGCGCGGATCCGCTCGCGCTTCTGTCTTGGTGTTGTCGCGGGCAGGAAGACGCGGCCGGGGATGCCGAGCGCTGCGCAGCTGAAGGCGACGCCCTGGGCGTGGTTGCCGGCGCTCGCGCACACCACGCCTTTGGCGCGCGCGTCCTCGGGCAGGCTGGCGATCAGGTTGTAGGCGCCGCGAACCTTGTAGGAGCGGACGATCTGCGTGTCCTCCCGCTTGAGCAGCACCGGCGCGCCTGTTGCGATGCTCAGCCGATCGCAGCGCTCCAGCGGGGTGGAGCGGATGACGGGCGCGAGCAGCAACGCCGCACGATTGATCGCCGCCGCGTCAATAATGTTGGCCGAGGCTGAGCGAGCGGAAACCTCCACCGGCAGAGTCTGTCAGGCGTCGTGCGGCGGGCTGCACATCGCTCAGTTCGGTTTGCTCCGCTACTGGCGAAGCCGCGCGGAGCGTTTGTTCGAACTTGTCCACGGACCGCTTCGCCTGGCCGACGCCGCCGCCTCATCCGAAGCTGGTCTGCGGCTTGGCGTCCACAGCGGAGTGTCGGATCTGGCAGAGATTCACGGTGGAGAGCAGGCTTAACCCGTGGGGGACACCTTTCAATCCGTGGCCGTCGCGATCCTGGCGGTCCTGCCCGGCGCGCTCTATACCTGGGCGTTCGAACGTGAAGCTGGCTCTTGGGGGGTCAGCTTCAGCGACCGGGCACTGCGGTTTCTGGGTGCGTCTGCTCTCTTCCATGCCACCTTCGCTGCTGGAACCTACGAGGCCTACCGCGAGTTCGTTGTCAGTCACAAGCTGAGCCGAGGTTCGGCGCTTCCCTGGTGGACCTGGTTGTTAGTGCTCCTATACGTCGCGGTCCCGGTGGCCGGCGGGTACGCGGTCGGGGCCGCGACGAAACGGCGCGAGCGATGGGCGACGCTGTTTACCGGACCGTCGCCTGCCCCGCGTGCCTATGACTACCTTTTCTCTACGCGAGACCTTGCAGGGTGGGTACGCATCCGACTGAATGACGGCGGCGGGTGGGTGCTGGGTGTCTGGGGAGCCGAGTCGGGTGGCGGCTTGGTCTCCTACGCCAGCGGCTATCCCGAGGCCGAGGAGGTCTTCTTGGCTGACACTGCTGAAGCTGACTCGGCGGGCAACTTCTTGCTAGACGCCGACGGAGAGGTGCAAATGCGTGGCGTGGCAGCGCTCATTCGCCTCGATCAGACGGCGTACCTTGAGTTCATCGAGGGCTAGGAGGGGCACCACGTGGCGAAGAGCGGTCGACAGTCTTCGGCATCGAGCAAGCGCGGCGGCTACGCTGCTAGTTCAAAGACGGTGAAGTCGATCAAGACTCCACCGAAGTCAGTCACAAAGTCCTCAAGCACCGCGAGGGGTGGATCCAAGAAGAAGTAGACCTACTTCTTCTTGCTCGAGGCGCTCTTCTTCCTTGCCTGGCTGAGGTCACTGCCAGCGACGCTCTTTTGTGCGGGCGTCGACTTCTTGGACCTGAGTTGGCCACTTGCCAGTTTCGCGTCCTTCTTTCCAGTCGCCATCTGTCTGATCCACCCTTCGCGAGATCGAAACTACAACCGTGTGATTGCCGGGCGCACGTTTGTGAAACATCCGGCCCGAACGACCCCTCGACAGTCCGAGAATCGACCGCGCGATGATTGGCGTTTCGTCGAGCCGCGCACAGGCGGATGTTCATGGGAGTGACGGTTGCCGCGGACAGCGAAGACGAAGCCCGCGAAGTCGCTTGAGGCGACGCTTTGGGAAGCGGCCGACAAGCTCCGCGGCAACCTCGAAGCGGCGGAGTACAAGCACGTCGTCCTCGGCCTGGTCTTCCTGAAGTACGTCTCAGATGCGTTCACCAAGCGGCGCCTCGAGCTCGAGGCCGCGATCGCGGATCCCGAGTCCGAGGACTTCATCCCGAATGAGACCCGGCGCAAGAAGATCCTCGAAGAGCGTGACGAGTACACGAGCCACAACGTCTTCTGGGTCCCAGAGGCTGCGCGTTGGGAGCGGCTGCTCATGGACGCCAAGCAGCCGGACATCGGGCAGCTGCTCGACACGGCCATGGATCTCGTCGAGGCGGAGAACCCGAGCCTCAAGGGTGTCCTCCCCCGCAACTACGGCCGGCCCGAGCTCGACAAGCGGTTGCTCGGCGAGCTGGTCGACCTGATCGGCAGCATCGGGTTCACCGACGTCGACCACGGCTCCGACGACGTGCTCGGCAAGGTCTACGAGTACTTCCTCGGTAAGTTCGCCGGGCAGGAAGGCCGCGACGCCGGCGAGTTCTACGCGCCGCGCAGCATCGTCCGGCTGCTCGTTGAGATGCTCGAACCGTTCAAGGGCCGGGTGTACGACCCGTGCTGTGGCTCCGGCGGCATGTTCGTGCAGTCCGAGGAGTTCGTCCTCGCCCACGGCGGCAAGCGCGACGACATATCGATCTACGGCCAGGAGTTCGTCGCCACGACCTGGAAGCTCGCGAAGATGAACCTCGCGCTGCGCGGCATCGACGCCGATCTGGGTGACCGATCCGACGACGCCTTCCATCGCGACCTGCATCCGGACATGCGCGCGGACTACGTGCTGGCGAACCCACCGTTCAACAAGGACGACTGGTGGTCCGAAGCGCTTGCCGAGGACCCGCGATGGAAGTACGGCGTGCCGCCCGCCCGACCACGAAGAGCGCGCAATCGAGCTCGTGCTAGTGCAGGCCGAGCTATTCGCGGCAGGTGCATAGCGCACAGCACCGGCGCTCGTCGCGTCGTCGACTTGCCCGTACGAGATGCGTGCGTATCAGCGAACATTCCTCTGATTCATGCGAGCCTCGTAGGAGCGGCCACACCAGGGAGGGGTTTCGTCAGGTGACGGGGATGCCCGAGCAGCTAAACGCTCTCGCTGAACAGTTGCGGATCATCGCAAGCGAGCAAACGTCGTCTGGCGGAGCTTGAGGGCGGCCTGATTCCAGGCATTCGGGGCAGAGCCCCAGGGCACTGCGGTGACAACGATGCTTTGCCAGTTGGGCGGCGGCTTCGATAGCAGGCTCAGGGAAAACGGCTTGGAAGAGTTCGCCGGCAGGTGATCGACGAAGTCGGTTCCGCCACCGACGAGACTCTCCCCCATGTAGAACGCCGCCGTAACGGCGATCTCGCCAAAGGCACGCGGATAGGGGTTCTTGATGACGCCGGTGATGGTCGGGTCGTACCCACCGCTGTAGTGCACGCCGCTTGCAGGGAAAGGTGGGTAGTCCGCTGGCGTCGTGACGGTCCTGGACCAGTCGATCCCCGAGTAGGTGATCTTCACGGACGTCACGGGCTGCCGAGCCTCGATTTGATCCGCCCAGTACAACGTCGCACCAGGTGGGAACTCTCCGAGTGTCTGCTGGTCGGTGCCTTGCACGCGATGGTGCGGCCCGTATGCGGTGATGTCGTACTCGGGAAAGGAGCCGTGGTAGGTCGAGTTCGGATTCTTCAGTTCAACGACGTACTCGACGAACGTCTTGCGACTCTCGCCGATGTCTTCAGCAAGCGAGTAGGCGGATGCAACCACCTGGAAGTGCTGAGGTCGCGATACCGGGCTTCGGTCGAGTGCAGGCGTGGGCGATGAGACGTTGCCACCGTCTTGTGTCAGGTCACCCGCCGTTGAGCTGCTACTACACCCTGCCAGAACGAGGGCTCCGCATAGGAGCAGACCGGTCCGTCTCACGGAGGGGGACGATACGACGACCTGCCCACCTGGCCAAGCACTAGCTTGCGGTCAAGATCGCAGGGGTAGCCCTCCAGGCCTTCTTGGCCGTTTTCGTAGCCCCAGCCGGACTGCTTGTGGCCGCCGAACGGCGTGGCCGGGTCCCAGCTGATGCCGCAGTTGAGCATGATCATGCCGGCCTCGATCCGTTGGGCCATCCGGTGCGCGCGGCCGATGTCCCTCGTCCACACCTGCGCGGCCAGCCCGTACGTCGAGTCGTTGGCCAGCGCCGCGACCTCGTCGTCATCGTCAAACGGCGTGACCGCCACGACCGGTCCGAAGGTCTCCTCCTGGAACACCTGCGTCTCTGGCTTCACCTCGGCGCTCGCTGATGATGGGGCCGCTATGCGCTGGCTTGCCTCCTTCCTTCGGCCCGCCGGGATCCAGCAGCCACTGCAGACGAGGGAGGCGCCGCAGGTGTAAAACGCGACTGCGGGATTGCCACTTTGGTCAGACAGATCGGAAGGATCGAAATGCAACCTGACATGCTGCCGTCATACAGTCCGGGGCCGAGCCGCGGGCGTCTCAGTGTCTCCCTTGCGCTCGCGGCCGTATGGCTTGCCGTATCGGTCGCGGGCGGGGCCTGGCTCTTTTTCGGAACTGATTCGGGGGCTGTGACGCTTCATGCGACCAAACCAGTTCTAGCGGCCGAGTCGAGCCACACCGTCTACGGAGGCGACGCCTACACAGGGATTCAAAATGCTGCATCCGACACGGAGCACGCAGTCGTTGACGGCACCAACGGCCTCGCGAATCTCTCCCAGGAGCTCGCAGACTCATCAGCTTCGTTCAACCGCGGGTTGGCGAACCGGATGCAACAAGGACTTGGCATCCTTGTTGTGGGAGTTGGGCTCCTGAACTTCACGGTCGCGATGTCGCGACGGCGCGGCGCGGAGTGATCGCGATGCGCAAGCGCTTCATGGGCTGATCCGGAGCCTACGAACAACGCGCGTAGTGTTGGCCAGGATGGCTAGAGCCGACCAGCACAACATCCATGTCTCCGGGCGGACCGACGGTCAGCCGATGCTGTTCGCGCACGGTTATGGCTGTGACCAGAACATGTGGCGCCACGTCGCGCCGCGGTTCGAGGACCGCTACCGCGTCGTGCTCTTCGACCACATCGGTGCCGGCGGCTCCGACCTCGCCGCCTACGACCCCGAGCGCTACGGCTCGCTGCAGGCGTATGCCGACGACGTCCTGCAGATCTGCGAGGAGCTGGAGCTCGACGACGTGGTCTTCGTCGGGCACTCGGTGTCGTCGATCATCGGCATCCTCGCCGCGGAGCAGGCACCAGAGCGCTTCGCCGCGCTGGTGCTCGTCGGCCCGTCGCCGCGCTACATCAATGACGAGGACGGGTACGTCGGCGGGTTCAGCCGCGCCGACATCGACGAGCTGCTGGCCTCGGTGGACAGCAACTACCTCGGCTGGTC
>JAICMG010000066.1 GCA_025929365.1 Frankiaceae bacterium
CGAACAGGACGGGCACCAGACTCAGGCACACCTCGTCTACCAGCCCGAGGTTCAACGCCTGCTGGATGATGTCCGCGCTCGCGATCGTGACGACCTTCTCCCCGGCGATCTCCTTCGCCCGAGCGACGGCCTCCTCGACGCTGCCGGTGAAGGTCGTTCGCGGGAGCCGCTCGGCAGCGTCAGCGGGCGGCGACCGGTGGGTCACCACCACCACGGGCGCACCGACCGGGTGGTTGTCACCCCAGCCGTCGGTGAGATCGAACAGCCGCCGGCCGGAGACGAGCGCGCCACAGCCGGAGGTGAGGTCGCGGAGCACGGAGGCGCTGGCCTCGTCGACCGAGAAGCTCATCTCCTCCTGCGCCGTGGGAACGACGACGTCGCCGCCCCAGTACCACTCGAAGAGCTCCGCCGGGTTGTCGTCGGGCTGGGCGACGAAGCCGTCCAGTGACATCGTCATGTGGGTCAGTACGCGGGTCATGTTCGCTACGACTCCCTCAGCAGCACCGACTCATCGGCGCGATCGCACTCGGCGTCTATTCGTACTGCAGGGACTCGAGGACGGGCACGCGGGCGTTGCGCCAGGCCGGCAGCAGCGAAGCGGCGGCCACCAGGAGCAGCGACACCGCGCTCCACGTGAAGTACGCCGCGAAGTCGTAGCGCAGCGGGTCCTTGTAGCCGATGATGATCGACAGCACGAGGTGGAACCCGGTCTCGATGACGACCGAGCCGATAAGGGCGAGCGTCAGCCCGATGACGCCGGCGCTCATCCCTTCGGCGAGCGTCATCTTCGCCAGTTGCGATGGCTCCATACCGACTGCAGCCAGCAGGCCGAGCTCGCGGCGGCGCTGCACCCCCACCAACAGCAGGGTCGACAGCACTGCGACGAACGCGACGAGGAGCAAGCCGCGTTGCATCGCGGTGAATGCCGTGAGCTGGTCGGTGACCGACTTCGCGATGTCCGCCGAGAACTGGGCAGGGTCTTCGACGACCAGTCCGGGCGCCAGGTGCGCGCTCCGCACCCGATCGGCCAGCTCGGTGGTGCTGACGCCAGGATCCGGGACCAGTCCGAAGCTCTGCGCCGGCTGGTTGCCGAACAGCTTGCGATAGAGCCACGTGGGCATCGAGACGTCATCGCCGCCCAGGTTGCCGTCACGCCAGATCCCGCCGATCGTGACCGGTACCCGACCGGTCGGGGTGTCGATCAGCAACCTCGATCCCGGGCGAAGGCCGTGCGTCCTGGCGAGCGCCGCGCCGATGAGCACGTGACCGGATCGGAACGACGCGGGGCTCTTGCTGCCCTTGATCAGCGGCAGGTTCAGCCACGGGTAGCTCTCGGCGTTGACGGCGACGAGGTTCTTGCTGCTGTGACCGGTGAGCTGGAAGAACGCACGATCCACGTGCGCGACGCCGGGGACCGCCGCAAGCTGCCGGGCGAGAGCTGCCGTGGGCTTCGACTCGATGTTGACGGTGTTGTTGGGGGGCAACGTCGAGACGTAGACCTCGAGGGTGTGGCCGCTTTCGATGTTGTGCTCGATCGAAGCCGTTGCGGCGGATTGGGTGCTGCCGATGACGAACGCCGTCGTGACTGCCGCACCGACCGCGATCGCCATCACGCCGGCGCGCCTGCCCTGCCGCGAGAGGTTCGCCACCCCGAGCCCCACCGATCCGCCGATCCGGTGAGCCACCCCGACCGAGGCGGCGGCCACCACCGCGGTGAGAGACGACAGCGCCAGCAGGGAGGCGACCGTTGCCGTCAGCACACCGATGGGCGCAACCCGTGCCTGCCATGGATCGATGGCCCCGTTGCGCTGCGCGAACCAGCACAAGACGGTCCCGGCGGCCATCACCAGCATGGAGACCCCTGCGCGCACGATGTCGCGGCGGTGTTGTGCCTCGAACGTCTCCTCGCGCATCGACAGCTCGGCGACGACATCGATCCGGCTGACTCGCCGGGTCGACATCAAAGCCGCTGCCGCGCCGACGACGACGCCAAGCGCGATGCCTGCGATCACCGCACCACCGGTCAGGTGGACCGGGATCCCCACACCGACGACAAGGACGGTGAAGGTCGACAGGCTGGAGGTCAAGGGATGCGCGAGCAGCGTGCCACCGGCGATGCCGAGCAAACCACCGAGGAGACCGATCGCCGCACCTTCGAGTACCGCACCCACCCGAACGACGCGAGCGGTGCCGCCGACCGCGGCGACCAGCGCGAGCTCGCGCCGTCGCTCCTCCATGGCTAGCGAGGAGATGTTGAAGATCAGCATGCCGCCGACCGCGAGCGCGAACAGGCTCAGCAAGGCAAACAGCGGAAGGATCGTGCTCGTGTAGACACCGATCGCGGGCGGCGCCTCCGTGCCGGTGAGCACGCCGTTCCACGGCCCGACCGCCGCTTGCAACCGTGACCGCAGATCACCGAGGTCGGCGCCCTTCGCGGGGATGACGTAGATGACGTCGAGCCGGTGCGCGCGGGCGAACAGTCTTTGCGCCTCGGGGAGCGGGAAGACCGCGACGTTCCCTCCGTTCACCCGATTCAGAGCAGGAAGCCGCAGCGCGGACCGCAGCGGGACAGGCCCGAGGTCGGTCTGCAGGCTTGCACCGTCGCCGAGCCGGCCCGCGAGCGCCGGGCTGATCGCGACGCCGCCGAACTTCGCGAGCGCGCCGAGCCCTGCCGACGTACAGCCGAAGTGCCCGACGACAGCCTGGACGCGGCAGTCGACGCCGAGGCCGACGATGGTCGCGGCGCGCGGATCCCTCGCGCTGCCCGCGTACGCAACGACCTGCACCAACGGCACCGCGGTCTGAACGCCTTCGGTGTGCGCAACGGCGGGCAGGACCTTCTCGTCGATCCCGCCACTCGAGGTCGCCCCGACCACCCGCAGCGGCGCGGGCCCGGCAAGCTGCCGGCCGAAGGCGTGAAAGCCCGCCGAGACACTCGAGGTCATGACCAGCACCGAGACGCCGAGCGATGCGCCGGCCGCTATCGAGATGACGGCGAGTGCGGCCCGCAACGGCCGTCGGCGGACCTGGCGGAGGTTCAGCCAGAACGCGACCCGCAACACGTCAGGCTCGCTTGGCGGGCCGGGGTCGCGGGGCGGTCAGCCGTCCGTCAACGACGCTGAGCGTCCGGTCGGCGCGGCCGGCGGCGGCTTGGTCGTGGGTCACCATGAGAAGCGCCGCGCCGGACTGTGAGACCTGTTCCTCGAGCACCGTGAGGATCTCGTTGCCGGTGGCACGGTCGAGGTTTCCGGTTGGCTCGTCGGCCAGGATCAGCCTGGGCCGGTTGACCAGGGCGCGAGCGATCGCGGCCCGCTGCATCTCTCCGCCGGACAGCTCGCCGGGCAGGTGTCGGGCTCGAGGCGCCAGGCCCACTCGCTCGATCAGCTCGGCCACCCGATCGTTGGACGGGCGGCCGCCGTCGAGCAGCAGCGGAAGCGCGACGTTCTCGCTGACTGTGAGGTTCGGGATGAGGTGGAAGAACTGAAAGACGAAGCCGACCTGGCGCCGACGTAACCGGGCCAGCCCTGTGGCCGACAGTGAGGCGATGTCCTGGCCATCGACCGTCACCGATCCGGCGTCGGGCTTGTCCAGGCCGCCGGCGAGATGGAGGAGTGTGGACTTGCCCGATCCGCTCGGGCCGATGACGCTGACGAACTCGCCGGCCGCAACCTGCAGGTCGACCTCGTTGACGGCAGCGACGACCTCGCGCCCACGCCGGAAGTGCTTGGAGACGCCGGCCATTTGCAACAGCGCCCCGTCACCGCCCGACCGCACGGGGGGAGGCTACTTGCCGGTGGCGCTTCCGGCAGTGACGTGGATCACGCCCGGCATCTCCTCGGCGGTCACCGAATCCCTCACAGGTCACACCGCCATGGCCGGTGAGGAGTTGCGGAGGCGATTATGGGGGCATGTCCACGGCCGTGGCCGAGAAGCTTGTCGTCGAGGGCGTCAGCAAGTCCTACCGACACGCGACCGTGTTGGACCGCGTGAGCCTGTCGGTGGCCGGCGGCGAGGTCGTCGCGCTCACCGGCGAGAACGGCGCGGGCAAGTCGACGTTGATGCGCATCTGCGCGGGTCTGCTGCGGGCCGATGCCGGGCGGGTGCGCACTGCGGACGAAGTAGGGTACTGCCCGCAGACGCCGGGCCTGTTCGACTTGCTGACCGCCGACGAGCATCTCGTGATGTTCGGTCGCGGGCTGGGTCTGGCTCGGGCCACCGCCCTGCGGCGTGGACACGACCTGCTCGATGAGTTCGGCTTTCCGGTAGGCGCGCGCGTTGTCACGGCGGAGATGTCCGGCGGCACCCGGCAGAAGCTGAATCTTGCGATCGCGGTGCTCGGTAACCCTGGACTGTTGTTGCTCGACGAGCCGTACCAGGGCTTCGACCGCGGCACTTACATCAACTTCTGGGATCACTGCCGCGCCTGGAGTGATCAAGGCAAGGCGGTCGTCGTCGTCACGCACATGCTGGCCGAGCTCGACCGGGCGGACCGGGTCGTCGAGCTCCCCTCGCACCCTGCGCGGAACGGCCATGGGTGAGTCGCTGTCGCGGATCGTCATGATGGCGGAGATGCACGGCCGGGACCTGGTCCGCCGGCACGTCGCAATCGCGTTGCTCGTCGCGTTGCCGCTGAGCTTCTACCTCAGCTCGATAGGAGAGGGGCGGGACGCGGTCGGCACCGGGGGCGTGGCGATGGCGTTTGCGGTGGGCGGTGCGACGGTGTTCTCGGCGCTGTCTTCCAGTGAGGTCGACCAGCGGCTTGTCATGTCCGGCTACCGGCCGATCGAGCTGCTGCTCGGACGCTTGTTGTTCTTGTGCCCGTTCGGCATCGTCATTGCGGGGCTGTTCACCGCGCTCATGTCGCTGATCTCGCATCCGGAGAATGCCGGCGTGCTCCTGCTAGGGGTGTGTGCGGTCGCGGCGATCGCGGTGCCATTCGGTATCGCGGTTGCCGCGATCGTTCCTCGCGAGCTCGAAGCGACTCTCGTCCTCATCGGCGTGGTCGGGATACAGCTCGCCGTGCGCTCTTCGTCGGTGGTCGCCGAAGCGCTGCCCTTCTACGGCGCGCGACTGCTGATCGAGGCCGGTCTTGCCGGTCGTGGCGGCATCGCGCTGCCGCTGTTACGGACCGCAGCGTACGGCGTGGTCCTCCTCATGCTCGCGAGGTGGTTCGTCGGACCCCGGCTGTCCGCGAACCCTGCGGTCAGGCACACCGGGTGAGCGCGCGCGCCCGTCGTCGATTCAACGCCTAGCGACCGAGCCAGGCCAGCAGCTTCGTCTGCGAGTCCGCCCCGGCCGGCACCTCGCCGGCCGGTGCGAACGCACCGCTCGCCTGCAGCATCTCCAGCTGCGGTTCGACGATGCGAAGGCAGGCGGAAACCAGCGCGGGATCGAGGGTCGTGTCCTGTCCGGTCGCCTTGGCGAGGTCCCAGCCGTGGATGAGGACATCGACGATGCGGTGTCCGGCGTAGATCGAGCCCGGCACCGGGCCGTAGGAGACCGCACATGGGGCGTCGAGTGCGCCAGGAGCCGCGAACGCCGCCGCAGCGGCATCGGCGGACTTCCGATAGCTACCGGCCGCGTCATCGCCGAGGACGTCGCCGTCGAGGGCCGATCCGACCTCCTCGATCGTCTTGCCCGCGGCGAGCTCGGCGGCCCAGTAGTTGCCGGCGACGACATGGTTGGCCAGCTGCCTGACGTCCCAGCCTTCGCAAAGTGTCGGCTGGCCCCACTGGTCGGCGGCGACGCCTGCGATCACCTTGCCGGTTGCGTCGAGCGCCTTGCGGTGTACGTCATTGAGATCGTCCATCACAACCCCCTCCTCATGGTCGAGAGTCTGGTGGGTGGGACCGCTCTTGGCGAGCGGTCCCACCCGGTTCAGGGACGAGCTTCCAGTACTGAATCAGGGACGTGCTTCCAGCACTGAAATCAGGGACGTGCTTCCAGCACGATGTTGAACGGCGTCTCCGCCGCGCGGCGGAACCGCGTGAACCCACCTGCCGTCACGACCTCGCGAAGTCGCGCTTCGCCGGCCTGCGCCCCGAGCGCCGTACCGACCTCCTGTGACAGCGACGCCGGTGTGCAGATCAGCGTCGATGCCGAGTAGAAGACCCGCCCGACAGGCGTCAGGTTGTCAGCCACGTCGTCGTTGGCGAAGGGCTCGACAATCAGCCAGGTGCCGTCGGGGGCGAGAGTGCTCAGCACGTGCGCGGCAGCACCTGTCGGGTCTCCCATGTCGTGCAGCGCGTCGAAGATCGCCACCAGGTCGTAGCCGGTGCCGGGGAAGTCCTTCGCGCTGGCGACTTCGAAGCTGACGCGATCCGACACACCCGCGTCCGCGGCGGCTTTGCGTGCCGCATCGATCGACGGCTCGTGGTAGTCGAACCCGGTGAAGGTCGAGTTCGGGTACTCCTTGGCCAGGATGATCGTCGACGCACCGCGGCCACAGCCGACGTCGGCGACCTTCGCGCCCGCCCGAAGCTTGTCCTCGACGCCGTCCAGCGCCGGGATCCAGCTCGCGGAGAGGTTCGCGATGTAGCCCGGGCGGAAGAACCGCTCCGTGCCGTGGAACAGGTCGTGGTGGTGCTCGTGCCAGCCGACGCCCTCGCCGGTGCGGAAGGCCTCCGTGAGCCGATCGACCGCGCGGGTCGCCGCCAGCATCACCTGGAAGCCCCCGACGACGCAGGCCGGGCTGGACTCGTCGGTGAACGCGATCGCCTGCTCCTCGCTCAGCGAGTAGCGGCCGTCGCCGTTGTAGGTGACGTAGCCGCTCGCGGCCTGGCCGTTGAGCCACTCCCGCACGTAGCGCTCCGCGCAGTCCGCTTGCTCGGCCAGCTCGGTGCTGGTGAGCGGACGGCCAGCCGCGGCGAGTGCGCGGTACAGCCCGAGTCGATCGCCGAGTACGACGAGGGCGCCCGTGAGCACTGATCCGAAGTCACCGACCGCTTGTCCGACGATCTCGTTGAGCTTGTTCTCGTCCATCGATCCTCCTTGGTGT
Organism: Frankiaceae bacterium; assembly: GCA_025929365.1. GTDB lineage: Bacteria > Actinomycetota > Actinomycetes > JAFAQI01 > JAFAQI01 > DASZTV01. Next base: position 6,998 of record JAICMG010000066.1, read on the forward strand.
GCGTGGTCGGGAGGATCGTGCGATGCGCGGTTTGCGACCGGTTTGCAGTCAGTGGACGCGGGCCACCAGGAAGACGACCGTGGGCCGGTACGGGGCCATGATCGGGCGGATCGTCTCGACCAGCCGATCACGGATCTCGTCAGCCTTGCCGGGCTCGAGCGCGTCGAGCCATGACGCGAAGTGCGCCTGTCCCAGCCGGTAGTCGACGAGCTGTTCGGGTTCCTCGACACCGACATCGACGGACTCCTCGTCCGCCGTGACGTCAACCAGTCCCGCTTGTCTGGCGGCGTGCGCCATCTTGTCCGCGTCACCAAGGACCGGCGTCGCGGTCTGCTTCAGATGGGTGTACCAGTAGGGCGCGCGCCACCCGACCGCACGTGCCGCATCGTCCAGGGCGTCGCGGACCTCGCTGCGGCTGGAGCTCGCGTAGACGCATGCGAGCACCGCACCACCCGCGCGGGTCACGCGAGCCGCTTCGGTCAGTGCGGCTCCCGGCTCGGTGAGGTGGTTGTAGACGAACGCGGCAACGGCATCGTCGACCGCATCGTCACGCAACGGGAGCCGCGCCACGTCGGCGACCACAGCGGGAGGGCGCCGCCTCGCGCCCCACGCGAGCATGTCGTGGGACAGGTCAGCCGCGACCGGCCGCGCGCCGAGCTCGATGAGGGCGCTGCTCACGACCCCGGTGCCCGATCCCGCGTCGAGCACCGTCCGGCCGGTCAGCCGGTGCGGACTGGTGTCGAGCAGCCGATGCGCGATCGGTCCGTAGACGATCGTGGCGCCGTCGGCCCACCGTCGCGCCGCACCGGCGTAGAAGTCGACGGTCATGCAACCCGTCGCGAGATGTCGATGTCCTGCCGGGCGAGCGCCTCCGTGACGCGCGCCTCCCACCAGCGCAGCTCCGCCTCGTCGCCGATCGCTTTCTCCCAGCCGAACGTCACCATCATCGCCGCGAGGCACAGGTCGAGCTGGCGGTCGAACCATCCTCGGGTCTTCACCCCGTGGCGTTCCAGCGACGTGCGGAAGCGGGCAATCGCGCTTTCCTTGCTCTCCGGCAGGCGGGCGCGGTTGAGCGCGAGGTACCAGCACAGGTCCCAGCACGCCGGGCCCGACCCGGGATAGGCCCAGTCCAGCAGGATCGTGCGCCCGCCGGGATGGGACCCGAGGTTGCCCATCTTCCAGTCACCGTGCAGAAACGTGGTCGGCGTCTCGGCCAGCGGGACGGTCAGCACGCTCGGATCGGCTTGCACGGCGTCGGCCAGCTCGGCCAGCGTCGGGGACAGATGGGGGAGCGCGCGCCAGCCGGCGTCGGCCGCCACGATCGGCCCGGGCGGATCCGCGACCGCGAGCTCTCTGGTCACTGTGTCGGTCTGGAAGAAACGAAGTCGTTCGGACATCGTGGTGAGCCCACCGATCGTGTCGGTGAACTCCCACAGCGTCGCGGACAGCTGCGCGAGGTGGTCGATGAAGTTCTCGTGCTGGGCGGGCGGCACGGTCGCGTCGCCCTCGGGGACGAGGTGGTCGCCGACGTCGCGCATCAAGGTCGAGCACACCGCGTCATCGCCAGTCCCCTCGATCTCCATCGCGACGACGGTGTGGTCGATGCACGCGGGCGCCCGGTCCATCAACCCTGCCTGCCAGATCAGGTACGGCCGGTGGACGTGGTCGCCGGTCACGCGCATGATCCAGTCGGTGGCGGGGCTCAGCCGCTTGAGGAAGTAGCGGTGGCCGTCGATGGTGACGCGCTCGAAGCTCGACGAGCTCTTGCCGTCGGCAGGGCGTACGTCGCGCCGCTCGGAAGCGCGGGAGAGCAACTCGGTGACGGGTCCCGCTGTCATGGCCAGATCATGGTGTCCGCCGTTTGCAACGGGTTTGCGGCCGGGCGAGTCGCTCATGGTCTGAGCCGGTCCAGCTGATGGCGGACCGCATCACTGATCGCGCGGGCATAGGCCCGTTGCGCGGTGGCGGCCACGACGGTCGCGGCCAGCTCCTCGGCACGGCGCCACGCCGGTGCGGAACCGGTCGCCGCGGCCAGCTCCGCGAGGTCGCGCCATCCGTCCGGTCCCGAGAGCGGGACGAAGTCCTCGACCAGGCGCACAAGCTCCACCGGGTCGGGCGTGCGCCCTGCGCGCGCCTCGATCGCCGTTGCCACCACCAGCCCGCGGCGCTGGTAACGCAGGTCACCACGCGCGCCGGCGGCCGCTGCGACGGCGCGGGCGTCCTCGGCCGCCTCGTCGTACCTGCCATCCAGCGCGGCGAGCCGATCCGTCAGCAGGCGGTAACGGTTGCGGTGCCGCCAGGACATCGACCCCGTCCACTCGAGTACGCCCTTCGCCGCGGCGATCGCGGATTCGGCGCTTGCCGGGTCGGCGGCTGCGAGGCTGTCCTCACCGAGATCGAGCATGCCGGCATAGCGGGCCTCCTGAAACGTCGGCCCCGGATCGAAGCTGACCGCGAACTCGTGCAGCTCGCGCGCCGCATCGAGCAGGCCCGCACCCCGCAGCAGCCAGCCGCGAACGTTGGCGGCAACGGGCGGAAAGCGCCGGTCGCCTTGGCGGGCGACGAGCGCGTCGAGGTCGTCGACCGCCTCGAGCGCGGCCGTCCAGCGGCCGGCGACCGCGTGGGCGTAGGCAAGGGTGAACCGGCCGTGACCCCAGGCGAACGGATGCGCCAGGTGCGGGTCGAGGACGCCGCGCCCGGCCGTGTCCGCCGCGCGATCCGGCTGGCCGGTGTGGGCGAGCAGCTGCCCGTGCCAGACCTGGACCATGCCGCGGATCCCCGCCGGCGCGATCGCGACTCCTTCTTCCAGCCGCGACGCCGCGTCGGCGAGCTCGCCACGGGTGTGGCGGATCCGCCCGGCGAGCGCCAGGCAGCTCGCCCGGACCCCGGGCTCACCGGCTCGCTCGACGCCTTCGTCGGCGTAGCGCACGGCGGTGTCGTAGTCGCGGCCGTAGTAGGCGACCCACCCGGCGAGCTCGAACCCGTCGATGCCGGCGCCGAGCTCGAGGGCGCGAAGCGCGTCCTGCCGGGCCGCGTCCAGGTCCAGCCGGGACAGGCGAAGCCGGCCACGGGCCAGGCGCGCGGCCGGTGTGTCGTGCAGCTCGATGGCCTCGTCGAGCAGCTGCTCGGCGGACTTCGCCTCGAACCGATCAGCCGCGGCCGCGGCCGCGGCGACGAGCGCACCCGCCGCTACAGCAGGGTCCCCGCCGAGGCGGGCATGCCGGGCCACGGCCAGCGCGTCGGCGTACGGGCGGCTTGCCAGCTCGACGACGGCGGCGCGATGGATCGCGACGCGGCGCGCGGGCGAGGTGCCGGCCTCGATGGCCTCCCGTACCAGGTCGTTGCTGAAGGCCATTGCCGTGCCGCGCGGCTGCAGTAGCCCCGCGCGAGCGGCCTGCTCGATGCTGTCGAGGACCGTGCTCACCGGCTCAGAGGTGATCGCGGCGACCAGCGTCGCGTCCACCTCGGTCCCGCAGGCGGCGGCCACTTCGACGCAGCGAGCCGGCTCCCCGAGGTTGTCCAGCCGGGCTCGGACAGCCGCGACGAGCGATGCCGGCAGCTCATCCTCGGCGGCCGAGCGGAGCTCTCGCAGAAACAGCGGGTGACCGCCGCTGCGCCGGTGCAGCACCGGGCCGCGTTCGGCGCCGACGAGTGCGACGACCTCGGCGAGCTCGAGCGGCCCGAGCTCGATCCGGAGTGCCTCCGGCAGGTCGGGTCCCGGGTCGGGGCGTCGGGTCGCGACGACCACAACCCGCGGCACGCGGCGCACGCAGAACGCCAGGAACTCGGCGGTCCCCGGCGCTGCCCGGTGCAGGTCGTCGACGGCAATCACCGCGGGACGATCGCCGGCGCCTCGGCGGATCACCGCGGCAAGCGCCGCAAACAGCTGTGAGCGTCCCGCGGCCATGTCGGTGACGCGGGTGGCGGAGGCCCGCGGATCCGCCGTAGCCAGCCCGAGCAGCGGGCCGACCATTGGGGCGTCGTCGCCGAGCAAGCGGGCAGCGTCGTCGCGGCCGAGGCTGGTCAGGTGCGTCGCGAGCGCGTCGATGATTGGTTGCAGGGGGAGATCTCCACCCAGCTCATCGCTGCGTCCGGACAGGACGAGTGCGCCGCGGGCGGCTCGCGCCATCCATGCCGTCAGCAAGGTGGACTTCCCGATCCCTGCCTCGCCTTCGACGACCGCGGCGGCGCCGTGATCGTCTGCCGCGCGAGCCAGCAGGTCATCCAGCACGCCGATCTCGCGGTCGCGTCCGACGATGGCGACAGGTGCATCGCGCACTCCGGTCGACGGGTCGAGCTCGCCGCGAACGATTTGCAGGTGCAGTTGTTCGGTCGCTTCCGAGGGGTCCGAGCCGAGATCCTCGGAGAGCCGGTTGCGGACCGCGGCGAACGCCGCGAGAGCGGCGCCTGGCCGGCCGCCGAGTGCGTCGGCGCGCATGACGAGTCGCAGCGCGGCTTCGTCGTACGGGTCGCCGTCCAGGACGAGCTGGCCGGCACCGCGAGCCGCCCCGAACTCGCCCGCGGCGAGCGCAGCCTCGCCGGCGAGCAGTCGGGCGCGCGCGACGAGCCGCTCGGCCGGCGGCCTCGCCTCGTCCACCCACTCGCCTTGCTCCTCCGGGAGCAGCCCGCCCGTCGCGAGGCGCAGGGCGGCGTGCGCGATCGCGAGCGCGGATGCCCGCTCGCCGGCACGCAGCCGCTCCTCGAGCTCGGTCACCCGCCGCTCAAGCTCGAGGGTGTCGTACCAGTCCGCGACGAAGGCGTAGCCGGCGTCGGATCGTGGCAGGCGGTCGGCACCGAGGACGCCGCGCAGCCGGCTGACGAGCACGCTCACCTGGTCTGCCGGCTCCTTCGGTGCGCGCTGCGGCCAGAGCAGGGCGACCAGGTCGTCGGCGGCGACCGGCCGACCGGCGGCGACGGCGAGCCGCTTGAGCAGCAGGCGAGCCTTGCGCGTGCCGAGTGCCTTCTCCTCGACTCCTTCGACCGAGAAGCCGCCGAGCAGCCGCACCCGAACCGACCCCCCCGGGGGGAGCGCGTTGCCGGCGCTCGTCACGGTGGGAAGCGTAAGCGGGCGCATTGCGGCGAAACGGCGCATCTCGTGCCAGACGGGCGCGGAGACGGCCCGAGTCGTTGACAACGCTGGAAACTACTGTCAACTTTTGCAAGAGCGCGTTGCGGGTCGACCAGCCCTAGCCGCTCAGAGGGGAGCGCGATCCCGGTGAACGCCGAGCTGGCCGGCAGGCTCCGTGAGGCCGATCCCAGCGCGCTCGGGCAGCGCATCCGCAACTTGCGACTCGCCCGCGGCCTCACCCAGGCAAATCTCGCCGACGGCGCGGTGACGGTTGGCTACGTGTCGCGGATCGAAGCCGGGCAGCGCCGACCCGACGCGGTCCTGCTCGAGCGGTTCGCGGCGGTGCTCGCCACGACCGCCGAGCACCTGATTACGGGCGTCGAGCCGGCCCGGGCCGACGAGGTGGTCCTCACGCTGCTCAATGCCGAGCTTGCCCTCGAAACCGGAGCCGCCCAGGACGCCCTTGCCGCGCTTGCTGCCGTGACCGGCCCCGCTGGCGCTGACCTGCCCGACGACGTCCGACAACGAGCGGACCTGCTTGAAGCTCGTGCGTTGGAAGCACTTGGCCGCTACGACGACGCGATCGACTCCCTCGAGCGCGTCGTCGCCGCGCAGGCTTCGCGAGTGTCATTCGTCCCGGCGATGCTGGCGCTGAGCCGCTGTCATCGCGAGTCGGGAGACCTCAACCGCGCCATCGACGTCGGGGAGCACGCGCTCGCGGCTCTCAAGGAAGCCGGAATCGACGGCGGCGAAGAGGCGGTCCGGCTCGCGGTGACGGTCGGCGCGGCCTATTTCGAGCGCGGCGACGTCGGGCATGCCGTGCGGATCGCTCGCGACGCGGTCCGGCGGGCCGAGCAGCTGGGCTCGGTCCCCGCGCGAGCCGCGGCGTACTGGGAGGCGAGTGTCTTCGAGTCGCGCCGGGGACATACGGCCGCCGCGATTCCGTTCGCGCAGCGCGCGCTCGGCCTGCTCACGGGAAGTGAGGACCGGCGTAACCTTGCCCGCCTCCGGGCGCAACTCGGTGTGATGCTGCTGCGACTCGAGCCGCCGCTGACCGCCGACGCGATCGAGGCCCTGTGCGAGGCGCGCGACGAGCTGTCCGCCTCGAGCGCGGGAATCGTCGATGTTGCGCGCTGCGACGTCTCGCTTGCCCGGGCGCGGCTGCTCGACGGTGACGGCGCGGGGGCGACTGAGCTCGCCACGCGCGCGTTGGCCGTGACCCGCCGCATCGCACCGGCGCTTGCCGCCGAGGCGGCTTCCCTTCTGGGTATGCACGCCGCGGCCGACGGCGACAGCGACGCCGCCGGCCGCTACTACCGCGAAGCGGTCGCGTTGCTCACCGGTGTCGGACAGGACCGACATGCCGCGCAGCTGTGGCTGGAGCTAGGGTCCCAGCTCGAGCTGCTGGGCGACGACGACGCCGCGAGGGACGCCTACCGCCGAGCCGCGGTTGCCACCGGGTTGAGCATGCCGGCCGGAATGGCCGTCACCCGCTGACCCAGCGCCTTCGGCGCCAGCCCTCAGCAGCAGTGGAAGTCCCCGTCCGGCGTCGCGACGGTGCCGCCGCCGCCCGCGTGTGCGTTTCCGTTCCCGGCTGCCACGGCCGGCGCGGCGGTGGTCAGTGCCGTGAAGACCATGGCGATCACAACGGTGGCAACTCGACGAAACATGGCCAACCCCTCTTCATGAGCCGATGTCGGTCGGACTGAGTAAATGTTTGTCAAGTAAAGGAGTCAAGAGCCGATTGGGCATAATCCGTATGATTTTTCGGATCGGCCTCGAATTCGGGTCACCTGCAGGACCTCAATTACCAGCAAACGGGTGAATTTATTGTCAAAAGTTGACAAGATCTTTGCCGCCGCCTTCAATCGTCCCGCCGTCGAAAGGACGTGGAGATGGTCCGAGCAGGTCGGCGAGGAGTGGCGCAGCTGCTGGGCGTGGCGCTGCTCTCGGCGACGGTGCTCGGATCGCTCGAGCCGGCGGCCGCGGCGCGTCTAGCTCCAAACCGACCCCTGGAGCTCGGCGCGCCGCTGCACTTCCGCGACGGGGTGCTGTCGGTCGGGGGAGCCCTGCCGGCGGTCACCAACCCGCGTCACAACGTCGCGCCGAGCCCTGACTTCGTCACCGTCTGCGCCCAGGACTGGCACAGCTCGGAGTGCCGGCGCGAGGCGCTGGCCGCGATCAAGCACGCCCGGGCGCTCGAGGGCGTGACGCACCCGGCGATGATCCTGCCGCGCAACTACAGCAAGCTGACCGTCGCCGAGCAGACCTTCGTCATCACCGACCTGGAGCGCGTCGGTCGTGGGCTCAAGCCGTTTGCCGGGCTGACCAGGTCGCTCAACACCGCATCCCACACGGCCGCGGTGGCCAGGGTCGACCCGATGCCCGTGTTGTCACTGCTGCAGGCGCTCGGGGTCCACGAGTACGGGTCGATCTGGGCGGGGGACTTCGGGCCGCTCGGGTCGGACTACGACTGGATGTACAACGACGGCTACTCGCCCGACGGGAGCATCAACCTCGACTGCGCGACGCCGCAGGGCAGCGGCTGCTGGGGACACCGCGAGAACATCCTCGGCAAGTACGGAGGGCTGCCGACGTTGCTCGCCGGTGCGGGCACCGGCACGCCCGCAGGGGAGTCGATCGCCGAGGTCATGACCGGCGGCCACGGCAGCGCGCCGGCCTTCACGTACAGCTGGCGCGAGGCCAAACGGCACGGCGCCAATCGCAGGCGACGCTAGCCGCCGACACCGGTCGACCGGCAACGGCCGACCAGACGTGGGGTCGCTCATCGGGGTCCGCAACTCGAAGGGACAAGCCGAGATGAGTCGAGACATCAGATCAACGCTTGTGCAACTCCTGGGACCGGCGCTGTTGGCGTCCGTGGTGGTCGGATCGGTCGAGCCGGCCGCAGCCGGCCAGGCCTCCATCCGACCTCGAGAGCTCGGCGCCCCGCTCGCCGTCGTGCTCACGCCGTCGGTGCGGCTGGCGCCCGCCATCGGGCTCGCACCGCTGTCGGTTCGGTTGTTCGCCCCGGCGGTGGTGAACCCGCCGGGCAACATCCCGGCGCAGCCGGACTTCTTCACGACCTGCGCGAAGGGCTGGCGCACCGCAACGTGCCGGCGTCAGGCGCTGGCCGCGATCAAACGCGCTCGGGCGCTGGACGGCGTCAAGCATCCAGCCTTGATCCTTCCGCGCAACTACAACAAGCTCACCGTGGCGGAGCAGACGTTCGTGATCACGGACCTGGAGCGAGTCGGTCGCGGGCTGCGGCCGTTCGCCGGACTGACGTCCGAGCTCAACACGGCCTCGCACTCCGCCGCGGTCGCGAGGGTCGACCCCACGCCGGTGTTGTCCGCACTCGAGCACATGGGTGTCTCGCAGTACGGGTCCATCTGGGCCGGCGACTTCGGCCCGCTGGCCTCGGACTACGACTGGATGTACGAGGACGGCTACTCACCCAATGGCAGCGGAATCAACGTCGACTGCCAGTCGCCGCAGGCGAATGGCTGCTGGGGCCATCGGGACAACATCCTGAGCAAGTACGGGTCAGAACCAACACTGCTGGCCGGTGCCGGAACTGCACATCCTCCCGGCCAGTCGATCGCCGAGGTCATGACTGGTGGGAAGGGCAAGGCGCCGTCGTTCACCTACTCCTGGCGCCAAGCCAAACGGCATGGCGCCAACCGCAGACGATAGAGCGCTACGTGCGGGATCGCCGTGGGGGCCGCGGGACGAACCCCGCCGTGCGGGCCACGTACTCGGCGTACGCCGGCTTGCGCTTGGCCATGCTCTTCTCCAGCAGCGGCTTGCCGGTGGCGAAACCAACGAGGTAGGTCACGATCGCCGGAGAGAGGATGCCGACAAGTCCGCGCCAGTCGCCGGCGGCGGGCAACCACAATCCGAACCACAGCAGAGACTCACCGAAGTAGTTGGGATGGCGGCTGTATCGCCACAACCCCTTGTCCATCACTTCGATGCTGCTGGTTCGAGTGCGGATGAAGCGGGCGAGCTGCGCATCCGCGACGGACTCGAACGCGAGCCCGGTGACGAACACGACCGCGCCGATCACGTCGAGGGCGGGCCGGCTGCCGCGTTGGTACATCGCGACCTGCAGCGGCATCGAGATCACGAAGGCGATGAGCGCCTGCGGAACGAACACGCGACGCACGGCGTACGCAGCAACGGAGCCGGGCGCCTCGCGGAGAATCGCGGTGTAGCGCGGGTCTTCGCCGTGTCCCCGGTTGCGTCGACGGATGTGCCACGCCAGGCGCAGCGCCCAGACCGCGGTCATCGCGAGAACAAGACTGCGTCGCGCCAGGTCGCCGCCGGCATGGACCGACCACCGGAACGATGCCGCGGTCATCGCAAGGATCGCAAGACTCCAGCAGACGTCGACGAGGTTGTAGCGACCGATTCGCCGGGCGGCCAACCACGTCCCGCCGAACGCGACGATGTCGACGGCGGCGGTCACGGCCAGGCCGGTCGTGAACCGGTCGCCCGCGAACGCGCTCATCCCCCGGTCAGCTCTACTTCGGCTTCTCGAGCGTGAACTGGACGACGTCGAGATATCCCGCCCGGAACCCCGCCTCGCAATACGCCAGGTAGAACAACCACATTCGACGGAAGGTCGCATCGAAACCGAGGGCGTCGACCGCGTCGGCGGCGGCGACGAAACGGTCCTGCCAGCGCCGCAACGTCTCCGCGTACGACGCCCCGAAGTGCTTCGCGTCGACGATCTCCAGCGACGTCCGCCTGCCGACGATGCGCTCTATCGCGTGAACCGAGGGGATGATGCCGCCGGGAAAGATGTACTTGTGGATCCAGCTGTACGAGCGGCGTGCCGCCATCATCCGACGGTGCGGCATGACGATCGCCTGGAGCCCGACCCGACCGCCGGGGGCTAGGCGGCGATCCAGCACCTCGAAGTACGTCGGCCACCACCGCTCGCCGACCGCCTCGATCATCTCGACGCTGACGATCGCGTCGTAGGCTCCCTCGATGTCGCGGTAGTCGCAGATTCGGACATCGACGAGCCCGGCCACGCCGGCGGCCTTGGTGCGCTTCACCGCGAGGGCGGCCTGCTCCTCGGACAGCGTGATGGTGGTGACCGCGGCACCGCGCCGAGCCGCCCGGATAGCGAGCTCGCCCCATCCGGTGCCTATTTCGAGCACCCTGCACTCGGCCGCGACGCCGGCCTGGTCGAGCAGCCGGTCGATCTTGCGGTGCTGCGCAGTCGTCAACGACTCGCTCATGTCGTCGAACAGCGCCGACGAGTAGGTCATCGTCTCGTCGAGGAACAGCGCGAACAGGTCATTGGACAAGTCGTAGTGGCGGTGGATGTTGCTCCGGGCTCCCCTGCGGTCGTTGTCCTCCGCCACGGGCTGCCGCGCCTCGTAGACGCTGCGAATCCACTGGAGCCACCGTGGGATCAGCGAGTCGACGTTGCGGGCGAGCGGTTCGATGGCGGCGGCGAGATCCGGCGCGTCGCAGTCACCGGCCATGAACGCCTCGCCGAAACCGATCTTGCCGTCTCGTCCGAGCCGGGTGAAGAACCCTTCGGAGGACTCGACCTGCAGTACCGGGCCATCGTCGGGGCCCATGTGGGAGCCGTCTGGCAGCTCGACCCGCAACTTGGCGTGGCGCGCCATCCGGCGCATCGCGGCCCGTGCGAGCGCGGATCGCAGCGGTGCCGGTGGTGGGGGCGCCATGTCCGGCCAGCGTTCGAGGTTGATGGCCCTTCTCGTTCGGGGGCCGGCCGACGTCGACGTCACGTCGGTGATCATGGCCCGAGTCGCGATCCCGCCGCCAGAGCTCCCTGTCACACGTGCG